>JAUREJ010000021.1 GCA_030827475.1 Candidatus Poseidonia sp.
CTTCAAGCACAAAAAACGCCCATTCTTCGATCAGGAACGCCCGAACACCCAAGAGCCCTGAACCAAAGGCCATCATCACCAAGTAAATCGGTTGCTTGCTATGGAGCACGTTTCTGGTTTCAAGCAAGAAAGCAAGCAAGATGCTCAGCATGCCGATGTAGGCGATGGCTTCGGAAAGAAGACCCTCTGGGGACACGGGCATCACTTCCGCTTGTTGAGCACGATGAAGGCGATGAGGAAAGTGACGAAGGCCACAAGGTCAGGAATGCCGATGCCGCCCGCAGTCCCGCCCAAACCGCTCATGCTGTCGGAGAGTACGGAGTAGGACCATCCGTCGGATTCTCCCACCTTGGTGATGTCCAAGAGGTTGATTCGAGTTTGCTCAGGGCCTCTGCAGGCTCCAATTCCGGTTGAGCACGTGCTTTCGAACAAGGACGAAAACATGCCGAACACGTTGAGGACCACGACGAGCAATCCGCCTCCAGCCACCCATCGCAACGGGCTTCCTTTCGTGGAAGGTACAGGAGGGATCTCAAGATTGGGCTGAGCCATGTTCGGAAGCGGTAGGTTCGGCTCAACATTGACGACCGGAGCGATGACCTCAACGAGCATGTCGGTCGGAGGGGCTACTTCCGTCACTGAAGCACTGACGGGGACAGAAGCAAGGGCGTCACGCGGCTTTACCGGCTGGACAGCAGTGATTTTGATGCCGTAGAGGCGATCTGCAAGACTCACGAGGGTCGGGTCATCGGCGATTTCCGACGGGTCCAAATCACCGTCCAACAATTGTTGAAGTCGGTCATGGATGGACGACATGGCAAGCCTCCGTTAGAGGTGCGTGTCCGCTTCCCTTCATGAAGCCTCCTTTGATGAAATTCAAGGAGAATTGGTCACTCTTCTTGCCCACCGTGCCGAGCAAGGAGTTCTTTACTCACCAAACCGTTTCCGCAATGGGGGCACTTGTCGGCTTGACCCAACATCGCCGGGCGTATGGCCAGCACAGCAAGACACGTTGGACATGCCGCCAACATTTCCCCGTCCTGGAGGTCGAAGGATGTGAGCGGATTGGTGTTGTGGTAACCCGACCGGTAAACCGGATGCCAGTGGAACACGGCACGACGGCCCGAGCCCAAGGCAGCCCAACCCATCAAGAACGTGAACACCAAACCGATGAGAGCCCCCGACATCAATGCCTGGAGAAGGTTGAGAAAGGCAAGGAAAGCGAACATCAGGCTGGCCGTAAACAAAATCGCGACCGAAGGCCAATACGCCCACGGACGACGGTTTCGATACCCGGCGTAGACCGAATAGGCCAACACCATCGCCGTGACCACGAAGGCGGTTGCAGCCCCGGCAGAGGGAAAGAGCCCGAGGGCACCAAGAGCGGTGTAGGTGAGGTAGACGACGATGCCCGCGTCAACCAAGACCACAAAGCCGGTCCCACGGTGAACATGGGAGATGGGGTCGCCGGCATAGGATGCTGAAGGTGCTGAACCCGCCAGAACCATCTCATCGGCACGGTCACGAGACACATATTTTGCTGATAGCGTTCACTTTTGAACCATTGGTCTGTTCACGAAGAACGAAGCGAAGATGTCTTGACTTGAGGGGGTGTGGCCGAAACATGGCGCTTCGGGACACCGATGTCATCCAGACCGGGACAGCGCTCGCTGGGAAGTCCATTCTGCTGGGGGTAGCGGGAGGCATCGCTGCCGTCGACACCGTCCGCCTCGCCCGTGCTCTCCGTCGGGAAGGAGCCGAACTCACGGTGGTGATGACCCCCTCTGCTCAACGCATCATCACCCCTCTTGCCGTTCGTTGGGCTTCACAGGCTGAGGTCATCACCGATTGGGACGGGGATTTGAAAGCCTTGAACCAAGTTGACGGCGTTTTGGTCGCGCCTGCCACACGAGACGTCCTCGTGAGCCATCTTCACGGGCTCCAGCATGGCCCGTTGATGATGGCCCTCTCCGTAGCCCGGTCCAGGGGGACAGCGACCATGTTTATTCCGAGCATGCATGAAGATTTGGCCAATGACCCCGTGACGGAGGACGTGGTCACTGCTCTGCGTCAGGCGGGGAACCTCGTGCTTTGGGGTCCGCTTGAAGAAAGCAAACGAAAAACGCCCACAGCGGAGGAAATCGTTGCCCGATTCGCTCATGAAATCAATGCAAAGGCGCCTCAACGACGCTCGGTGGTCCTGACGCTTGGGGCCACACGATCTGCCATCGACGACATTCGGCACATCCAGAACACGAGTTCGGGCGCAACGGGCTGGTCCATCGCAAGCCACCTGTACAAACACGGCCACGACGTCACATGCGTGGCTGGCATTACCACTGCGCCTCAACCATCTTGGCTTCCGTTGGTCATCAACACGCCATCCCCCGAAGCGATGTTGAACGAATGCAAAGCCCTCGCAAACGATGCCATTGAGGCGTGGATTCACGTTGCTGCAGTGCTGGATTATGTTGTCGAAACGCCTGCAAAAGGAAAGCTTGCGAGCGAACAAGGCCCGCTCACGGTCCCGTTGATTGAAAGCCCAAAACACATCGTTGAACTCAAAGGTGTGTGCGAAGGCGCCGTTCGCATTGGATTCAAACTTGAATCCGGGATTAAACAGACCGATTTGATTCATCGAGCCTTTGCCCAAATTCAACGCGCTGACATGACCGCTGTGATCGCCAATCGCCTCGAAGATCTCGTTCGGGATGACAAACCCCGCGGCTACTTGGTGGACCGTCAGGGAGCCCACTTCGTGCTGGAAACCGAACAGGACCTTTGCACGGCCGTTCAAACCTTGGTTGAACGTGAATCGGGGGCGTGAGATGCCCAAATTCGCCGTCATGGGCCACCGAGCCATGGCCAAAGGAAAACTGCCGCTCAATGACCTCGCAGGAGGTGCGGGTCGAATGGACGTGCTCATTCGAGCAACGATGGCGGCGCTCCTAACCAGCCACGGCTTGCGAACCGACACCGTCGTCGTGTTGCATTTGTTGGGGGGCCCAGGTCCACCACGGCGCATCAAATTCGACGGGGCGAACCTCAAAGGCCTTCATGCAGATGAGCGTTCTATAGCCGGGACCATCGCCAAAATCATCGCCATTCCTCTACCACCAATCGGTCGCTGGGACGAAGTGACGGCCGGGCTCAGCCACAGCGGAGGGAATCTGAGCACGACCTTGCGGGAATGGACCGATTCCACGGTCGTTGTGCTGGACGCTCAGGCGCCACGCCTTTGGTCAGAGGGGGCCGCTCTCCCACAAAAAGGGGAAAAGAAAACCTGCGACCTTGCTTTTGTCCTCAGCGACGATCAACCGTTGGATTCAACCGAGACTACAGGCCAGGTGAAACGCTCGCTCGGTGATGTTTGGCTCCAGGGCCATATGGCCGTTGGCGTTGTTCACTTCCTTCTCGATGAAGGGGTTGAACTCAACCTCAAATGAGCCAAGATGGCCAACCCTCCACCGTCGCATCCAGACCGTAGGCCAGCAGATCTTCATCCAAGGCAAACGGATGGCTTTGGGGCCAAACCGAGAGCGGTGAAAGACTGGCTTTCCCTTCTTCCACCGCATCGCAATCACCCAGCAGGACGGGTGAGTGGTCGACGGATGCGGCCCCGATGGTGAACGTGGCCGTTTCAGAGCCATCATCACCATCAAATCGCACCGCATTCCGGTACCAACGAACACCGAGTCGCGTGCAAGCCCAGTCTCCGTCCCATTGTGGAGGAGTGTTCAGGTTCAACATGAGATCCCCGTTGGAAAAGGCCTGCATGAGCGCCTTGGATGGTGAGGAAAGCCAACGGGCGTCGTTGTTGGGTGTCGGCCACGCCGTGAAGTAGCCCGTATCCATTTGACCGTGAGGGCGGCCGAGGTTTGCAGCAACCAACGGGAGCCGTTCACATATGCGACGAACAACTTCAACCGTTGCAGCAACGGCGGCCTCCATGCCATCGGGGTCGAAGGATGTATAGGACGAAGCCAATGCAGGGACGCCGTAGAGGCCTGCTTCACGTGCCGCCCCCATGGTACCGCTGTGGTAGGCATCCTGAGAGAGATTTGGGCCCAGATTCACGCCGGAAACGACCAGTTGTGGGACAACACCTGGGACAAGGCGCTGGAGTCCGCCATCAAGGGCGACGATCATCGTGTCGCAAGGTGTTCCGTCGAGTTCAAACAGATGAACCGGACAAGCATGCGGATCAAGCCCCCACGAGTCGACCAAATCTGAACGGGACCGAAACGGCATCGGTTTCATCAAATTGATGCGCATGCCAGTTGCTGAATGGTTTGAACTGGGTGCAAGGACGGCGAGCGGGAACCCGGCTGCATGCAGGGCTTGAACCATCAGCTGAAATCCGACCGCTTCGATGCCATCGTCGTTGGTCAGCAAGAGCCATCCGCGTCGCTCGTCCATGGTTTCACCGGAAAACCCTCAAACCGGTGTGCTATCATTGTTCGCTTCAACCAACGTTGCTTGTTCGGCAGCCACGACCACCGTGATGAGGCCGGTCAACAAGACTGCACCCCCGACCCATGTCCACTGACCGGGGACCCCGGCGTCGAAAAAGAGCCATCCAATCAAGGAACCAAGCACCGGTTCAAGGGTGACCGAAACCGAAACCACGAGGGGCGAGATGTAGCGCAGGCACGTGTTGAGGCCGGTGTGACCCAGAAAGCCCGCCACGCAGGCAAGCAACAGGAACCAGCCAAAGTACGCCGGTTCGGTCCATCCAAAGGACCCGAACTTCCCAAAGTCATCCTCCATCAACATCGAAGCGGGAAGCAAGAGCACCGAGGCGATGAAGGTGACCGGAAATGCGTAGAGGAATATCGGCATCCATGTCCGAAGAACACGACCAACCACAATGTAGCCCACAACAAAAACAGCTCCCGTAAAGGCGAAGGCATCACCAATCACCGTCACCGTCTGGTCCCCTTGTGCTGAACCAGCATCCAAAAGGGTCATGCCCGCTCCGGTAAAGCAAATCAGCGCCCCCACCGATTCCTTGCGTTGGGGAGCCCGAACGGCTGCGACAAAAGGAGCGAACATAAGCATCCCAACCACGATCACGAGGGGGTGAGCCGTGACAAAGAGCAGCGAATGCGTGAGCGTCGTCATGTCAAGACTGGCCACCCACGTTCCAAAATGGGCTGCGAGGGCAACACCGCTCGCAAACAAAAGTGCCCATGTTCGCCGCTCACGATAACCTGCTCTTGTGGCGTCGTCCATCGAAGACCATTGCCGATAGAAAAACGGGAACAGGACGAGAGAGGTCAACTGCAAGCGCCACGATGCACGAAGAAGCGGTGGAACGGCATCGACATGTTGGAACAGAGCGCCTGCACTGGAAACACCCACAACGGCAGCAGCGAGCAATCCCCAAACCCAACGAGGTGTTTGGGCAGTCATCATTCAGCCCACGCTCAAGCCTTGGAGGAGGCTTCACCGCCAATCACGCCGGCCCGCTTGAACAGGTAGTAAATCGCTGCTCCCACGGCGACGTTGATCAAAATCAGGCCAGCCATCCGAATGCCGTACCAGGCTTTGGAATCGGGGAAGTTTTCAACGCCCATGACGGTGCGTCCCGCTCCTGTGTCATCGTACCAGATCGAATCAATAAACGAGAGGATGCTGGATTCGGTGCCAAAGAAGGCCTCGCCCGTGAGCAAACCCGCCGCGACCATGAAGGTGCTAAGCAGGATGAGCGCCCGTTGTTTTTCAGCAACCGTTGTCCCTTCGCTTTCCTTGAGAGCGTCGATTCTTGGCTGCAACTTCTTGTCCTCCCATCGGTCCCTGGCGACACCGCCGATGAGCATGGGGAGAGTGTGAGGGACGTCAAGGTACATCCCCAGGCCAAAGGAGGTGCCCATGCCGGTGGCCCATTCGACGAACATGCCGAGCAAGAAGCCCAAGGCGAGCAACGTCAGGTCTCCTTGCCCCTCAGCGAAGATCACCGAGAAGGTTGCAAAGGCGTTCGCTTGTGGTGCAATGAGTTGAATGCGACCTTCGGCAAGTTGGATGGAGAGGAAGATAGCAACACCGGCTCCGATGATGGCTCCTGGCACCACACCCATGATGTTCCCCTTGGAAATGTGGTAGGGACGGTTTCCGATGTAGAGGCTGTTCTTGTAATCACCAATGACCGTACCGGACATGGATATGGCCGAACCAAACACCGTGGTTCCGACCAAACCGAGCAGAACGGCATCCTGCGTAGAGAGGTCAAGCAGGTCCTGAGCGTTGAGGAAAACGCCGAGAAGCATGAGCAGGACGATGAACGATGTGCCGGACACGGGTTCAATACCGGTTTCACCCATCACACGAACGGCAATAGCGCCGAGCATGAACGTGGTGAGAATGAGCACAATAGCGAACACAAGGGCTGCGAGGGGCGAGAAACCACCAACGGTGAAGATCAGGATCATCGCAAAGAACGTCACGCCCATGAAGATGGGGATGTGTTTGAGGGGCCACTCATACCAGCCTTTGCCCTCCATGTATTCTTGACTCCCGTCACCCTTGAACGCCGAGCCGATGTCCGAGAAGATGTTGGCAAAGGTTCTCCACATTTTGGCCAATCCGAACATCCCACCACCAACAATGGCACCGATGGCGATCGTTCGCACGGTCTTTGCGAAAGCGATCATCTGCAGCGGCGCAGAACCACCGCTTGCGTAATCCTGAATGGGGATGTTGGCTTGCTGCGTGGCATCATAGATGGGCACGTTCATGAAAACTGCAAGCGGGACGAGGAAGAACCAGCCAACGATGGTGCCCAAATTCACCAAAAAGGCGACCCGGGTTTTCATGAACCAACCGATGGCAAACATCGAGGGTGTCAACGCTACGCCGACATAGGTGTAAGCGAAGGGATTCCAAGCCGTTTCTTCCGACCAGTGCGTTTGCTTCAAGGAGATGCCGTCAACAGTACCGGAGGGTTGGTGAATTTTCCCGTGTGAGTAAAAACTCGCAAGCCCAATGTCTCCGTAGTGGACCGTTTCGGCAATGTAATCCAAAAGGGCGACCTTTCGGTCGTTCAACCAAATGAGTGGGTATTCGATGAGGAACAAGCCGACCATGGTCACCACGGTCCAGACTCCAATGGTCTTCAACGAATCACGAGCATGTTCCACGGCACCGGTGCTGACGTCCGAGGAGATGTCAAGCATCTTCAGCGTGGCTTCGAAACCGGGAAGGGGGAGCGGGTCTTCAACGAGCCATACCCTCCGGAAGATAATGAAATACATCACGCCCAAAAATCCAGCAAACATCGAGGCGACGATGCCGATGAAGGCCAAGGTGAAGGCCTCACCGTCTTCCAACGTGACCAGCGGTCCGTCCGCTAAGGCGTACGCCGGTTGACTGGCGAGAAGGAAAATGGCGGGGAAGGTGAAGATGAAACCCGTTGAGGCATGGGTCGCCCCGGTGGTTGCCGACGTGGCAATGTTGACCTCGGAAGGCGACCACTTGAGCGCCATGCCAAGCAAGTATGCGATGTACCACGCTGCTGAGATGGCGAGGCCGAGTTTGAGACCGATGTAGGCGGTCACGCCGGAAAAGACGGCCCCGATCCCAATCCCGATGAGAACTTTAGGGGTGTTCCAGTGGGACACCTCAAAGGATTCCTGGAGATTCTTTTCTTCCAAGTATTGTTCCAGAACCCCTGTGTTGAGGTTGTTGTACATCTCGTCGTCAAGCCACGTCAAGGTCCCGGCCTCGATGGCCTTCAGACCTTCGGGGGTCACCGGCTGGCGGTAGGCCGATTTTGTCACGGTTTTTCCTTTGGATTCTTGACCGCTCGCCACATCAACCACCCGCGACGCCTCAGCGTCCGTTCACCGGGTTGGAGCGGCACTTCATGACCGTTGCGATGCAATTGCACCGTCCAAGGCTCACTCTTGGACACCGTCGCCGGCACGGTTACGGGCGTCTTCTGCACGGGCAACCGCAATTCCGTCTTCCACATCCACCTTGCGCAACAACAGAGCGCCAGCAACGATGAGCAATGAAATCGCGAAAATGCCAACACGGGAATCAAACCACACCGTCATGACCGAATAGATCAGCGGACCCAGCAAAGCAGCGACTTTACCAAAGAAGCCAAAGAACCCGAAGAATTCAGCAGAGCGCGTTTCGGGAACCATTTGACCAAACATGGAGCGAGCAAGCCCCTGCGAGCCACCGAGAAGTGCACCACCGAAAACACCGAGCAACAGGAACTGGTAGAAGACCGACATCTGGAGAGGACCCCAAACCAAATCTCGGGCTGTGCTTGGAATGAAGTCCAACTTACCGTCGCCGAGGCTGGTGGGGTGGTTTTCTCCCAAGCCAACTTCACCCGCCAGATCGCCACCTTCCACGCTGTAGCCAAATCGAGATTCCACCATGGAGTCCTGAAGGTTTGTGAGGGTTTCAATTGTGAGAGTTACGGGTTTTCCAACGGCGTTGCCGTCATCGTCAAACGCCCATTCGACCGCAAAGCCAAGTTTGTAGGCCTCGTTTTGCCTGACCGGCAAGATGTCCATGTATTCCTTAGCCCAATCCTGTTCATCATCACCGGGCAAGGCAGCGAGGTTGTTCACGCCTTCACGAGCCGTGACCACGTAGGTGCCTTCATCCGCATCCCAAGTGTATTGGATGTCGTATTCATCGTGATTTTCCAATTCCAAAGGTGCAAAGGAGAGGGCGCCAACAATGACGAAGCACCAGCACACCAACGAGAACTGCAGGGCCTTTTTCGTACCCCACTTATCGGCGAGCTTCGTGAAACCAATCGCAGCTGGTGCAGCGACGAATTGAATGATGAGGATGGTCAAAATCAAGCCCGTCGTGGTCAGGCCGAGGACCACGATACCGAAGACACCTGCTAGCGCTGTCACAGAATTGATGCCGTCAATGAAACAGAAATACGCCAGCATGTAGAAGAAAAGGGTACGAAAACTCTTGATGTCCGAAAGCGTTGCTTTGACTTCGCTAAGCGCCATCTTCGTCGATGGGACAAGCCCCATCGGTTCCATTTGGTTTTCAATGTGCGGCTCGGGGACCATCCTGAAGGTCATTTGAGCAAAGCCGAGCCACCACAATCCGGAGGTTGCCATGGCAAACGGAATGACCCAAGTCCCTTCGAGCGTCAACACCATGGCGAGGTGCACGACGAGAAGCAGGCCACCTCCGAGGTAGCCTGCAGCGAAGGCTTTGTTGGAGATTGCGTCCATTTCGGACTCATCACCCATGTGGGGGAGCAGGGCATTGTAAAACACACCCGCTCCGTTAAGGCCCACATTCGCAAGCATGAACATCACCAAGGCCCAAATCCAACCCATCGAAACGCCGAGGTACGGGGAGAGCGCCAACAAGACACACGAGATTGAACCCACAAGGGTCAGAATTCTCAACCACCAGAGTTTGATCATTCTTCGGTCGGCAATCACGCCAAGGGAGGGTGCGCAGATGGCGACCAAAAGCGCTCCGATCATGACGGCGAAAGAAAATGTTGCATCGGCCGTCCATTCACGGCCGAGGAATTCGCCCGAAATGCCGTTAGCCTCTGCGAACAAATAGGCAAACCACGCGGGAAAAATTGCGGTCGTCACGGATGTTTCAAACGCACTTTTCCCCCAATCGTAGGCACAGTAGCCTCGAACGCGTTGGTCTTTGCTCGTTTCAGCAGCGGTTGCTTCCATGTTGAACGGAGCGTTCGTTCACCTTATGAAGACATACCCGCCACAAGGAACAGATGTGCACGAATGTACTGAAGATTGATTTCGCCATCAGTGGTCACGAATAATCTTGTATCGACCGAGCGCTTCCATCCACATGATCTCTTTACCAGCCTCAATGTTCATATCGGCTTCCAAGGGTAGAATCATCATGGAGTGATCTCGCATGTTCATGGCGTGGACTTCGGCACCCTCAATGTGCGTCACCATGGCCGTTCCCTTCTCGATCATCGGGACGTTGATGGTGTCGGTGACGGTACCAACGTGAGAGATTTTTTTGTCGTTAAAGATGTTGATGAGTTCAAGACGAGCTTTTGCTGAACCGTGCTTTCCGGGCTTGGATTTTGAAATGCTCAAAATCTTGTACGCTTCGTCTTCAACAACACAAAATCGTCCAACTTTTAACGTTCGAATTTCAACACGGTCGGTACCCGGCATGGTTCTCCCTCAGCGGGGCCTCGGAGTGTTGGCTTATCACCCTTCGGGCGCCGACCGATTAGAACTCATAAATCACGAACATCAAAGCGTTGACCCGATTGGTTCATGGTGTGTTCAGCAACGATTGAGAAAAGTTGGTCTGCGACTTCTTCAGGTTGTGTCAATTGACCGTCCGTTTTGTAAGCGACGAAGTTGTCATGAAGCGGAAAATCCTCCTGAGGTGCAGACCGAATGGCCAACTGCATCTCCGTATCGACGATGCCGGGCGCCACAGATACGGCGCTGATGTTGTGCTCTGAACCCTCCGAAGCCATGCAGCGCGTCCACATGTCAAGAGCAGCCTTTGCCGTACAATATGCAGACCAAGACGGGAGAGGGCGCAAAGCAGCTCCGCTTGAAATCGTCGTGATTCGGACACGATGGCCTGCCGTCATCGTATCCCGTAAGGCCTGTGTGAGGTGTTGAACGCCCACCACGTTTACCATCATCGATCGTAGCCAAGCCGATGGGTCGGCTTTGAGCATGGGTTTGATGGGATGTATGTCGCCGGCGTTGTGAACGATTCCATGAACGGCTTTGTGGGTGCGGCAAATCCGTGCAGCGGTCAATTCAACCGATTCGCTGTCTGCAAGATCGCATTCGACAGCATACGAGGTCGGTGAAATCGCTTGAACTTCTGAGGTTGCGGCCTGGAGGTCCCCGCTCGCTCTCGCAAGCAGGACGACTCGGGCACCTTCGTGGGCGAGTTTGAGACTCAGCGCTCTCCCAATTCCCTTTGATGCACCGGTGACGACGTAAGTTTGGCCCTCAAGCTCGCTCACGAAACCACCTCAATAGGTGTAGAAGCCTTGGCCGGACTTGCGTCCAAGCTTTCCTTCGGCAACCATCTGAACCAGAAGCGGAGCCGGAGCGTACTTCTCCGTGCCGAATCCCTCGTAGAGGACGTTCATGATGTGCAACACCGTATCGTTACCAATCAAATCGGAAAGGGCCAGTGGACCGATGGGGTGGTTCATACCGAGTTTCATGATGCCGTCGATGGCTTCGGGTTCGGCAACACCCTCCTGCAAGGTCAGGATGGCTTCGTTGATCATCGGGCAGAGAATCCTGTTGGAGACAAAGCCCGGCGCATCGTTGCACGAGAGGGCGGTCTTCCCCATCCTCTCTGCCGCCTCGACAACCGCCGTGTTTGTGGCATCGCTCGTCCCCTCGCCGTTGATGATTTCAACGAGTTTCATGATGGGAACGGGGTTCATGAAATGCATGCCGATGACCTTCTCCGGTCGCTGCGTGGAGGCAGCAATCGTCGTGATGGAGATCGACGACGTGTTTGAGGCGAGGATGGTCTCAGACTTGCAAAGGCCGTCGAGTTCTGAAAAAATCTCCTGTTTGAGTGAGAGAATTTCGGGCACGGCTTCCACAACAAGGTCGCAGTCAGCACACATGCTTCGGTCCGTTCCAGTCGTGATGCGAGCAAGGGCTGCATCAGCATCGGCCTGACTCATCCTCTGTTTGCTGACGAGTTTTCCCAGCGAGAACTGAATGGTACCGAGCCCCTTCTCAACGTATTCATCCTTGATATCGATCATCACGACATCGTAGCCCGCACATGCTGCGACCTGCGCAATTCCGTTTCCCATTTGGCCAGCGCCGATAACACCTATGTTTTGGATCATGTGTCCACCTTAACGAAGGCTAGGGTCACTTCGTTCAAGAAGATGTGTGTGGAGAAAAATGGTGCAAGGAACGAGATGGATCTCCGAGAAGGCATGGTGACCGTGAACGAATTCCACCTACTCATATCGGTCGTTGCGAAAAACGTCAGAAAGTAGCCCGACTCGGATTCGAACCGAGGTCGGCGGGACCAAAACCCGCCATGATGGACCCCTACACTATCGGGCTGTGTAAGTCGGTCGGAGCGGTTCCGCTTTTTGTTTTTGTCGGCTTTGAACTCATCGAAGAAGAGGATGGTCGCCGAGTGTTTTTCGAGCGCTTTCAATGAATTCACTCAAATCAAGGTCATTTTGCTCCATGTACAGTTTTGCTTGCAAGGCCATGTCCAACTTGTCTAAAGATTTGACGAAAATGGCCTCGGGCGTGGATTGAAGTTCGTATTCATCAAAGAGATCCACCCACTCCGGAGCGAGGACTTCCATGGCTGCACGTTCATCCGCTGATTTTGTGGACACATCGTCTTGAGGGGTGAGATCTCCGACAATCACCTCAGGAAGATCGTGAACCAAACACAACTTGAGCACATGCTCAAGGTTCACATCGTGTGGACAGAGTTTCAAAGCGAGAACAGCCATTCCCCATGAGTGAGCAGCAACCGACTCGGGCGATTGAACGCCTGCATTGACCCATCCTCGCCGTTGGACGTCCTTGAGTTGGAGCAAGGTCATCAATTCCTCTCGCATGGAGGTGGCTTGAAGCGCGGGTTCAAAACCTCATCTACCGAGGTGGAGGTATGCGTGGAAGAACGCCATCATGGTGGAGCGAAGCCCATGACTTCCTCTCCGAGGACGACCTCTTGGGACCTGTTGTCCAACGGTTCGGCCCGGACGGCATCAGCAGCCGGGATGATCTGTTCCAGACCCTTGTGCGGTCCATCGTGGGGCAGCAGATTTCCGTGCTCGCCGCTGACGCAATTTGGGGGCGTCTGGTCGAGCATCTTGGCGAGGTCACGCCCGCTGCGGTGTTGGCATCAGACCAGAAAAACATCGCAGCCTGCGGTGTCACTCGGCCGAAAGCAAGTTACATTCACGGTCTTGCAGAAAGGTCAGATGAATTGCTGCACCAACCATGGGAAACGATGACCGACGAGGCGATTCAGAAGCATTTGGTCCAATTTCGAGGCATTGGTCCGTGGACCGCAGAAATGATCCTCATGTTCCATTTTTTGCGACCCGACGTCTTTAGCCTTGGCGACATTGGCCTGATTCGAGGCACGCAGCGCTTGGTTCCCGAGGCCGAAACAAAGGAACAAGTCAGTGAAATCGCCGAACGTTGGCGACCGTACCGCACGGCAGCTGCCTGGTACCTCTGGCGCATCCTCGACCCGGTGCCCGTAGAATACTGAAGGCGAAGGTTTGACAACACACTCAGATTTGGCACCGGCATGGCGGAAGACCCTCTTTCCCCGCGAAACCCACCGAAAACCATGTCAGAACGGTTGAGCAAAACCGGGTCACGCATTTCGGAATTGTCAAAACAAGCGGCCTTGGCGACCAAGGAGGCGATGAGCAAAGTCGCCGACGCCAGCAAAGACGCTTTGGCGAAAACCAATGAAGCCGTGAGCAACGTTGTTGAATCGAAACGGGAGCAGAAAGCAGAGCGCCTGACACAAAAAATCGAGGCCACCAAAGCCGAACTCAAGGAAGGGGGGTACATCGCCCCCGTGCCCGCCATGGTGACGTTGCCTGAATTTGAAGAAGAACGGATGGCGGTCATGGCTGAAGAACACGACATCCTCGTTGACCTCGTCGACCATATGCACGCGCTCTCAAAGCGCGTTGACAAGCTCGAAGGGACGTACCGCGCCTTGGCGATGGAAGAGCGGGCCAAAGTCAACGCTCCAGCGGAAAGGCACGAGGCTGGTTCGTCTGCGCTTCCCGCCACATCCCAAGGCATGACGGCGGCCCTCAGCTTGTTGGGTGCATCCCTGGTGTGGGTCGTGTTGTTGACCGGGCTCGACCGTTACATCACCTCAAACGCTTGGATGCTCTTCGAAACCTATCCGGCTGAAATCCCCGTTTGGGGAGTTGGCGCTGGTTCATGGGTGATGTTTGTCCTCCGCCAACTCGGGCGTTCTGCCCCGATTTTCCGCGTCTCCACGCCGATGCTCGTTCAAACAGGGCTTGCTGTCGGCATCACGACCATGATGGCCTTGCTGTTGACCGACGATACGATTTCTACAATGTCAAGCGTTTGGACGTGGGGGACGGCCATTGCGGTTGCCGTCTTGGTGTCCTCCACGCTGGTCGCTAATGCTTGGCGGAGCACGCGCAAGATGTTGAAGCCCCAAGAATCGATGGAACTCATCGATTGATGGCTTCACCGTCTTTGAACAGGTCTCGAGTGATGTTCTTCTGGTGGGACTCAAGCGTGCCGCCACCGATCTCCAACAACTTCGCATCCCGCCAAAGCCGCTCAACGTGGTACTCCCCCACGTAGCCGTAGCCACCCATGACCTGCATGGCGGCGTCGGCGATCTCCTTCGCTGCCGTGGTTGCGAAGAGTTTCACGCCGTCAGAATCCAAACGCTGACCGGAGGTTCCAATGGTGAGGTTGTTGGCGGTGTCGTAGATGTACGCCCTCATCGCCCGATATTTTGCCCAGCTTTCCCCAATGTAACGCTGAATCTGTCCAAACTCACGGATGGGGGCGTTGAACGCCACCCGGTCGGTTGCGTAGCGGTTCATCTCGTCGAGCGCACGACGACCAATGCCAAGAGCCATCGCAGCCAACGTGAGGCGCTCGAGTTCGAGGTTACCCATCATGTGAAGCAGGGATTGACCCACATCACCCACAAGGTTCGCTTCGGGAACGATGCAATCATCGAAGACGAGTTCAGCAGTGTTGGATGCCCGCATACCGGTCTTGTCGTAGATTTTCTGACCGACGCTATAACCCGGCATACCGGCTTCAACGAGGAAGGTCGACAATTGAACGCGACCGCGCTCGTCTTCGCCGGTCTTCGCGTAGACCCAGACAACATCCGCTGGCGTCCCTTCTTCGTCAATGCAGCCGTTGGTGATCCACATCTTCCGGCCGTTGAGAAGCCATGTCCCGTCGTCTTGTTGCACCGCACTCGTGCCCAGACCAAGCACGTCCGTTCCGGCGTCCGGTTCCGACATGGCCATCGCACCGATCCATTCACCCGAGCAAACTTTGGGAAGGATTCTGGCCTTTTGTTCCTCAGTCCCGTTGTAGGCCAAGTTGTTGACGAAGAGCATGGAATGCGCAAGGTAGGCAAGCGCGAATCCGGGGTCGGAGGCCGACAATTCTTCGTGGACGATGGTGCATGCCACAGCGTCCAATCCTGCTCCGCCGTACTCCTCGGGAGCGCTGATGCCGAGCAAACCCAATTCACCCATGCTGCGAAGCAGTTCAAGATTGAATTTTTCATCTCTGTCGTGCTCGTGAGCTTGGGGTTCCACGTTTTCTTGCGTCCATTCTCGTACCATTTCACGAAGCATAAGATGCTCTTCGCTCGGATTGGCGATGTCCATGTTCGACATGGCTTCTCCTCGGAACGGTGGCTTTTGACTTTTAGTGCAAGACCTGCACTATTCCTCTGCGTCCTTGGCGTCGTGTTCCTCGCCGCCTTTCATCGCTCCGAGGTAAGCATCGTAGTCTTCCTGGCGTTCAAACTCAAGGGGAATCACCATCAATTCTTGACAGTCTTGGCACTGGTAGCGCTGACCGACCATGAAACCCATGTAAGGGTAAACACGGATACCGTGACAATTGATGCAAACGCGGAAGGACAAGGCTCATCGCCCTCTCATTCCTCTTCGCTCAACGCCGTTCGGAGTTCGTCAACATCAATCCGGTGATCGTCGTTCGCGTCAAAGGCCTTGATGATTTGAGAGATTTGCCCCGGCGAGAGCACATCGCCAACCATGTTTTTGATGCCGTTGTGGAGTTCGGGGCCGTTGATTGTCCCATCGCTATCGGTGTCAAAAGCCTCGAACAATTCCTTGACCGACATACCTTTTTCTCGCAACGCATCGTTCAGTTTGGCCACGGCATCGGAAAGACTCCACTCGTCGGTCATAAGGGGACCAGCCATCGGCGCCATAAATCGTTTTTCATCGGACCAAACCCCAACGGAGAAACGGAAGGAGGCTTCATAAACCAACGAGAAGGGGAGAAATTATGGAAACCTCCCGGCGTGTTGCTTGGTCCTTTGTGGTCCTCATGATGCTCAGCAGTCTGGGACATCTGGGGTGGAGCGAATCTCAGCCGAGCCTTCCGGCACCTGCTCAGTCCGTTGGAACGGCGACGCAACAAGCGTTTACCGACGGGAGCACCGAAGTCACTGGCCTCGTTGGTTCCGCCATCTCACCGACGATACCGGTGAACTACGGACACAACATGACCGACGGGTCGGTTTCCCTTCACCTTGAAGGTTCAAAAGTCACCCGAACCACGACGTTTTCTGTAGGTGCAGGGTCCCTCAACGGAACGCTCAACGACACCATCAACGACGGAACAACCATTCAGTTGACCTCCTCGGCTGCAGGACCCTCTCAAGCGGGGACGAATTCGAGCACCGTTTTGAGCACCACAAACCTCGCTGGAACGCATGCTTACGACACGCTTGAACTTCTTTGCGGCATCGCCTCCTGCGGGCGTCTTGTTGCAACGGGCGACTTGACCTTGTACGTCAACACCCTCAGAATTGAGCAAGGAGCATCCATTGTCGCCAACGACATGACAACGGGTGGAAGCGGAGCTGGAGGCAGCACCACCGCTGCAACGAACGGCCGCAGCGATGGCGGAGGAGGAGCCGGCCATGGAGGCACCGGAGGTGCTGGAGGAGGAAGCTCTGGCGGAACTGGAGGGGCGACCTACGGAAACGGCAGTGAACGCGGGAGCCAAGGCGGGTCGGTCACCAGCAGTTATCATTCAACGGCAAACGGTGGTTCCGGAGGCGGTTACATCCAAATTTTCGCCGACCAAGTCATCGTCAACGGCTCGATTCAAGCGCACGGTGGTGACGGCGATGCCGGCAGCCAAGCCTCATCGGGAACAGGAGCAGGTGGCTCTGGCGGAGGTGGAGGATCCGGCGGCTCAATTTCCATTCGAGCCAACAGCGTCAGCGTCGGGAACGGTGGCCAAATCAAAGCCGATGGTGGCGATGGCGGTGACGGTGCGAACGGTGCCCAAAACGGACCCGGCTTCGGGATGTACGATGGCGGAGATGGCGGTGGCGGCGGTGGCGGCGGACGAATCGTCATCCAAACCCAAACCAACGGTTACGCCAACTCGGGTACGGTGAGCGCCCTCGGCGGCAGTGGTGGCACCAAGGGAATGAAGTACGGAACGGGCGTTGACGGTGTCGACGGAAGTGCAGGTTCGAACGGTGTTGTCTCAACATCAACATGGACTGGATATGTAGCGACCAGCAACGTGACGGCGAACAACGGCAGTTTCACCACCCAACCTCTCCAAAGCCAAGCCAACAATCCTTCACCTGCCTTCATCACGCACAACGCCGCCGTCCCCGCAGATGCATCCTTAACCGTTCTCTACCGCACGACGCTGAACGGCAGCGGTTCATCTTGGGATGAGTGGACCGCATGGTTGCCCCTATCGCTCTCGGGCGAAGCGGTGGAACGCCACCGGTGGATTCAGCTGTCCTATGTCTTCAGCAGAACCGGCAGTGCCAGTCCGACGTTGACGAGCTTGACGGTTGAACACAGTTCTTGGACCACCCTGACCTCAAGCGAATTCCGCTACGACGGGCAACGAATAGGACCCGACCTCTCCTCCATGTCCCTTGGCTTGACCGAAACGGTCACCGCAACAGGAACAGCAACACAACCCCAATTTTCGTTTGACTTGCCCTCCGGTTCAACCCTGACCGACGAACTTCGCGTCTGGATGCAATGGCCCGTCGGAACCAACGGCAGCACCCCTTCCTTTGTCGGTGCGACCATGAACGGCGCGACGGTCAGCACCGCTGCCGCGAATCACAGCGAAGCAGGCATTGACTTCGTCCTGCCCGCATCCTTGGTCAACGCCCAAAGCAGCGCTGCATCCTGGACCGACACCAACGGGTTGCTCTGGGAGACGTACGCTGTTGACCTCGAAATGAGTGCCCCGACGGAGATGTGGTTTGGTCATTTCACCGCTCCTTGGAGCCTCGAAATCACCACGGATGTCACTCAAGCGATGAACAATGTCATCCTTGCTGAATGCGGGAGTTTCTATGCCTTTACCGACCCGACCTGTTTTGGTGCAGCGACCGCTCACAAGTTCAGCCTCTCTGGGTCAACCCTACCCGCTGGCTCCACCGGATTCATGTTCACCATAGCGAACCCTTCATTCGAATGGCAGGACGCCTTTGCTCCTGAAGTGGTGGAGATTCAACATCGACGAGGCATCGAGACGTTCCCAAACCTGCGTGTCAACGAATCCTTCAGCATGATTTTGTTTGATGGAGCAGGGGAAGACGACCTGGTGGTTGAATACCTTGGCTTAGACTGGGAGCCTTCGCTCGGATTTGACATGGCTCAGACATTGGCGTACCACAACGCCCTCAAGGGATACTACGTTTACCTTAACACCGACGGATTGGAGGTGGACGCTAGTCACGACCTGTTCATGACCTTCCGCGTGACCGACGCCAACGGAAACGAATTGCTGCCCCGACCGACCTACAACATGACCGTCTATCCGGTCGCCCCTGAAGTGGGCACGTTCACCCTCGAAGGCTCACCCTCGGTTGGCATGGATGGCGAACGGAGCCTCTGGTCCATTGATGATGCGAACTTCACGCTGAAGGTCACGGATGTCCATCAACGGCAGACCTTATCGGTGACGGCTGAACTCTCGCAAGGTGAAGTGGCCCAGCCAATGTTGCTGCCTTTGCTCTGGAATCCCGATGAACTGGCCTATACCAACATCTGGTTGCCTCAACGAACGGACATAGGCGACTGGAACATTGAGATCAGCATGGCTGAACTCTCGGGCCTTTTCGAAGCCGATGAAAACGGCTTGAAGGACGGAGACGACCTCATGCTCCGCTTTGTTGACCAAACCGGACCTCAACTCCTGGCGCTGAACCACAGCGGCAGCATCGAACAAGGTGATCCGTTTTCGGTGACCGTGGCATGGAGCGGCGAGGCCGATGAAACCTACGAAGGGAGCGTGGCGGTGGCCTTCGATGGAGCCGAGGTGATGAACAAATCCATTCTCTCAACCCCCGCCAAGGAAGCCACCACGCTGTTCAACACCTCGACTTGGAATCCCGGTCAATACAGCGTTTCCGTCCACCTCACCGACGATGCGGGCAATGTCTTGGAAGCCGAGGGTTCTGCAACATCTGAATTTGAAGTGCTGAAGCCGTGGCTCGTTCATGACGCAAACATCCGACTGGAAGGGAAAAACACCCTCATGGTTTCGGGGGATGTGGACACCCGCTCAGGCTTTTACACCTTGACAATGACCCAAGCGAACAGCACGTGGTCGTTCAGCGAGACACAAGCTGATGGCCCCCTCAACCTTTCCGTTGAAGTGACGGACCTCGTTTCGGTGAAGAGCATCTTCAACGTTCTGTTGTGCGATGCAACGGACACCGACAACTGTCAATCCTTGGAGATGGTTTTGGATTTCACCGAAGCCTACGAACTTGATGTGCGAACCACGTGCACGCTGGTCTTGGTCAATCAAACATCGTTCGAAGACCAAACACTTGTTCGCTGCACATTGAACAACAACGGCTTGGTCGAGGCCAACGCCCGGATGGTGATCGAAGCGTTCGCAAACCTTTCCACGACATCTGCAACCCTCGTTCCAAACGGCTCAGGTGAGGTCACCGTGACGCTTCTCGCAGGTGAAGGCGCATTGAACGAATCGCTGACTTGGACACTTTTGGTTGAAAACGCTGGTGGAAATCAACGGGTCCTCGAAATGGGTGAAGTCGACCTCGTTCGGACCCCGGCCCAAAGCATCGGAACAAGCGATGAAGAGGACATCGCAAGCGAAAGCAGTGGAATCCTTCTCCCCGCCGTGGTTGGGATACTCGCTGTCGGCCTCTTGATCATATCGCTTTTCTTCTATAGAAAAGGAAATGGTGTCGAAGAAAAGCGGTTTTCAGACGATGGAACGTTTGCCACACCGCTGACCGAAGACCAGGACTTCCCTGCCGGTGTCGAGCATGGGTTTTGGGGAGCAGACGAAACCGTAGCGTCACCTTTAGCTCACGAAAACATCGAACCGCTTTCCGAACCCGAAACGGTGCCGGGACCTTCACCGGAAACGCCGGCCACATCGGTGGATGAGCACGGATACGAATGGTACACCAACGACGGTGAGCACTGGTACCGCACTGCTGGAAGCGCTGAAGCATGGACGCCATACCAAGCATAGACATTGGCCGCTTTGCTCTCAAATCCATTGGAAGGCCACCTTGGAGGGCTCAAAAGTCGGGTTCTCGATCGGGAGGATACTTGTTGATGGGAAGGATGTCGCAACGGTCCCTGACTCAAACCATCAAATACACTCGGCAAACGAACCTTGATGGTGGATGGTCCCTTGCACGCAAAAGAGCAACCCATGGCTGAGAAATACATCGCACGCGACCCTCGGACGGGAAAGCCCATCACAATGGAGCGGGCGAGCCACCACGATGTTGACTATGAACCGCTCAAAGGACATTGGTCAGCGTTGATTCCAGCCGACGTGATGTCGCTCGCAGAAGGAAGTCTCGGGTCCCGGGATGTTCGGTGGAAAGGCGTGGATTACACCCTGACGAGGAAGGACGGTGTTCGAGCATTAAGCCAAGTCCCGAAAGGCATGATTCTTCCAGCTCATAAACTCCTTCTCCAGGCCTTGGAGGACGAGAATCCAGATATTCGTATCGCCGCATTGGAGGTGCTGCCGGAATTCGCCGTCCGTCGTTCCGACGAATTGTTTGATTGGTTGTCCGTCTTGCTCGACGATGACGTTCCAAGTGTTCGAAAAGCTGCAAGCGAAGCGCTGGCTCGAGCTGCACCCACCTTTCCTTCGGGAGTTCACTCCTCGTTGGCCAACGAGTTGCGGTCAAGCGATGCACAGCGGCGGAATACTGCCTGGAAGGGTCTTGAAGCGCTTACCAAGACCTGGCCAGACGTTGTGGCGGACCACGTGGATTCCCTGTTTTTAGAGCCCAACGTTGAGATCCGTCGGAAAGCCGCAAAAATGCTGAACACCATCGTTGCAAGAAAGACCTCCGCCGTCTGGGATTTGGTCTCATGGGCACTCAGCGACGAGGACGTCCAAGTGCGTCGAACCGTGGCCAAAGCACTCCCGCGATTGGCCCAACAAGATGTGCGAATGGGGACTGTGTTCGCAGAGCGAGCCATTGTTGACGAGGATGCTGATGTTCGCCTCGCAGCAATTCGGACCATCGAAAAACTCGACCGAGGCCACGGTCGTGCTCGAGACCTCATCATCGCCGGTGCTCGCTCCAGCGACATCCGGGTACGGCGTTCTTGCATCGCCATGCTTCCCAAATTGATGGACGAAGAAGAACTGAGGGTTTTGGTTGACGACCTCCTAAAGACCGAGGTCGATGAAAAACTCGTTCAGACCCTCATGGGCTACCGGCACGACGCCATGCTTGAAGGAACCGAGGCGGAAAAGAACGCTGCCTTGTCACCTGCCCTTCCCATCCCTGAACTCGACCGAGAAGTGCTCACGGCTCAAGGAAAAGACATCGGCATGACTCCATCGCGGCCCGTACACCCTGCTCAAGCCCTGTCCGAAGACATCCTTCCTGCTGGTGAACCAAGCCAACCACTGGACCGCCCAACACCCCCAAGAACGGTTGAACGACGACCGACGCAAGACGAATTGATGGGCTACCATGATGACGACGATGACGACGATTGGGATTTTGATGAACCGTACGACTGAACCCCTGCCGAACCTGTCCAACACCGTTAAGAACAGGTGGGAGGTCGGCAAAGCGCTGAAGAGGTGTATCCTATGGATGATGACCGTGACTTTGACGACAAAGCGATTCAATTCGACCGCCTTTGGGAAGGCATGACGCCGAAGGGCGAAAACCGAACCAAGGCGTTGAAATTCCGCCAGTACATCCTTGAGCATGTTCGACAAATGCGCCGACCGTTGAATCGGGAAAACGCTCGACGATATTGGATGGGCGAACTTCAGAAGGAAATCGCCGAACGCGAAAACATTTGATGACGTGGAGGTCGCCTCGTCTCGGCGACCGTTAACGAACCCCGAGACGAGCGGTGATGATAATGTTCACAACAACCCGATTTGATGCTTGGAACCTCCCCGATGGACTGCAGAATGCTTTGAAAAGCATTGGATGGGAGTTTGCAACTCAAGTTCAGCGGGACACCGTTCCCCTTGCCCGACAAGGTATTGACGTGATTGGCCAAGCCCGAACGGGTTCAGGAAAAACCGCTGCATTCGGCTTGCCTATCCTCGAGCGTTGCAGCCCCACAGGGGTGCTGCAAGCGCTGATTCTTGCCCCGACCCGAGAACTGGCAAACCAGGTTGGTGAAGAACTCAACATGCTCCAAGGCGATACCGGACTAACCATCATGACGGTTTACGGTGGCACCGACCTTGAAAAGCAAGCAAAGACACTTGGGGACGGCGTTGACATCATCGTCGGCACGCCGGGTCGAGTCATGGACATGACCGAACGCCAACACATCGACCTCTCGCACCCGACCCTCCTCTGTTTGGATGAAGCGGACCGCATGCTCGACATGGGATTCTTTCCGGACATCATGTGGGTCGTTGAACGAATGACTTCTCGCCAACAAACCCTCCTCTTTTCTGCCACCTTCCCGCAGGAGATCATTGATGCTGCGCATGAGTTCATGAACGAACCCGATTTCGTTTTGTCGAACGCAGAATCCCTCGATATCCCTCCGATCGACCTTTACTCCGTACGCATCGGCCGAGCGAACAAACTCTGGGCCCTCGGTCGCCTTCTCATCCGCATGGAAAATGAGGACCAAACCATCATTTTCTGCAACACCAAACGGATGGTGGACCTTGCCGTAGAACGCCTCTCCAAGCATCGTTTTGATGTTGCTGGCCTCCACGGCGATTTGAGTCAAAACCAGCGGGAACGAATCCTCGATTCCTTCAAAGAAGGGAAGGTCAAGACCATCATCGCTACCGACGTCGCTGCTCGAGGTATCGATGTGGACGGCATCACCTTGGTGGTCAACTACGACATTCCCGACGACATGGACTCCTTCATTCACCGCATTGGGCGCACCGGTCGCATTGGGAGGTCCGGTGAGGCATGGAGTTTGGTTTCACGTGATGACGAACCACAATTATCCCGCATCATGGCCACATACGGCTTGAATATTCAACCAACCGAGGCACCCGAACTCCCCGATGGCGTGGCGAAAGACCCCGTTCGACGTCAGGAGGACTTTGGCGAAACAGCCGATGTCTTTGGCTACGTCAACCTGCGGTTGTCGCTCTCTCCCGAACAAGCGGGTTCTCCTCTCAAGGTCTCAAAATGGTTCCTCGAGAACCTCAAATGCAACGAACTCACCATCGGAGAAATCCGATTTGAGGAAGAAAGTACCGTGGTCAGCCTTCACAGCAGCAAAATTAGCACGGCCATGAAAGCGGTGGAAAAACAAACCTATGACGGCCATTCCATGACCGCTACCATCGTTGAGTGAAGCTTATTCCTCTTCTTCTCGACTTCCCCGGCGCCACGAACCCTCTCGTTTGGAATGGTGACCTTTCGGCAAGGGTTCGGTGACCAACGGCTGATCTTGTCTTTCATTCCGTGGCCAAGTGCCATCGGGCAGCGGACGTTCAACGGTCACGATGGTACCTAACATCAACCCAATTCCAAGAGCAGAAAGCGACCAAGCATAACCGATGGCATCGTCCCACCGAATTTGAGCGTCGCTGCATGTCGATGAAAGTTCACTTGAAAATTCGCAAAAAGCAAGGGTATCCCGAGCATCCAGTGCCTCCTGATTCGTGGAAACATGACTGATGGCGAGCAGGATTAAGACAGCGGCAGCTGCCATCAATGACCCGTGAAACTTCGTGAACCGTGTGCGCCGCTGAAATCGCCAAGGAGAGGGGTCGTCTTTGCTCGCTGCAAGCGTACGTGCTGGGCCACCAAACCTCACGAACCATGCCAACCACATGCCGACGAGCACCACGAGGAAACCCCACGTGTACACGTTTTCGTGATACTGCCACATCGGTGTTAGACAAGCCTGGACATCTGGAGATTCCGCACAGGAATTCACCGCAATGGGGTAAAAAACCACCAAACGAACGATGTTGAGCACATACACGATGCAGCACATGACAAGGACTGCTTTTCGTTTATCACGCTGCGGCACACCGTCGGTCATCATCACGAGGGTTGAGAGAAAAATCATCTCGTGAACACCAGCACATTCGTCGGACACGTAGAGCCCGACACTGTCAAAAGGACCTGGAAAGGAAGCATGCTGCAAATCAATTCGTGTCAGCCATCCGTTATGGTGACTCAACACCGCCGAACCCTCGCCGTAGAGAAGGTTGGTAGCTTCGTTCCAAATCCACGCCTCCGTGACTTGAATGGGGGCAAGGGTGTCGGACGGGAGCGTCAAAAACCAGTAGAACGCTTCCACGAGCAACAACGCCAGCGGAATTCGACCGTAACGAAGCCCCAACTCACCCACTTCTTTCCACGACATGTCCCCGTCGGGGCGTGCGTTCGTGGCATGGGCCATGCACATTGAACGGATGCCTCGTTGAAAAGGTGTTGCGATGAAGGTCAAGCCGCAAGCCGTGTTCTCAAGCGAAGGCATGTGTTCAAAGCATCCGTTCTCGTGGACCAATCATGGCCAGCGAGACAGGACCGCGCGAGGTCACACACCGACTGGACGTGCTCGGCTTCCATTGCCCTGTCCCGGTGGCCAAAACTCGCGAAACCCTCGAAACGCTTGGCGCTGGCTCGGTGTTGGAAGTGCTCGCAGACGACCCCGAAACCCTCCACGACATGCCTTTGTTGCTCGCAAGAACCGCCCATCAATTGCTCGATATCAGGGAAGTTGACGGAGAGTTTGCCTTTATTATCGAGGTGATTGGATGAAGGACCCGAACAATGTCCCGAGCGAGGCATTTCTGCCAACCGGTTTCGGGGATTTTCGGATTCAAGTCTTCCACGAAGATGCCACAGGTCTGGACCATGTGGCCCTGACCTTGGGAAGCATGGAAGGTCCGGACCCTGTTTTGGTCCGAATTCACTCGGAGTGCTTGACCGGGGATGTCTTCAACAGCACCCGTTGCGACTGTGGCCCGCAACTTCATACCGCACTCAACGCCATCGTAGAGAAAGGATGGGGCGTCCTGGTCTACCTTCGTCAGGAAGGACGAGGCATCGGTCTCCATGCCAAAATTCAGGCGTATCATCTTCAAGATGAAGGCGCTGATACATTGGACGCCAACTTGATGTTGGGCCTCCCTGCTGATGGTCGAACCTACGCCGTAGCAGGGGAGATCTTGAACGGCTTGGGCATCGTAGCCGTCGACTTGCTGACCAACAACCCTGAGAAAGTCAGGCAACTCGAACTGCAAGGCATCGATGTCGCCAAACGAACGCCGCTTATCGTCGGGGTGACCGAACAAAACAGAACCTACATGACAACAAAGCGTGAACGGATGGGACACCTCATCAATAAGGACGATTTGTAATGGGGCCGTGGCCGGGAATTGAACCCGGGCTGGCAGAACCACAATCTGCCGTGCTAACCCCTACACCACCACAGCCATGAGAGGTAAGACCGCCTCATGGGCTTGGTATTTCAAACATGCGCCACCGCCGAAAGTAAAATGACTGCGGTATGCGAGAAACCCTTTGTTTCAAGAAGTGCCGAGGTATGCATCTTCACATGCGAAGCAGCATTTCATCCCTTACCTTGGTCCTTCTTTTGCTCTTGACCTCGGGATTGCCACTTCTTGACGCTGCGCAAGGACGGAGCGTTCACAGCACA
This sequence comes from Candidatus Poseidonia sp., assembly GCA_030827475.1. GTDB lineage: Archaea > Thermoplasmatota > Poseidoniia > Poseidoniales > Poseidoniaceae > Poseidonia. The sequence continues at coordinate 25,889 of JAUREJ010000021.1, forward strand.
TCGGTCGTGGATATCTTCCCGCAGGGTGCACTGGATGATGCTGGAGAATGGAGTGTCGGTGCCGAGACGTCCTTTACGCAAGCCACGGCCACCTACACTGAAACCATGGTCGCCGATCAACGCTTAACGATGGTTCACCAGCGACCCGTCCACCTTGACACCATGACCGTTTGGTCGTCGTCATCCCCAACCAATTCAAATTACTCGGTCGGGGCACCAGACGGTGCAGCAACATGGTCAACAGGGCCCGAAATCCAGCTGACGGGATTTGACACAAGCGGATTGAGTGCGTACATCCTCAAAGAGGTCCATCTTCAGGCCGCGTTCCAAATCCCCGATGCTCTGCAAGAAGATACCGTTCGAATCTCCGTTGAACACGGTGATGGGTTTGACCTGCTGAAGACGTTCGCCCACACGCAAGGCAACTTGGATTACATCAACAACAGCGCCTTCACACTGAACATCACCGATCTCATGGAGTGGACTTGGACGGACATCTCCGAAATGATGTTTACGTTGGATTACGTCTCGGCAGGTGGCGTCGACGATTCACGCCTCGTCGTTGACGCAGTTGGACTCGACATCACGGTTCAAACCCCATGGTACGGTGGCGAGGTCGGATATGCAAGTTCCACCTTTACCGGCCATGATCTGCCGGTCATCGGACTGGATTTTGAGGCGGGCACCACCGACAACATGGCCCTGGACGAATGCGGACTCAAGCCCCTCGTCGACGGCACGTCGGGAACATGGACGAGCGCCCTCTTCAGCCCACCTCCGCAGCAACTTTTGGGACGCTTGCACCTCTCAACGAGCGAGGGTGACCTCGGGAACGTTTCCGTTGAAGTTGCTTTGTCCCAAGACGGGGAGTCGGTCGGCGAGTACCAAGCCCTCAGCCCCAACACCCTGTTGCCTCAAGCAACGGCTTATCGCGTTCGAGTGGTGGTATTGGACGCCTGCGTGGACGAGGTCTGGGCCGATGTGAACGACCCATCTCTCGAGCTGAGAGGGCGTGTTTTCGGGACCAACGACGGCATTGATGCAAATTATTCACGATGGTTGGTCTTCGTCAACGGCGATGTGGTTTCAAACGAAGCCATGGACCTCGGCACCTTCGTCCACGAATGGCCAATTGGGGCGTACCTTCGCCCAGGGGCCGATGCCTTGGAGGTGAGCATCCGTGCCTGGTTCACGTGGGACTCCACCGGTGAAGAAAGCACCACAGCTCTCGAAATCAACAGCATCTCCGTCTCCGGTGGTTTTGACGTTGAATGGGACGAGGACCCCGTGTGCGAGCCCATCGGTGACCTCGCTCTCACCGAGGACAACGGCGGCATCATCCTTCCTTTGTTGCTGCGGTGTTCGGATGATCGTTCATCAAACGAGGCTCTGCTGGTCCAATTCACCAACACCAACACCGAGCTCATCGAGGTTGACCTTGCAGAAGGGGATGTGCGTGTGCGCCTTCTTCCTGAGGCAAGCGGTCAAGCCGTGATCGGCGTGACCGTCCTTGACGAGGCAGGCAATACCTGGCAGGACGCCTTTACGGTCGAGGTCCTTTCGGTTGACGACCCTCCTGTTGTAGCCGAATTCCAATCCCTGATTCCCGTCGAACGGGATGTAGAGACCGTTGTGGAAATGAGTTGGTTTGACGTCGATTCGACCCAACTTACGGCTTCGACGAACCGTTCATGGGCTACGGTGGACCTGACGAGCAACGCGTTGACCGTGACCCCTCCAAACATCGGCTTCCACACCGTCCTTGTTTCCGTATGCGATCAAACCGGTTGCACTGACCGCGAGGTCGACTTTGAAGTGATGGCGTTGCCCGATTTGTTTTTTGAATCCATGGATTTGGGAGACGAGGATCTGACGCAAGGGGATGTCGTTTCCTTGCGCCTCCTGATACGAAACGACGGTCAGGCCGACGCTTCGATGGTTTCCGTCCGCTGTCAAGCCAACGACCAACTCATCGGCGTCCAAACCATACCCCTCATCCAACCGGGCGAGTTGCGTGCAGTAACCTGCGAATGGCAGATCCCAAACGACGTTGAAGTGGTTCGTTTCAGTGCCATAATCGACCGTGGATTTGAGATCCCCGAGGGGAATGAGGACAACAACGGAATTGAATCGTTGGTGGCCATTAAGCAAGCCCAAGAAGACGGTGCATCGAGTCAAGACGAAGGTGGAATAAGCGGAATTTTGGGCCTTGGCTTGGTCATCTTGTCTGTCGGTTTGATCGCTCTTTTGGCGTACTTTATGCCTGCGAAGGTGAAGAAAATTGAATGATTTTCAAATCCTGTGAAACGCCCCAAGACGACATACGGATGTCGGATAACGCCAAGAGGGTCCTCAAACTTGATAACCAGACCGTGTCAGAGGCGAATGCTTTGAGGTCGTGGGGGCCGCTCAACTTCGGTTGACAAAGCAGGAGTGGGGACCATGTCTCAATTGAAAATCCGAATTGAAACGGACGAATACATCTACGAAGAATACATCGAAGCGTGAGATCAAGATTTTGTTGGCCATCGACGGGGATAAACCTCCGTGTCCATCAAGACCATGCTCGGCCGAGCGATTTCACCTTCAGCCATGGCGATGATTTCGTCGGCGTTTGCTTTGAGTTTAACATAGCCCACGGCTTCACCTTTCAACGATGTCACCAGCAATTCTTTGCCTTTCTTGCTCGCAAGCGGGAGGCTCAACAAACCGGGTCGAAGCAGCGGTGCCCCGTAGGCCAATGCTGCAACGGCGCTATCTTTGACTTGACAACGAGGGACATCAACAAGCAATTTTTCTATTGGGTGAACAATAGATTTGAGCGCTGCCTCCTGACCGCATTCTTTCCAAAGCCAAACGGCATCGGCGAGTTGGTCCATGGTGACGCAATGGCCCAAGCCAAAGCGACCGGAAGTTTCGCGGCGTAGTTCTTTGAGTTCAACGGATGTGTTGAGCATCAAGCCCATGTCCCTGGCCATGGTTCGTATGTACGTTCCTGCATCGCATGTAATACGCACGACAATGTCTTTTTCATCGCGGTCAAGCAACTCAAAGGCGTGAACGGTGCGCGTTCGGACTTGAACTTTAACAGCAGAGACCTCGGGTGGAACGTTGTAAATCCGCCCTGAAAGGGAAGCCATCGTTGAGGCGAGCTCTTCGTCGTTGGGCGGTGTTCCAAAACGCAAAACGGCAATGTAGGATTTTCGATGCTTCAGAACCTTGTTGGTGATTTTCATGCACCGACCCGCCATCAATGGAAGAACACCAGTTGCAAACGGATCGAGCGTGCCTCCGTGACCCAGCCGCTCCAACCCAAGCAGATCACGTGCCCATGCAGCCAGCTGGTGTGAGGTGGGTCCGGCTGGCTTGTCGAGGAGAATGAAGCCAGAAGCCAGCAATTGCTCAAGCGAACGCTCGTCAGGCTCACAACCAAACGCAGGATCAGTTTGTGCAGAATCGTCAAACACGTGTTGGGTCATGCGTGGTCCTCCAGCGCGAGGCTGACCCGCTCTAATATTTCAGTTGCATTGAGGTAGGTCGCATCAATCACATGGGTGTAGGGCTCGGAATCTTCGGGCTGAAGGTCGTAGAGCATGGAGAAGCGTTCTGCATCAACGGCTGCCCTTGCCCGGTTGGCTTCAAGCGCTTGCTCAAAACGCAACCCCTCACGCGTCGCCACACGACGTGCTCGTTCATCGTCTTCAACCGACAACCAAAGCCGAACGCAAGGCAGCCCCAAACGGTAGGCCCACCACCCAGCAAGGCGTGATTCGACAATCTCCGCCGCTCCTTCTTCTGTCATGCATGCCTGAAGTTGGGCATCCAACTGGCGGTCAACCTCAAGTTCCCGCTTGCACAATTCACCAAAGTCAGCAAGGCTCAAGCCTCGGCGCTTCGCTTCTTGCCGAAAGACATCACCGCCGTTCAACGCCTGCCATCCAAAGCGTTCTTTGAGGCCCTGAACGAGGGTGCTCGTTCCGCTTCCGGGATGGCCCGAGACCGTGATCTGGACCATGCTCACACCCATTCGTGGAAACAGATGTTGCACCGTTTGGTTCGTGGTCCATCATGTGTGATGACATCGCCATCGCATTCGGGGCAGATGAGCGGCCCTCCTGAATGGCTTGTTGATGCGGTCTTCTCGCCTTCCTCCTCGGAAGAAGGTGCCTTCTTCCGTTGCTGTTGGCTGCGCTTCGAGCGTTGTTGACGCTTCTTGGCTTGATTGGAGGTGGCGCCGGGTTTCGTAGCGACCAAATGAAGGAGGGGTTCCTTAAGCAGGTCACCTGAAACGACCAACGGATGGGTTTTGTATCGGGCGAGTTTGATGTGTCGGTCAAGCGCTCGCCCGTAGGCTGCACTCATGCAGATGTAGCAACAAATCCAAGCGGGGAAAAAAAGGAAGCGTCCGTCAAGCAGGTTCCACTCGGGTGCCCACGGCAGAGAGACGTAATCCACTCGGAAGGTCTCCACCTTCGTGGTGAGCCAGGCAAAAATACCGATGATGAATATCATGGTGAACATCATCGGTTTCATAGCACCCATTTGGACTTCAAGCTGCTCCGGCATCATCTGTTGCTGGAGTGTCATCGCCTTTTCTTGGAGAATTGGGTCACGAGAGAGGCGGGCTTCGTTCATCATCTGCCGAACTTGGCCTTGACGGTGCCCGATGTGGGCTTGGTCCATTGGGTCAACGAAGAGGTTCCGGATGATCGTGTTCAACGTCATGGAAAAGATGCCGAGAATCATCACGGTGATGACAAAAAACGACTCTTCTGGCAGAACGGGAGAGAGGATGGGGTCCGCTGTGTTCCCAAGAGTGGTTCGGATGGAGGGCGTCATGATGAGAAACGTCATCATGATCATGAACAGCAACATCATCCCCATTGAGCCGTTAGGAGGCGGGGGCGGGGGGGGCGATGGGCCGTTAGCCATGATACAAAGCGGTGGAAGGTAGGGCATGAAGGTTAGCATTGTTCGGGGTCGTTTGAACCGGCTCTCTGCGTGAACTTCAAACAAGTCAACCGATTGGCAGATTCGCATGCGACGAAAAGAGCCGCTTGAGGTCACGACGACATGGCGGTATCCCCTGCCCATGCCCATGCCCGGGCAACCTGTCTGCGCCACGGAAACGGAAGCTTTGGAGCAAATCTCAAGGCTCGACCCTACCCCCAGAGTTTTCCTGTGGACCGAGCATGAGCGTTCATGTCCACCCAATTGGGGTTTTATCGCAAGCTTGCGTCAAGGTGTTCCTCCATCGGGCATCGAGGCCGAGTTGAAAGCATGGGAGTCCCAATACCCCACGGCCTGGCTGGCGGTGGATTTGCGCGACGGTATGATTCCTCCCTCGACGGTTCGTCCGCTCGATGAAGTCCTTGCCTCCCTCAAGCGACCTGTATTGGTGATTGTGAGCCGCTCTCCTGAGCAAGAGGACTGGCCGCAATGGGTCCTGCCCGAGTGATCGCAAACCGCTGCCATCACTTCTGAGCAGGTGAACTAAACGGTGAACCATCAAGATTCGAACGTGTACCCGCAAGCAACGCAAACACTCACATCGTAGGCGTTTGCGGTTGAACAAATCATGCACGCCTTTTCAGATGCTTCTTCGCTTGCAGCGTCTCCAGCATCGGCTTCGTCGCCGCCATCAACTGATTCAGCCTCGTCAACACCACCGACATCTGCAACTTCATCGGATGAAGGTGCATCATCAGCTTCGGCATCGCCACCCTCGCCAGCATCATCACCGGAATCTCGAGCGTTCCATGCCGCTGCAGCGTCTTCAAGTTCCGACTTCTTCAGGTACCCGTTGTCGTCGTGGTCGTAATTCGCTGCGAACTGCACAAACTCGTCTCGGTGCGAGACATCAATATCGGAAGCATCCATGACTTTGAGAAGCATGTCTTCACGGAATTTCATGCTTTGACCTTCGCTTTCTTCTGCGGTTTCGTCATCGCTCCCATCGGCGGTTTCACTCGCTTCATCGGAGGTGCCTTCTGCAGGAGTGTTCTTCATCGAGGGCAAGTCATCGGATTCGATTTCATCGCCAAAGTGTACGCCGTGGAACCGGTTCAGTGCTTCTGCATCGACCTCGCCGCTGCCCTTGATGTCAAAGGAAACCTCAAGTCGCTCCCCTTTCTCAACTTTGGGCACATGCCAGACGATGTGGAGGCCGCCTTCGCCTTCTTCGGAGGTCATCTTGACATCGTCTCGCTTTCCACCAGCGCTCTTCATTTCCCATTCCTTGATTTCGAACTGAGGTGGAAGAACGTCGTTGATGTACAGGTCGCTGAGTGCAGTATCTCCGTTGTTCTCAAACAGAATGAGCACTTCGTAGCGGCCTTTGCCACCCAACGGTATGGCTTGCTTTCCGGCGCTAAAGTTCCGACGGTTGTGAACCACCTTGACCGACGGTGCGCTCTTGGGCTCCTTTGAGCAAATAGGACCGAAACGCTCTGCACTGAACTCGAGCCGAGCAGGGGCATCGACGCGCTCGTTCCCGGGAGATGGGTCCGGTGCGGTCAACGGGTAGGTGATCTCAATGGACTTCCCCGGCTTGAGACCGAGCGGACCGCGCGTCCCAACCGTGAGCGTCATGGTATGACCGCTGCCGTCTGGTGAGCGGTGCTCTTTCTCGATGGTGACGCCTTCCGAGATTTCCATCTTGAATTGGTCGTCGTCAATGGCTTTCCCGTCCAGTTTGATCGTCAATTGTTCACCGAGCGGTGCTTCAAAGAGCCCCGGGATATCATCGGTAATGCGCATGAGGTTGATGACCGCAGAACCCTTGTTGGTAAGGGTCATCGTTGAGATCACTTTTTGCGACCGGTACGAACGGAGGTTTGAGTTGGAATAGTGCTTTTCAACGTCAGCCTCGAGAACTTCCAGTTTCTTTTCTTCCAAGGTCATGCTGCCTTCCGTCAACAGTACGGCTCGTGGAAGAACCGTGTAGGACAAATCGTAGGTGAAGTCCGGCTCGGATTGGGCCATGACCACGCGCACGTCAGATTCCCACTTCCCATTTGGCGTGACATCTTGGTCAACATCGTGGATGTCAAAAAGCAAATCCTCGGAGCCCTTCATACGGACCTGAAGTTTTGTCAAATCCACGGCGAAGGACGAGCGGTTCTCAAAGATGGCTTGACACTTCCAGTTGTCAGGACGCTCGTCTTCTCGGACCTTCATGTAGGTAAAGCCCCGGCAAAATGCGTCGAGTTCTCGGAACTTCATGCTCGACAGCGTCGCGTCTGCACGATACGTTGCTGTGGCCTTCCCAGCGTTAATGGCCTTGGTTGAGGACACGGAAATCGTTCCCTCGAGTGAAAGTTTTTGCTTTTGTCCCGCAGAGAGGCGACCAACGGTCCACGTCAGCGTTCCTTCGTCAAGGTCTGCACCGCCGGCGGTTTCAAAATGCATTTCATCAGGAATCGGGCGGGTGACCACGACGTCATGAAGGTCAACACCCGCAAGGTTCTCCACTTCAAGTTCCATTGAAATGGCTCCGGGGTCCTCACCAATGGCGACCGAGAGGGAACGTTCTTGATCCCGGGACGGGTTCGTATCCAGACGCTCACGGAGCGTCATCATCTGTTTGCCGTTGACCTTGTAGGCCATGGTGTGGTTCTTTGAGGGTTCCAATTCGTCCACGGAGACATGATCGCCACCGATGTCGGTAGCGTCGATGTTGTCCAAAAGGACATCGATGTCGTAAATCCGGTCGTCGACAGAAGGGTTGTTGACGGTCAATGTCCCCTTTACCGATTGCTTGATGATTACACCCTCGGCGTTCAGCGTAGTGGTTTCAACCTCATGAAGCGTACCCTCGAGTTTGTCTCCGAGGACGGCCTCAACCTCAGACAGGCTTCGAATGGTTGCCCCAGCCTGCTCTCCGGTCAAATTCGAGGGAGCAAGGTCAGGGAGCGGTGCATCCTCGACAGGAGCTGGTGCGAGTGGGTCAAGGAGCACGTTG
>JAUREJ010000022.1 GCA_030827475.1 Candidatus Poseidonia sp.
ATGAAGAACACGCCGGGGGACCGACTGATGGTCCAATCGACGGTGCTGGTGAAGTTGAGGGTCAAGTACTGACCCCGTGTGGCCGTGGTCGGCATCTCCTCGCTCGGGGTTAGAACGGCCACGACCGGCCCCGTCTCGTCTTCGCCAAAGCAACCTGAGAGCGGCGCGAGCATGAAGACGGTCACGATGAGGAAAGCGGACAAACGTTGCACATCATCAACCCCACGAGCACGGTTCAAGCACCGTTTGACCGCCCAAATACGGCTGCAAGACATCGGGTACGGCCACGCGACCGTCCTCCAATTGATACTGTTCCATAATGGCGACCAAGGCCCGAGATGTGGCGACAGCTGTCGAATTCAGGGTGTGGACGATGGGTTGGTTGGGGTGGCCCGGTTGACCGTAGCGGATGCCCAAGCGGTTGGCCTGATAGTCGGTGCAATTTGAGCAAGAGACGATTTCCTTGTACTGGTTTGCACCCGGAATCCACGCCTCCAAGTCGTACTTCTTGGCGGCGACGGTCCCCATGTCTCCGGTGCAGATGTTCACCACCTCGTAGTGGATGCCGAGGCTGTCCCAAAGGTCGGTGCAATTTTGCAGCAATTCTTCGTGCAAGGCCCAGGAGTCCTCCGGTTTGGCGATGATGATTTGCTCTATTTTGGTGAACTGATGAACGCGCCAGATGCCCAAATCGCTCTGACCGTGGCTGCCAACTTCACGACGGAAGCATTGCGACACGCCGACCATTCGCAGGGGCATCTGTTCCTCTGGGATGGTCTCGTCCATGAACATCGCTGTGAGCGGGTGTTCGGAGGTGGCGATCATGTAGTACTTGTCCGGTTCAATGCCGTACATCACAGTTTCAAAGTCCCCCAAATCGGTAACCCCTTCGTAGGCTTCACGGTTCATCATCACGGGTGGCTGCACGAAGGTGTACTGGCGGGAACGAAGGAACTCAACCGCATACTGCTGCAACGCAAACTCCAGCCGAGCCAAATCGCCTTTGAGAAAATAGAACCGGCTCCCCGTGATTTTTGCGGCTCGCTTGAGGTCAACCCATTTGTTCATCTCGATGAGGTCGTTGTGGGTCCGTGGCTCAAACATGAACGTCGGTTTCTCGCCGTGAACAGCGTGAGCCGTGTTCCCAGAATCGTCATCGCCAACGGGGACGTCGTCGTGAAGAATGTTCGGGATGGACATGCGCAAGCGGTCACGCTCTGCCATCGCCTCGTTGGTTTTGGCTTCCCACTCTGCGATGCGTTGACCAAGGTCGGCAACCTGGGCGAGGATGCGTTGTGCACCCTCGTTGTCGCCTGCTTTTTTCGCCGCCCCGATGCCTCGGGCAGCCTCGTTCTTCTCACGGCGCCACTGGTCGGTCTCGTGCAGCAAGTTTCGCCAGTTTTGGTCCAGTTCAATGACACGGTCGATGTTATCGTGAGGCAAACCCCGTTTGGTGTGGTCCGCACGGATGACATCGGCGTGTTCTCGAAACATCGTTATGTCCAGCATGTGCATCACCACGAGATGTTGAAACTCAAAATTTCGCTTCCGAGGAAGAAGAAACCGCCAACCAAGTACCCCATGATGGCCCCGCCGTTGAGCAACGGAAGGCCGGCTTGGGCTTTGCCACGAGCCACGTAGGTCATGAGAGCGAGGTAGCCGAGCAAACCACCCATCATCGTGGTCAGAGCGACGTTGAAGGCGACCTCGGGGTCCAGCCACTGCATCGCAGACAACACGAGCATCCCCGGGAAGATGACATCGCCCAATCCCATGAACATCGCTTCGCTGCCCTTGCGTTCGGGCCGACGGGCTTGGGGTTGACCGGGTGCGGCACGGTCAACGGAGACGGCACGCTTGTTCTGTTCGGTTTCCTCAATGAGGGAATAATCCCTGTCCTGGGGGGCGACCAGGAGGATGGGCAGACGAAGTCCGATCATGGTGTCGGCCAAATCGAGCATGTGCTTCGAACGGTAAACCGCCCAGAAATCGTAAACAGCGGCCAAGACCATGAAGAGAATGGCCAGCACCGGTACAAAGGTGACGCCCAGCATCACGCACACGCCTGCACCGAGCAGAACACCGGTGGTGTTGACCACGTACCATTCGCTGTGGACGAACAAAAGGACGAGCAGGAGGACGGTCACGGCCAAACCGACGAGGGTGGGGCCGAGGAGCAATTGCAACCCGTAAAGCGGGAACATGGCCGTGGTCAGCTCTCCGAGGTGGACCGTGCTCGTGCCGTTTTCGACGGTCACCACGACGAGTTGTGTGCTGTTGTCATCGATGGCAAAGAACGCGTGACGGACGCCTTCTGGAACCGGGAAGGTCCCTCGGTCCACCAGCGAAGTGGTGTAGAGCCAATGCACCTGGGTTTCGTCGGCAACGAGCATGTCGCTGTAGCCCGATTCGTCCATATCGGTCAGCCGCAACGAGGTGACGTTGTCCACCAAACCGTCGAGCGCCATTCGGTCTTGAATCGCGTAGGTGGAATTCGCACCGTTTCCGTCCCATTCCACGCCCGTTATGTGGCCATTGGACTCCCCCAACAGCACCAAGCGTTGAGCTCTTGTAGAGGGGTCGGCTTCAAGGGCGGTGAAATTGACCTCCAAAAACGGTGAATAGCCGACATCAAAAGCGGAAAAGACGGCATCTGCTTCGGGTTGATACGCTGTGAGGTAGGTGGCGTTGCCTTGGGTGCCGGGCGCCATACCGATGCCGCCAATATTCTCCTCGAGAAGAACGGCGCCCGCTTGGGAGGGCGTCACGATGAACCACTCATCGTCATCCAGCAAGGTGCTTCCATGAACGCCTTCTTCCACATCAAATCCCGGAAGCACCCACCGACCGCCTTCTTGAACGAGCAGATTGATTTCGGGGAAGGATTGGAAACGAACAAGTTCGTTGCGTCCGGTGACGACGTAAACGATGTCGTCAACCGGTGCGGCCAGTTCACAACCTGGGGCGACGTTGGGCAAGTAGTTGATATTCGGTTCCGCCCACGTCTGACAGGGATAACTCGCCTCCAGTGCCCCGGTATCGCCGTCAACCTGCCAGATGTAATCACCGCTTGCGAACATGAGCGAACCGTCTGCTTCGGTCATCGTCACAGGATGGCTCCTGTCGTACACGTTGTGAGCGTGTTGAACCGTCCACACCGGAGAGGCGTAGTTGTTGGACGCATCCCAAGCACTGATGTTGACGGTTGAATTCAACTCTTCCGAACCAACATTGGCGAGGACGAAGCCGTTTTCTCCCCACGTCCCGAGAACATCGCCCTCCGTCGAAGAAGTGGTGCTGACTTCAAACGGCTCGGGTTCAAAATCCAGGACGAGCATGTGCGCAAGGGGCACCAGGGAATACAATAGAGCGAGACTCAACACGGCGTACATGCCGTATTTGATGATGAATTCCTTGCCCCAACGGGCGAGGAAAATAATCAGGGCCGTGAACGCGAAGATCGCAAGGAGTTCGATCGCCACGTAGCGAACTTGGGTGGCGCCCGATGCTCCAAAAGCATGCAACTCCCCGACATCGTAGTAAGGTCGGATGTAGAGGGCAAGGGCGATGGTTGCGACGAACATGCCGGCCATGCCCGTCATACCGCGCCACTGTTCGGCCATGAGGGAGACCAATGTGTCGCCTTGCCTCAACTCGTCCTCAACTTCAGCGAAGCGTTTCGAGACGCGGCGTTTCCAACCGCTCTCTTCTGCATCGCTCATGAAGGTGCCACTCCGCTCTTGCATATCAGTCTCGCGATTTTATCTCGCTCCTTTTCCGAGGAAAGAGGCTATCACGGGCCGTCCGCTGCAGCATCCATGGATGAGCCGCACGGGTTGCGTTGGTGGCTCACAGAAACGAAGTCTCGTGGCATGGCGTTGGGCGTGGAAGCAACACACCGCGCGCTCAAAGCGCTGAATCTTGGACCACCTTCATACGAAACGGTTCATGTTGCTGGAAGCAACGGGAAGGGCACCACCGTCGCCACGCTCAGCGCCGCGCTTACCGCGAGCGAAATTCCCAACCTCTCGTTTACTTCGCCGCATCTGGTGCGTGTGGAAGAGCGGGTCCGGCTCAACGGCGTCCCCGTCTCCCGGGATGAATTCGACCGTGCCTTAGCCGCCGTCAAAGCGGTGGAGGACAGCACGAACCATCCGCTCACGTTTTTCGAGGTCACCTTTCTCGTTGCGGCCGTCGTTGCAAGCCGCCACGATATTCGCGTGCTGCTGCTGGAGACCGGGTTGGGTGGGCGTTTGGACGCTACTCGGGCGGCGACGGCTGACATCTCGGTGGTGACCGCCCTTGCGTTGGAACACACCGATGTGCTCGGGGATGATTTGACGGGCATCGCCCGGGAAAAGGCAGCCATCGCTCGCCCTTTTCAACCCCTTATCGCCCGATGGCCCAAGGAGGTTGAGGTGAAAAACGCGGTTGAAACCCTCGCCCAGCGGGTGGGAAACCCGGCTCTTGGCGAGCAGGTGGGACCGGCCCTGCTCGAATGGGTTTCCATGGAAGAACACGACGGAGCCTTTGAGGAAGCGAAGCGCCTTTCCAAGGCCGTATGGCCGCACCTAAAAGCGACCGAAGGTACCGATTTCCCTCCGCTCGAAGCCCTCCATTGGCCGGCGCGCATGCAACGCGTTGCAAGCCCAGGAAAAGACGAGATGACCTACCTGCTCGACGGGGCGCACAACCCGAGCGGGATGGTGAAATCGTGTGAGCACCTCACCAAGACGTTCAGCGAAACGGGCGAGCCTTGGGGCTTGCTTCTCGGCAGTTCCCCCCAAACCGACATGACGGCTTTTTTATCCCCGCTCGTGAGCTTAACGAACGTCCACGCCCCCTCTGTGGTTCTTGTATCCGTGCCGCAAGGTGGGCGCTATCCAGGGGTGGAGGGGAACGTCATGGCCGGCCACCTTCGAGCATTGGGGGTGCCCGTCCACCGCATCACCGCCACGCCCGCAGAAGCCGTGACGTGGTTCGAGACCCAACCCACCAGCATCAAGACCGTCCTTTCCATCGGTTCGCTCTACATGCAAGGCAATGTTCTCGAAGCGCTTGGGGCCACGGACGATGACGCCCTGACCGTGCGGGCGAAGGTATGAAACCAAGTCGCGCCGTCCTCTTCTCCGGGGAGCGCATGAAGGCGAAACACTTGGCCATCCGGATCCAACAGTGCTTGGCCTTGGCCGAAGCCTCAAACTGCCCCCGACGAACCTTTGGTGCACTCTTGGTCGACCCCGACCGAAACGTGGTGCTCATGGACGGTTACAACGGCGGGCCCCGAGGTGGCGGCCGATTGTGCGGCGGCGAGGAATGTCTCCGCGACACGATGAACGTGGTCTCGGGGACCCGAGTGGAAATCGGTTGCCATCACGCTGAAATGAACCTGATTTGCAACGCTGCAGCCAACGGCGTGCCCACGAACAACGCCTGGCTCATCGTCACCGGAGAGCCGTGCATGATGTGCGCGAAACTCATCCACCACGCAGGCATCGCCCGAGTCGTCATCGTTGATGGCGGTTTTATGGGCGAAAACGGCGTCGGCTATCTCGAGGAGCACGGGGTGGAAATCCAACGGACCGAAGGGCCGAAAGATCCACGCGCCTCAGCGTGATGCAAACGGGAAGCCCCGAACGCCACCAACGGTCAAGTCTCCAACGAACCCGTCAAATAAAAGGAACCGAGCGCACGGGGCGAGCGAAGATGAACACCGGAGAGAAATCCATCAAAGGTTCAACAGAAACCACGCAGGAAGGGCTCAACCAGATTCTTCTTGGTCGAAACGTGGATCGCATTATCGGCTACATCAACATGAAAATGTCGACGGCTGTCGCGGTGAATGGCGAACTATCGGGCATCCGGACCCAGGTTCTCCAGATGGGATGGTTCCTCACCGTCGCCCTCGTTCTGGGCACAGGTGGTTTGAATTCCTTCTTCGAATGGAGCCAAACCGCCCTTCTTGTTTCCGTGAGCGTGACCTTGCTCGTCGCCGCCTTCGCGATGGATTCAATGCGAACCTTGACCGCTTACACGGACATCGTGATGGAGGAGCACCAACGCATGGAGACGCTCTACTGTCACATCGTGTGGCACGGATTTGCCGACACGGCCGCAATCGCCCAAACCGTCGCCGAGATCGAGTCAGACACCCGTGGAAAGGTGGACGACATGAACAAGAAACACCGCTTGTTGACGGGAACCATCCTTCACTCCATGATTCACTTTGAGCGTGACCACGCCATCTTCGGGGAAGTCAACACTACGTGAACAAAGGGCTGAGGCATTTCTTTGGGCGTGCACCAAAGCCATGGATGAGCATCATAAAACCGCAGAACTTCGTTCGCTCACGGCGTGTAATTGAGAAACATGAAGACGCCCACCGTGAAAACGAAGAGCGGAACGATCAAAATCTCAAAGATGGACCGGTTTTGAGCCAACAAGTCCAACTCCGTACCGTAATGCAGAACCGAGGCATCTCCGGTGGCGGTGGTGGGAACCACCGTGAGCAGGGCGTTTTGAACGGTTGGGTCACCTCCCCAATCGCTGAGATGTTGTTCGGTTCGGGGAACACAATCGCCGAGGATGTACACCGGGTCCCCAACACCGAGGCCTCTTACGTCCCAACGCCAATCTCCTCGCTGCCAAGTGTCCAAAACAGGTCCAAGGTCAACCTGTTTTTCCTCCCATGACTCCGGGTCAACGATGATACCGCCTGAACCGTCGTGAAGAACGAACGGAACGCCGTTGGAGACCCGCTCTTTGTGGTTCCAGCTGCAAGACCTGTTTCCCTTGCTATCGGTGGTGCATTCGTAACGATAGGAGTCCCACCTCCAGGTCACCAAACCCTTGGTTTCTCTCCCACCGACTTCCATGGCCGGCGTTCCCGCAACGGAAGGGCGAACTTGCCCCACCAATTCGACTTGGCCTACCGCAGCGCTCCGTACGGGTGTGGTGGGCAAGTCGCTGACCAACCGAACAAGTTTGAATTGCTTCCAGGCGCGGTAAAACCAGACCAAATTCACCCCCGTCACCAAGAAGGTGAGCCCCCATCCCAACATCGAATGGAACCACGACCCGTCTCGAGCTCGGAGGTCAGCGGCCAACCAAATGAACGATATCGAAAAGAGAAGGGCCCCGATGGAATACGGTGTGATCGTGGCGGGCCGAGGCGTCCCCAACTTGATGGGGTGCTCGGGGATGAGGGTGCCATCGCCCTGTTGTTTGAACGGGTCTTCATAGGACTCGGGCAGTGGAGGGGCGCCAAAGAGCCAGTCGTCTTCAACGTCTCTGGTTGGTCTGGATGGCGTTTCAAGGCGTTCAAAATTCAAGCCAAAGTGCGGGAAAGAACGACCGGAACCGCGTAAAAAACCTTCGCCGGAGGTGGGGTTTTTGGCCGATGCCGAGTTTTGGTTGCGGATTCGCCTCAAATCCTCTTTGAGCGAAGGGGTGGTGCTGTACATGAACACCAAACCGGCCAACCCACTGAAAAGAAGCGCCCAGCGGCCTCGGTCTTCTCGTTGCGTCACCTCATCGGGAAGGATGGCGTTGCTGAACCCGAGGTTTTCGGCCACGGAAAGCAATTGATAGCGAACAGGGTCTTCTTCAACGAGCATAAAAACCGAAAAACGGTGGTTGTCGCTGTGACCCTCCCCGTGACCGATGATATCTCGGTCGTACTCGCTTGAACATTCGGAGAGCATGGTGCCTTCAGGGCTTAGGGAGCCTTGTTTCGAAAAAGATGCATCGATCCTCTGACCGGCGACATCGCGGAACCGAACCAAATCGTCTGAAAATTCGACACTGTATTGCCAACTCCCCCCTCCGTCATCGTCCTCAACCCATCTGCAGGATTCGGAGCCAATCCCGCCGCTTTCAAGTTCAAGCGGAACCACGACAAAAGCGGCGGCGGTGGCGTATTCATCAGCATCGTACCCCTTCTGCAGGGGGCCGAAGGCATACATGGACGGGTCTTCATGCAAGGAGGGCAATTTTTCAGCCTCGTCAATCCGGGGCACATCGGGAATGAAGAGGCTTGAGGAGTAGAGGAACACCGCCACAATCATCAATACGACGGAGAGCACATACCCGGCTTTGTGAGCGGCCGTGGGTTTTGGAAAGTGGAAGAAACCATGGTCCAAACCGTAGGCCTCGGATGAACTCGCCATGCTCTAGATTCCTCGGTGGCGGATATAAGGCAATTCCCTTGAGCAGGCTCATTGGTATCGCATACAGAGGGTGTTTTGAATCCGTGGCGATGATCGTGGACAAGCCTTCTATCCGTGGTCTGGAAGTGCCGGGGGCAGGATTCGAACCTGCGAAGCAATATGCAGAGGAGCTTGAATCCACCCCCTTTGACCACTCGGGTACCCCGGCTTCGTGTTGAGCCGTGATGAACGCTCTTCTTGACTATTCCTCTTGGACTTCGTCCATGAGCCCCCACGGAACCGGCGGAGGAGTCCGTTTTGACACGATTCGGCGGATTCGCTCCAGATGATAGGCCTCTTCGCTTTCGGACCGCTTTTGATTGACGATCAACAACACCGCCCCTGCAATAACAATGGAAAGAATCGAAAGGCTCAGGACCGCCATGCTGCTGATGGCCTTATCGCCATCCGAGGCTTGAACATCTGCCAGAGGAATGGGTATGAGCGGCGTGTAACCCTCAAGTTGGACGCTGAGGCCCAACCGGCCCACCTCCCACGCCGTAACATTCCAGGACACTTTGACCCACTCTCCGGTGGCGAGAGCGATGTCTTCCGAAGCAAGAATGCGCCCTTTACCGTCCCGAAGTACCGCTTTGGTTTCCCCGGGAAGCAAACCCTCGTTTGCAATGCGGACGTAAATCGCCACATCGTCACCAACCTCGGGTCGATACGGCGAGGCCGATATGTCGGTGAACACCGGTTCAAAGGCCACCCAAGTCATGCCCACGTTGAGCGGTGCTGATTCCGTTCCCAGTCCGGTCAATGCCCTCCCCGAGCGGTCGTTGGCTTCAAACCAAACCACGAGGAGATCGCTGCGAGTCAATACCACTTCCGCAGGGAGGAAGCTCACAACGCCTTCGTAAACGGTGTAGGCATTCACCACGTCGATGATGGGCAGTTCGTCCACGCGTTGGGTTCCTTCAACAGGTTGACCCATGCGGTAGAACACGGAGTGCATCTTCAGCGGGCCGGGTGGCATGTGGGTGTCATCATTCACGCTCAGCGTGATGCTAACGTTGTTGAGTTGATTGGAATCCAAGCGTTCCAGGGTTCCAGGAGAGAGCACCAATTTGGGCGCACGGTCATCCAGCACCACGTCGTACGCTAAGCCGTTGATTCCATACGCTTCGAAGCCTTTGGGAGTGACGCTTACATTTCCATAATCGTGGTACATGATGCCCGCATTCATCGTGATGTTCAACTCCATTTCCCCTGACGAGGTGACGTTAAACGCACCCTCCATCCGACGTTCACCATCGTTGAGTTCCCACACGAAATGGCCAACGTCGGGGAGGTCACGGGCGAGAAGATCGGTGCCTTCGTGCACCACGCCCAACCGGTGGTGAATGACATCGTTGCGGTGGAACCAATGCGTCGTTTCATTGGATTCGCCGACAGGTTCCATCGTATCAACGATCTCAAGCCATCGCAAAGCAAGAGCCGTGCTGCCCGTCCATGCATGCGCGTTGAGGTGGTGCAGGCCCAAGCCCAAATCTTGACCCTCGTCGACGACCACCAAAGCCGGCGTACCCCCGCTTGAGGCAACGGATTGGGTGGCCGCCCATCCCAGACGGAATCGGAAGGTGACGTCGTAAGTGGACGAGAGCGGGCGTTGTGCAACCGAGACCTGCGGCTCCTCATGGAAACAGGTTTCATCGGCTGAGACCTCTCCGAATCGAGGCTCGTAATGCACGAAGCAGGAAGCCGGCGCTGATTCTCCCAACAAAGCGAGTTCAATGCGGTCCAACGAGGCAATGCCGTTGCCGTCGGAGAGGACGAAGGAAAACGAATGTTCGTGACCGGCCAGAAGGTGCCCGTTCACCGCATCCATGCGTATGTCGTCGATGTCCGCGGTGGTGTCGGCCCGTTGTTGAACGCGAACCGTTGCCAAATCGTTCTCTTCACCAAAGTCGCCGCCGCCTTCAAGTGGGTTTCCAGCAAGGTCGTGGCCTTTGACCACGATGCTTGCTTTTCCTTCAAAGGCCCCGTCAGGGAGGATTTGGGTGGAGGAGATGAGGGGGAGGTCAACCTCCATCCCAGTGACGCCCCGATTGACGCTCACGTGTTGCATCGTATATTCCTCCGGGTCCATCACACCGTCGTCGTTGGCGTCGTTCTGACGTTCCAACCATGTCCAGATTTCCACACGGTTCTCCAACCCTTCTACATCGCTGAGTTCCATCCGCAACGGCAGATCGCGACCAGAAAGGATCACGTGGCCGTCTGCGGGCACCTCCCTTCCAGAATCAAGGAGTGACAAAGAGGCCACGTGCGGTGATACCGTGTCGTGAAGCAAGCGAGGAGGGTTGAGCACCACGGAGCGGTCCTCGCTGGAGGATGCGTTGACTTCGGACGGCCCTCGACGGGAAAGACTCGGACGAATTTCAAGCCATGTGTTGCTCGGTACGCCATCTCCAAGACTCGGCGTGTTCATGGAAACCGAAAACCAACCGTCGTCTTGAATTTCTGCGGTCCATGTTCTCGACCAGTTCACGGGCGCACCAACCCATTCGTCCTGGCCACCGGAGACGTTCTTTGGAGGGACGGCTCGGAGGGATACGCTGGCTTCGCCTTGGCCCGCCTCGGCCCACTGGTCAACAATGCCTTCCAAGCGTACGCGGCCGGTGGCAACCAACGATTCATTTTCACCTAGATGATAGGGCCAAAACGAATTGGTCCAATCGTCAAGGCGACGCAAAGAGGCGTCGACAACCGTGAAGTCCACCACCTCCAAATCGTTCTCAACCTCGTTGAACGGGGTGCGTCGCACGAAGACGGAAGGGCCGACTTCCAAACCTTCCTCATCGCTGGCTTGAGTTAGCACGTGGAGGTCATCGATGTCATCGAGCAACCAGGTGCTTGCAAAGGTCCAAGTCACGGTGCAGGCGTTGACGACGCACGAGATGTTGGATGCTTGAGTTTGGAACGGTGACACACCCGCACCGGTCAATTGCCTGAATCGAGGGGTGGCATCCAAACGGTCAACGAGGACATGAGCGAAAGCATCGGAAAGGGAGGACGAGGTGCTGAGGTACAACGCCACCTCCGAGATGTCCGGTGCATCTTCGCTCAAATCGAGCGGGTTTTGGCGTTGATGATGCGTTGTAAAGGTCACCGAAGATTCCGGCAACCATCGAGTGTGAAGCGGTGGGTCAACGCTCTCCACCATCAACGGCAGGGTGTTCGCGGTTAATCCCGCTCTCAGACCGCCGTAAGCGGTGCGAACGTGCAAGGGGATGGTGAGCACTGCCCGTACATCCCCCGTAGCGGACGCCTCTTTCGCTTCGTTGAGCAGGCTCGCATCCAAATCAATGTCCAGAGTTTTGAACGAAGAGAGGTGGGTGAAATGGAGTACTTTCACGTCTGCTGAACCGACAAGGCCGACATCGATCTCGCAGGAGAACAGGGAATAATTGGAGGAAACCGTTGCGGAGAGCGAGGAAGAGGGGCATGCACTGGCGGTCGTGTAGGTGAACGGTTCTGCTTCAGAGGGCAAGTCTTGCAACACACCATTGATGCTCAAAGCGAGCGAGGCGGTGCGGTTGGTGACCGTCACCAACATCGACGCCCCGGGGCCCGAAACCGACCCCGAGCGCTGAACTGTACGGTAGGTGAGCGTCACGTTGCTGTTGTTGAGGGCGAAGGACGGCACCGGAACGGAGGGATCCCATGGTGCCGAAACACCGTCGTGGTCAACTTCCGCCAAGCGGCCGTTCAGGCCGAAGGTGGCCGACATGCTGGAGGGTGGCCAATCGAAAACGGTGGCGTTGTTCCACCCCAGCTTCAATTCGGGGCTTTCCGTGGGACGAACACAATCCAGTTCGGCTTTGCTCCGTTGAACCACTTCACCTCCGGAGGCAGTGACAGTAAAGGTCGGATTGACCGAAAGTTTCCCGCTCAAGGAGTAGTTCAGATAGGTGGTTTTGACGGGCTTGGCCTGATGGGATGAGGCGTAAAGTTGCGGTTGAGCCATGGTCCAGGTGAGGTTATCGCCGATGTTGGTGACGCGATACCCGTCAAACGGGCAAGCGAGCAAAGCAGGAAGTGACAAGGAGAAGGGTGCGTGAACGACCAAGTTCCCGTCGGCATTGACGGACGAGGCGTTGGCGCCGTCGGGGGAAGCCAGCACATGCTCCGGTCCGACGAAGGCCGTTCGACCCAAGGTCATGCTGTGAATCAACGGTGTGACAAAGGTGTCGTTGGTGGCCATCTTCACACGAAGATGAACGGTCGGGTGCTCAACAGGGTCAACACTGAGGACGGCTGGCAGCGAGAGGTTGCTGTGGCCGTCGATGGGTTGGAGTTGCGCGTCGAGGACATCGATGCTCAGGGTGGTGCCTTCTGGAACGGTGGACCAACCGTCAAGCCATCCATAACCAAACAACGGATGTGGTGCAAGAGAAGGCGAAGTCCATTGTCCTGAGGTTTCGAAGACATCGATTTCAACGCCGGCATCGTCGATGTACCAACCGTCGGCCTCAACGTAGGTGTCAGAGAAAAAGGAAAAGCGCGCTTTGACGGATTGACCTGAAAGGTTTGAGAGGTCGTAGGTCTTCAATTCAAAGGGCCTGTTTTTGTTCGTACCGCACCCGTTTGGAGCGCTTGAACCGTCGATGATCCCTTGACCAAAGAGCGGTGAATTGAGGTTGACGTTTGATATTTGGTCGTGGAAACCGTTCAAGTTTGGAGGTAAAAACCACCATGTTTGGCCACCATCGGTGGAGATGGAAACCGCTCCGCCGTCCCAATTGGCTTCTGCGCACACCCAGGACTGGAACGCGAGACGAGCGGAGGCGTTGGTTGGAATGCTGTATTCTTCGGTCACGAGGTGCGTGTAGATGTTGTTGGTGTACTTCGTGGTCAGGTTCACTGCCGCCCCACTGCTGCCCGAGTGGAATTGACCCGGCCCGTAGCCCGAGGTGTTTCGTGTGGTTCCAATCTCCCATCCGTCCGGCCACGTGCCTTCAATCAACCACCCAGGAGGCGCAACCATCGTTTGCTCAAACGAGTTTGTGGTGCTCTGTGGTCCGTTCATCCCGAAGTTCGTTGTCCACATCCATTCGTTCACCGATGATGTGTTGGCGCGCCAACCGTTGGGGTCACCGGAAACACCGGTGGGCATCGTTGTGAAGTTCGCAACTTGAATGATGTCCGCTTGAGGGGTCCCTCGGCCGTCATGAATCAGCACGTTGTCGATGGCAACGCCCTCCCATCCGGACGAGGCAAAACCTCCGAAACCCGTTTGGTGGTTGGTTTGGACGTGGAATTCAAGCAACACCGAGGACGCGTTGGGGTGCGAGGCCAAACCGCTGGGCAATGCGTAGAAGATGGGTACCCAACCCAACGATTCGTCCGTGTAGAACCTCCCTTGGGACGTGAACCCGTTCCCCGGGAGGCCTGGAATTCCCGAGACGGATTGCCAGGTTGTTCCGTTGTTCACACTGAGCGCCACCATCAGGTTGTCGGAAAAAGCGCCCTCCAAATCCCAATTGGCCCAAAACTGCAACTCCAAGGTGCCGGTTGTTCCCGACACATCAGCGAGAACATACATCTTCCCGTCTGCATTGTTGGCGTAACTTCCAGAGAGGTTTCCGTGGAACCATGCCCCGGGTTGATCACCTTGATTGGAGATGGTGAGGTTGTCAATATACCACCCTTGACGAGTGCCAACCGAAGCAGAGGTTTCGTAGCAGGCACGCACCTCAAGCGTTGCTGTTGAAGCGTTGGTCAGGCCGTCCAAGAGAAATTCCGCTCTCTCCCAAACGGTGGATTGACCGGACCAAACAGAGGAGGGTGCTTGTTGCAATGACGATGCGTTAGGGTAGGCAACGATGGGGTTCAACGTCTGCCAGGTGCCGCCGCTTCCTCGCCACTCCATCCACGCAGCATCGTCGTCATGGAGCGATAACCAGTGATCAAAGGTCAAACGATAGCCGACAACGAAGGCGGGAACGGTCATCGAAGGCGAGGCAAGACAACCGCTCATGTTCGCGGTCAAGCCCCCGAGGGCTTGCGTCGTGAGCACCCGTTGACCATGAGTAGCGTTGGTGGGTTGACCAGCCCCAACACCGCTCAAAGGCAAAGCGACCACGTTCCAAACCTCGTGGTCCGGGCCTTGGCCCTCCCAGTTGGGGAGCGTTTCCACCAACGTCTCAAAATCGGTCAATGAGGCTACCGTGGAAACGGGTGAGAGCGAGAGTTGTCCACCATGACCGATGCCCAGGGTGCCGTTGTGCTGCCCGCTCCAACCAGCATTCAGGTCGATGCCGAACCGATGCCCCGTCAATCCGGTGTCGGTCCATGTCGGCGTGATGTCAAGGCGACCGCCGCTGAAGGTTTCATTGGCAGGAATGTTGAGCATACCGTTGTTCGTGGTGTTGACGCTCGTCGCGTTGAGCGTTGGGGTGAAAAACGTAGCATGAGAGGGCGTTGGAACGTTGTTTTCCAACGGTTGAACGAGGGGGGTCGCCAACATCAAGAACATCAGCAGGCACAATCCGATGGCCGAGCGCCGACGCCTCGCGTCGTCAGCCGGGCGGGATTGACCGGGTTTCATGCTCATGCACCTCGCTGTGCGAGGTGCAGCCTCCGAATATGAAAGGGTGTATCGGTTGCTTCACGGCACCTCGCCACCGAGAGGTGGGTGAAGGGTTCAATATCCGTCACCGTTTGGTTCGCTCCATGTCCACCATCCGAGATCTCAACAGCGCTCAAGCGCAAGAGATTGAGGAGCAGTTGTTCGCTGTCCACCGTCAGCAACTTCCCCGCCAAGTCCCCATTCCACTGCCTCGCCCGGATTTTTGGGACATGGTTGCTGCCTTGCTCTCCACCTTGGACGTGCAAATACAGAATATGGTGAGGAAAGGGGCAACGGACATGCGCTTGCAAAACCTCCAGAAGCGTCAAACCAACATCCGACGCATCGCTTCGGAGCTTGCCCGCAAGCGAATGGTGGCGATGATGCAACACGCAGCGAGCCAATCGCTTCGTAGCGGCGTGAATCCAACAAGCATGGCCCACGAACTTCCCTCTTTGGACTGGCAGCGACACGACCCTGCCGAGAAAGCGTTTTATCACGCTCTGCAACTTAACGTTGACCGGTTCAAAAAGGAAATCGATTGGAAAGGCATGCAGCAAGGCATTCTGAGCGAGGTCGGAGACCGCACCGTCACCCACGCTCCCGGGACGATGCAACTGGATGCGTTTGTCGGCGAAGGTGAACTCTCAAACCAACCCCCGCCGGATTTGGCGTTCGAAGATCCCCTTCCTCCCCTCGAGAGCGAAGAACTCGACGAAGAACGTTGGATGGACGATGCGGAGTGGGTTGATGAAGAGGCATACCTCCTCGCAGATTTGGAGCAGCAGGACTTCATCAAGCCAAACCCTGCTCCAGTCCAACCCAAAGCCGACGAAAATCGCCACGGAGCCGCCATGGAGTTGGCGCCGTCCAACAAACCCATGCCTGTGATCGAAGCACCACCAGAATCGCCGGTTGAGCACCAAAAGAACGACAGCGCTTCGGAAACAAATGTCCGTGTTCGTATTCTGGAAACGCTTGGCGAGCCCATTCTGAACGAAGCAGGTGAGGCCCTCGTGCTCGAAGCAGGTGATGTTCACATGCTCGACGAGATCACGGCCTCGTGGCTGATGGACGCAGGTGTAGCGGAACGAGCCGAACTTTAGAGCGTGTTGTTGTCGTCAAGTGGGCAGGCACAAGGCTGCGAGCAGAAGATGCAAATCAATCCCAACAACCGGATGGCCGGTCAAAGGTGGCACTGGTTCAGTTCATCGTTCGCATTGAAATCTCAATGCTGACGGTATCGGGAATGGGGATTTTGGTCACGGCCCGCAAGGCCGTTTCGTCCTTGCCAGTGGTGATGTCCATCTCAAGCAGACGCTTGTGGATTCGCAATTCCCAGTGGTCGTACGTCTCGCTGCCTTCGCCGTCGGGTGCCTTGCGAACGGGCACGACCAAACGTCGGGTCGGCAAGGGGATAGGGCCACGAAGGGTGATTCCACCGCTGTCGCAGATGGTTTTGATCTGGCCAGCGACGTCATCAATGTCCTTGTGGTTTTCACCGGTCAACTTGATAACGGTCACAGCGGCCATTCAATCTCCTCCAACACCAATGTTCCGTGAGCGAGCTCACTTCTTCTCGATCTTCAAACAGACACCAGCGGCCACGGTTTTGCCCATGTCGCGGATGGCGAAGCGGGACAACTCTGGGAAGGTGTCCATTTGCTCGATAGCCATTGGCTTGGTTGGCTGGAAGCGGATGAGACAAGCGTCACCGGTCTTGAGGAAGGAAGGGTTGGCTTCCTTGCCGGATTTGTTGGTCTTCTCCAAGAGCTCCATGAACTTCACAGCAACTTGGGCGGTGTGAGCGTGGAACACCGGGGTGTAACCAACGGAGACGACCTTGGGGATGTCCATCAACTGGATTTGACCAACGAAGGTCTCGTCGTGACGCACGAAGGTTGGAGCGCTGTCGGTGTAACCGGCAACGTCACCACGGCGGATGTCGGTGGTGGCGAGGCCACGCACGTTGAAACCAACGTTGTCACCAGGCTCGGCCTTGTTGACCATCGTGTGGTGCATCTCAATGGTCTTGACATCAGCGGACTTCTGAGAGGGGTTGAAGACAACGGTCTTGCCGGTGTTCAAAGTTCCAGTCTCAATCTTTCCAACGGGCACGGTACCGATACCGCCGATCTTGTAAACGTCCTGGATGGGCAAGCGGAGAGGCTTGTCAACAGGCTTTTCGGGCATTGGCGTTGCGTCGATGGCCTCAAAGAGGGTGGGTCCTTTGTACCAGGAGCACTTGTCGGACTTCTCATACACGTTGTCACCGTTGAGGGACGAGGCAGGGATCATGGGAACATCGTCGGGCTTGAAACCGGCCATCTTGAGGAGGCCAGAGACCTGTTCGCAGGCAGACTTGTACTTCTCCTCGGACCAGTCAACACCGGAAATGTCCATCTTGTTGACGTGGACGATGAGGCCCTTGACACCAAGCACCTTTGCGAGGAAAGCGTGTTCCTTGGTCTGGGCGTTGACACCGTCGTTGGCTGCGCACAGCAGGACAGCGGTGTCAGCCTGGGAGGCACCGGTGATCATGTTTTTCACGAAATCACGGTGACCAGGTGCGTCGATGATGGTCCAGTAGTAGTTGGGGGTGAAGAACTCCTTGTGAGCGACGTCGATGGTGATACCACGCTCGCGCTCTTCCTTGAGTCCGTCCATGACGTACGCAAGGCCGAACCCGGCCTTACCGGATTCAGCAGCGAGTTTTTCGTTCTTGTCAATCACGTGCTTTTCAATGTGGCCCGAGTCGAGGAGGAGACGTCCAACAGTGGTGGACTTTCCGTGGTCGACGTGACCAATAAACACGATGTTGCGGTGTGGCTTGCTTCTATCTTCCCATTGTGAACCCATGGTAATCGCTCCTTAGCAAGCCGTCCGAAAAGTATCCCATATATCAAGAGCGCGATGGGCAACATCCGCTGATTAATGCGAAAAAGGAGGTCAATCACTCCGCATCAAGAATTTCACCGTCTCGGCCAATCCGGTACAAACGCAGGGTGCTTGTGGACCCTCGCATCGCCAACGGGCTGCCCGAAATTGCCACAATACGGTCACCGGGCTCAATGCGCTTCTGAAGGACGAGCTGTTCCACGGCTTCACGCATCGTTTTCGAACCGCGCTCGTGTTCTTTGGAGAGAATGGTGTCCACGCCCGGGAGCATGCAGGTGCGTCGCAACGCACGCAGCCGATCACTCACGGCAGTGACGGGAATGTTGGGCCGATATCCCGAGACCAGTCGGGGGGCTGTACCGTGTTGGGTCGCCACCACGATGCGGGCTGCGCCGGATTCTTTGGCGAGTTCAACCCCAGCATGGGCTACGGCGCGAGTTGAACGGAACCGAGCCAAGGCGTTGGGTCGTAAGTCGTGGCTGCTGAGGCCTTGCTCCGTGGCCTGGGCGATTTTGGCCATCGTTTGAACGGCTTCGAGCGGGTACTTTCCGGACGCCGTTTCGCCCGAGAGCATCACACCGGTCGCTCCGTGGCGAATCGCTGTGGACACATCGCTCACTTCAGCCCGAGTCGGCCGAGGTTGAAGCGTCATCGAATCGAGCATCTGAGTGGCCACCACAACAGGCATGCCGCGCTCAAGAGCTTTGTCGATGATACGTTGTTGAACCACGGGGACGTTTTCCAAAGGAATCTCTACGCCGAGGTCTCCACGAGCAACCATCACCGCATCGGCGGTGTCGAGAATGCTGTCCAAGTTCTCAAGAGCGGCAGGGTGCTCAATCTTCGCGAGCACCGGGACATGCATTGAAGCAGCCTTCACCATTTGTTTTGCGGGGAGGAGGTCCGAGGCGGTGCGAACGTAACTTACGGCGATGTAGTCGGCGCCGTTTTCGAGGGCGTGTTGGATGGCACGCTCGTCTTTGACACCGATGGCGGGCAGATCAACCAACGTCCCTGGGACGTTAACGCCTTTTCGGCTGCTGATGGGGCCACCGTCCTCCACACGACAACGGACGATACCGTTCGCTGTTCCCGGCGTTGAAGTCACGGTCAGGCGAATCAACCCGTCTGCGAGCAAAACGGGGTCACCGGGATTTAACTCGCTGGACAGACCGCCGTATTGAACCGGGAAACGGTGACCATCGGTCGCCTCCATGTGGTCCACACCGCAATGAAGCTCGATCTCGCTTCCGTCTTGGAGGCTGGTCGCTTCAGGGAAGGTGCCGAGGCGAAGTTTCGGACCGGGGAGGTCGGCCATGATGCACGTAGGCCGCCCGGTTTCATCCTCAATGTCCCGAATCAAGCGATAGAGTTCGGTCTTCTCTTCGGGTTCGCCATGCGAGTAATTCAGTCGGCAAACGTCCATACCCGCTTCGAGCAGGGCCTTGATCGATGCCCGATCGTCGCACGAGGGCCCTATGGTGGCGATGATTCGAGTCCTTCGCATAGGTGAAACCCCGTTTCACTTGTAGTACAGACGGATGACGAATTGGTCGATGACGAAATCGTTCACGCGGTCGTTTTGAATCGTCATGGTCCATTCACCATCGCCGTACGTTGAATCCGTGTCGGAGAAGAGGTAACTTGAGAGGCGGAGGTGGACGCAGTCCTGTTCGCTATCGCACTCGCCATCGTCCCGCGATTCTCGGTCAACCTTGGTGGTGTTATCGGCTTCCTCGTCCTCTTCGTTGTAAGCAAAGATGTCGATTTCACTGCGGCAGTTGTTGGCTCCCGGAATCGGGGTACAGTCCTCGTCCTCCTTGGGGTACTCCAACTCCATTTGGGCTTTCACGATGGTGTTGCCTGATGTTTTGTCGTAATGAATCATGGTCTTGAATTCCAGCGTAGCGGGATTCCCGCTGGTGTTCCCACCGATTTCGAAATCGTTCCAGTATCCCGCATAGTTCACGATGACTTTGATGGTGGCGCTGTCGGTCATGTCCACGTTGTTGGTCACGGTCAGGCCGATTTCGTATTCACCGGGTTCAACGTTGGACCACTGCACGGTCTCGCCGACCAAATCGCCGTCGTTTTCGCTGTCGCCATCGTTGTCCTTGTCGTCGTCCAAGTTGAGATCCCACCGGTAACCGTCGGTTGGAATGTACTGGGAGGATGCCTCACCAGCCGTGGAGGCCGAGGCGTCGAGTTCGATGGTGATGGTCTCGGTCACGGTCCGGTCGGTCATCGATTTGTCGCGAGCGCAGATCCAGACCAAGATGTAGCGGTCCTCGTTGATGGTCTCGTCCTCGCAATCTTCGTTGTCCGCATATTGCCTGATTTCGGCCTTTGGAGGCTCGGCGCTTTCAGCATAGACGACGACGTCTCGCGTTTGTTCTGAGGTCGTGGTGCCGTCCGAAACTTCCAACCTGACCTGGTAGGTTTTGGCCTCGTCAAATGACCACGAGGCTGTGCGACCCGTTGCGTCGATGTCGATGGAGCCCTCTGCATCAAAGTTCCAACGGTAGGTGAGCGAGCCGTCACTTGGCGTGGAATCCGAGGCATCAAACGTGACGGTGGTGCCGGATTTGATGTTCTTTGATGGACTGAATTTGAAGACGGCAAGAACGTCTTCAGCGTCGGCACCGCCGTCGTCTTCGAAAATGCATCCCGCAAGGGAGGACATCACCATCAGGCAAGCCATGAGCAGGGTCACGGAGATGCGGGCCATGCGCTGCGGTGGTGGCTCGGTTTTCAAAAGGGCTTCCTCAAGAAGTCACGTTCCAAACGAAAACAGCGTCCTCTGCCGGTTGCCCGCCATCAGGTCATTGGCATCCCAATCGAAGATTTCCGTGATTCGTCCCACGGCGGCAGCCAAACGTTCAGCGTAGAACAATCCGTCGTAGCTGACCTCGACCCCCTCTTCCTCGTTGTCAAGCCATGGAGCCACCTCCATCGGTCGCTTTTTTGCATCCGTGACGAGGAACGAGACTTTCATTCCTGAAGTAAAGCCCAAGCCCCGTTCGATGCGTTGTTTGGCTACCCGCACCTGCGCCATGCTGTTGGGGTTGGTGTAGTCCTTGTGAAAATCGACATCGTCCGCAGATTTCACCGGTGTTCGCAAGACCCGGCCTTTGCAGGATTTGGCCAAAACCACCTCGCTTGGAGGAACTTTGCCTTGCTTGAGTGCACGAACCTGGTCTCTCGCAAACTCCACCAGTTGGTCGCCTTGGTCGGCCAAAGCGAAGCGGAACACCTGCCGCATGGTGCGGGTCAGGTAGGGGAATGAATCGGTGCGTTGGGTTTCATAGCCTCGAATCAACATCTCCTCCGCAGGCCATACGACGTTGCCGATGTACCGCTTCTTGGCCCCGTGGCTGAAGAAGACGGAAAGGCCTTTTTCAAACTCCAGAACGGCGGCGTCCTTGCTGTAGCGTTGGGCCAACTTGGTCCCGAAGGCAACCATTTCCTCAACGGCTGCAAGATGAGCACTGCGCTTTTCCAAAGCAGCGGCGTCCCCTCGCTCAACGGCTTCCTTCTCATCATCGCTGAGCATCCGCGGGGCGTTCGGGTCGATCGGACACCGAACAAAGATGGAGTCTGTGTCCGAGTACACAACGCCGTGACCTTCTGTTTCCACGGCAGCGATGATGGTCTTGATGTTCTGACGGGCCCATGCCGTAATGGACGAGCCAAGGTCGCGGTGGGTGAACCGGTAAAAGCCGCTGGCAAAAACCCCGTAGAAGGAATTCATGAGGATCTTGACAGCGTATTGCATAGCATCGTGAAAACCAACCGCAAGCTCATCGTTGGCCTTCTTCGCCGCACGCAAAGCAGCTTTGTGTTGATCCCGCTGGGCCATCAAATCCTCAAGCAACAACGGTACGAGTCCTTTCCGCTCGTCTTGGTGGCGAAACACCACTTGGGTGGGGGAGCGGTGGGCTTTGTCAGGGTGCTCAATGTCGTCCAAGGACCCCTCGAGGCGGGTTGTGTAGCAGATGTTATGACCGATCATGATGGAGGGGTACATGCTCTTGAAATCAAGCACTGCAATCCAAGGATGCAGGCCCTTCTCCACATCGTGAACGTACCCCCCGGTGATTTGCCCTTCTTTGGCTTCCGCAGAACCGGTGAGGGGGACTGCAACCTGCTGCCGGTCAGCCAAACGGATGACGAGGGAATCGATGAGTTGGCTCGTGCTGCCGTTCGCGGCGGTCTCGAAGGGGACCTTGGCGACGGCAGCCACGGCCTCCTTACGCCGAACCGCTTGAATGGCCCGCAAAATGTCCAACGGCAGTTCCGCATCGCGGACACAGTAACTCAGAACCTCGTCAGGACGGGTTGCCCACTCTTCGTCCATGTTTGAGGCATCCACGTCCATTTTGTGCTTGGCCTCATCATCGGGAAAGAGCAGGGTTGCGACGAAAGAGAGCGTTTCCCTGCGAGGGTTCAGCGCTTGCCGTGCCTGCCACCATGTGTCCATGATGACCCGCCCCGCAAGGTTCCATGCACGGTTGCTCTGGCGTTTGGGGAGCAGAGCGTCTCGCTGCCGTTTGAGTTCGATTTCTTGGGGCGGTGCTCGGCCCCAACCAAACAAGGCGATGCTCCCCTCAGACCCTCGTCCTCGCTGGAGGATTTTGCTTCGGTCAGCGAGGCGAGGCAGGTCAAAGTTGTCGATGTTGTATCCCGTGATGATGTCAGGGTCGTGCTCCAGAACGGTGGCGGTCAACGCCTCCAGAATCTCGGTCTCCGTGCCCGTGTAGGCAATGGAATGTCGATTTCCAGAACCGAGGTCTTCGATGCAGGCCGCTGCACAAAGCACGGTTTCGTGCTCAATGCTCGTTTCCAGGTCGAAGGACATGATGCGGTAAGGGACCTGAAACGGCGGTGTTGATTCCAAACGGTCGACGGAGGTGACCACGGTCACGTCCACCGCGTATCGACCGCCTCCGCCCGCTTCGATCACGCTGGGTCTGAGCAACGGGGCATCGTCGCGGCGTTCGTCGACCGTTTCGCCTGAAAACGCAACGTGAGCGCCGATATCGGCGTCCAAAAACAAGCGGTTGACAAACGGAATATCGCCCGAAAAGACCTGCCAAGATTGGGACATGAGGGCGCTTCGAAGGGCCGGAACATGGAAGGGTTGTTCGACTTCTACGGTCCAAACCGGTCGGTGCCCCAACATGGTCCATTTGACCTCGGGACCCCTGACGTCAGCGACGTGATCCATTGTCGTCACGCTTCGTATACGGTCCTTGAGAAAAGGAGCAATCTCGTCGTCAACGTTCCACTGGCCGATGGGTGCAATTTCAAAGGTCGGACGAAGACCGTGAACGAGCAGGCAGACTGAACGCCCATCGTCCATTCGACCGAAAAGTTCGATCACCGTACGGGGGGCTGAATCTTCGTCTGCTCGGTCAGAAAGCGAACGATATCGTCCGCTCACCACCCCCATTCGCCCCTTCATTATCACACCCCCTACCGCCTTGAGGCTTGGACCCCATTAGAACCCATCTGTGAAGGAAATTGGGCATCGACGAAACGGATCCCACATCACAAAAAATGAGAGAGGAAGGCTTGAAAGCCTCATTCCAATCGCTAGCGTTGAGGGAGCGTTAAATCATGCATGAGTCGTTTGATTGGGACAGCCTCACTTTTTCCCTCACCCCAACCGACACCATGTACATCACAACCACCGAGGGTGATGAACCGTGGATGCCGGGCGAACTCCAACCCTACGGCGACATCCCGATGTCACCGGCTGCAGGGGTGCTCAACTACGGCCAAGGCTTGTTTGAAGGGATGAAGGCGTTTCGCACATCGGCAAACCGCATCGTGTTCTTCCGGCCAGAAGAGAACGCACGCCGCATGCAACGCGGCGCTGACCGACTGAAGATGCCCCCGGTTCCCGAATCCATTTTTGTCGATGCGGTCGAGCAAGTCGTCGCCGCCAATCAGCATTGGGTGCCCCCCACCGGAAAAGGTGCCATGTATGTTCGGCCGTTGCTGATGGGAAGCGGACCTGTACTCGGCGTCAAACCTGCTCCGTCCTACACCTTCCTCATCTACGTCACCCCTGTTGGACCGTACTTCAAAGGCGGCATGAACGCCATCGACCTGTTGATTTCAGAACATCACCACCGCGCCGCACCGGGCGGGTCGGGCGGTGTCAAGGCGATTGGCAATTATGCCCCGGGCATGAAGCCGAGTAAGGAAGCCAAGGAACTGGGGTATGCCGAGGTGATTTACCTCGATGCAGAGACACACTCGGCGATTGAAGAAGTGGGTGCTGCGAACTTCTTCTGCATCAAAGACAAGGTGCTTTACACGCCGGAATTGACCGGCACCATTCTGCCCGGCATCACACGCGACTCGATCATCCAACTGGCGCGCCACCAAGGCTACGAGGTCGTTGAAGGGAATGTGCTGGCGGATTTTGCCGTACAAGCGGACGAAGCCTTTTGCTGCGGAACCGCCGCCGTGATTTCACCCATCGGCTCCATCACCCATAACGGGGTCAAATCGGTGTACGGTGGAGGAACACCCGGAAAGATCACGACGGAACTCTACAACCTTTTGACCGGGATTCAAAACGAGACCGAAGAGGACGTCTTTGGCTGGCTTCACCCGTTGCCTTGAAGGCGACGCAGGGCGAAAGCAAGGGCCAACGTCACCGCCGTCCACGACATCGGAAGAAACGGCGTGTCCTCTGAGTCGGCTGGAACCTCGGGTTCGGGTTCGGGCTCTTGTTCGGCGGCAGGTTCAACCACGATTTGACCCACCATACCAACCGATTCATGCGGCTCGCAGACGAAGGCGTAGGTTCCGTTCATGCCCCGCTCAAAGGTGAAGGAAAAGTCCACTGCGCGCGCAGGCTCGCCCGTATCAAAAACACCGTTTTCCTCAACAGCGTTGTGCGGGAGGGCTTGGCCGCTCCAAAAGAAACGCACCGTATCGCCTTCGGTAACGGTCACGGAAGAAGGTGAAAACCGAAGGTTCGTGCTGTCCACTGAAATCACGGTCGTATCGCCGCTTTGTGCAGGTTGTGCGGCGATGTCCCCTTGAAGAAGCAAGAGAAGGGCCGTGACCAGAAGCGCCTTGGCGGAGTTCATGGTTAGAAAAGCGAGGATGGAGTTATCAAAGCCTGTTTGAACGCTTCACTTCTTCTTGAAGCCAGAACGTTTTTTGAAACTGGAACGTGGTTGGGTGTTTTTTCGTTGCGAACGTGCCCGTCTGTCTCCGGTTTTCGGACCTCGTGCAGTCTCCGCTTCGGTGGCTTTCCGCTCATCGCGTTGCATTTGTCGCCATTGGCCTCCGATGAGTTGCAACACCTCCTCTTTCGAGCCGGCTCCAATGGCCTCCTTGGCTCCAGAAGCCGACACCCAAAGCCGACCTTCGCGGCCGTGAGGGCGTCGAGGATGTGAGGTGGATTCCTCGCGCTTGATTTTCCGAAGACCGACTTCACGAGCGGCCATGAACAGACCTTCCAAATCGGGTTTCACAACGGCGGCGTCCTTTGGAACACGGCGACCGCCTCGTCGAGAGAGTTTGAGGTCAAAGTACCCGGGCCAAATGCAAATCCGATCGGGATTGTGGTCCATGGTCTCGCCTCAAAGGACGCTCACGCCAAACCGTCTTGAAGCCGTCGCTCGGGCTCACTCGATGAGCACGCCGTTGATGACGCCGTCCTTGCCTGGGCGGGACGTGATGCGAACGCGGCCTTTGTCGGTCTCGATGATGGCCCCTTTAACGAGGATGTTTCGTCGAACGTAGTTGGGGTCTGAAGCGTTTTCGACCACGCTGTGAATTGAGCCCAAGGTGGTTTTCCCGGTCTTGGTGTCGTTGATGCTGACTTGGTTGGCCGCCATCACGCGGACCATGGTGTTGCCACCGGCCTTGCGGTAGATCTTCCGCTTGGGCTCACCGACGAGCGCAAATTGCTTCTCGGTCGAGATTTCAGTGGCTCGCTTGCCTCGGGCCTGTACCTTGCGTCCACCTGTGGGTTTGCGTCGAGAAATACCGTGCCATTGAGCCATGTGAGAGCCTCCTGCGTCGCCACCGACCAGCACGCGCTATATGAAAGCAACCCTCAGTCACAGCGCGAGACGATTTCGGAGAGAAGTTCTCCTTTTCCGTTCGTGAGACGGGCCACGAAGGTGTCCCCTGGAAGGAATCGACCAACGCCTTCAGGCGTTCCGGTGAACAGCAGGTGGCCACTCTCAACAGGCGCCCATGATTGCAGGGCGGCGATTTGTTGAGCGGGCGTGACCGACATTTCGTGCAAAGGCGTGGATTGACGCACCTCCCCGTTGACGGTCAAGGAGAGATGCAAACCCTGTGCGGGGTCGACCAAGGCGTCCCAATCCTCTGTCCACGAATGCCAGTCACCGACGACGGCACTGGCACGGAAACATTTCGCCTTGGCCCACGGAAGTTGGTTTGCCCGAAGCTCTCCCTGCGCAGCGCGATCGGTCAAGTCAAGACCCACCGCAATGGCCTCGGGTTGCAACTCGTCGCCTAACCGAACCACGCATTCCACCTCGTGGTGAACTTCCCCCGGATGGTCCGTGACGGGAAGGGGGCCGTGATGGTGCAAACAGGAGGCGGGCTTGACGAAAATGATGGGCTCAACCGCCGGAGCGTTGCCGAGTTCTCTGGCGTGTTTTGCGAAGGTTCGGATGGTGCACCACATGGTCATGGCTTGCGCAACTCGCTTTTGCACATCAAGGGCGCGATGCCGAAGAATGAAAGCCAAACGCCCCCTCTCCCGACCATGGGCAACGAATGGAGCATTCGAAAACGGCGGCCTGTTCGTCGCAAAAACATCGCCCCCCTGCTCAAGCGCCTAGAAGTCGACTTGGAATTGGACCTTAACGTGGACGGAGCGTTTCTCGAAATGGCCGAATACGGCCCTTGGACGGTGGTCTTTGTCGATCGCGTTCCGTTGGTGGTTGAGGTCCCAAGCGAGAACGACGAGCGGTTTGTGTTCTTGACCTTGCGCGGCTTCCTCTCTCATCTTGACGCCTTGAAGTGGGTCGAAGTCGATCACGGAGCGATTCCGTTTTTGATGAACGGCGCCGATTGCATGGTTGCGGGTATCCACGGCGCCGAATCTTCCGTGGCCGAAGGCGACTTGGTGTGGGTCCGCGACATGACCCACAAGCGCCCACTGGCTCTCGGTTGGGCCATGAGTGACGCTGAGGCGCTGATTGAGAACACCAAAGGCAAAGGCATCAAGACCGTTCACTGGGTTGGTGACGATTTGTGGGAAATGGAATGATGCAGCCAGCCTCGCGCGAACACTAAAGAGGGAGCGGCGCCCATTTCCTCCCATGAAGCGAAGCCTTGCTGTGCTGACGATGATGGTTGTCATCACCGCCATGGTGCAATCAGCGGTGGCTGCGGGGGCTGAAGGTGGCGAGGACGTCAACCCCGAAGATGACGTGCCCTTCACGGTCCTCGAACGGACCACGCCGTCCCAAGATGGCATGAAATGGATCCTCTCGGTTGAACTTGCGCAGGCCGCCAAGGAGAACGGCACCACGCTTGCACTCACGACTCAAATTTGCCTGAACAGTGGGGTTTGCGACCCTCCCGTGACTCACGATGCAACCGTAGAAAACGGTGTGTACACCATGTCGCTCAGCCCGCCTGAAGACCATTCCTACGTCAACTGGCGTGTCAAAGCGACGTACGATGACGAGAGCACCGAAAACTTCCCGAACGCCGACTGGTACAAGACGTGGTCCACTTGCTACTACCAGGAGGGCGGATACGGTGGCGAACACGCCGACGGTGACGGTTGCGATGTCCCAGCTGCTGGCGATACCGATGAATCCCTACCGGCCTTGAGCGCCCTCGTCGCCGTTGGTGCTGTTGGCGTTGCCGCTGCAGCCATCGTGATTCGACGCCGCTGATTCAAATCGTCAGGTGATGTTCAACGAGGCGTTCGACAAACCGACGCTGATCCGCCGTCCACATGGTGAGCGTGACCGAAACCGCTGAGCGGTCGACTGCCAGTTCTGGGCGGAGAAAACCGCTTCCATGCAAATCGCTGAGAACCAGAGGGAGATGTTCGCCTTTGGCCTTGAACAGACAGCCGTTTTCGGTGGCTTTCGCTGAACCGAACGAAAACTGAACGCCGGCTTTGTTTTCTTTGCACTTCACACCTCCAGCCGTGAGAAAGCGCTTCAAAGCCGCGAGTAAGGCCTCCCCGTCGCTGTTGGCCCCGTCATCCACTCCCCCGTAGGCCGAAAGGAAACCCAGTTCGGTCTCGTTTTGTTCCATCAGGTGGTCCAAACCTCGCCGGTCGTCCGTCATGGTCAGGCCTCCGTCGACAGTTTCGTCCAGCCGATGAGGCGTCCATCGGTGGCGTCCACGAGCAAAGAAAAGCGATGGTTCAATCCGTTCTCGTCCCATTGACGTTGAACATCATACGTCGTTGCCCCGCTGTTGTCAAACAGGTCGCCGAAGTCCAAGCCAAAGCCGGTTCCCGGAACGACCACGAGATAACCGACGGTGGTCTCGGGGTGGAAACCGGACGCGGTGAACAAGCTGTCGTCACCCGTGAGGTCGGCGAAACGCTGTTCGTCCATCACCCTCGATTCAAGCTCATGCATTGGCAGGACCGAAGGAATGGCCTCCCGGTCGTAGGTGATGGAATCGTCGTATGCACCCTTGGCGATGAAGTCGCAAACGAGGTCGTCTACGCTGCTTCCACTGACGCTAAAGTGCAACCACCCTGCGGTGCTGTCGGTCGCAACCCAGGAAAGGTTCCATTCCGTGGCGCTGCCGTTCTGTGCGTTCACCGCTCGCCAAACGTAGCCGCCGTTGTCCAAGGCCGAGGTCGCTCCGGAGGCCACGCTGTTGAAATCGGACAAACATTCCATGGCGAGGTCAAGAGGATGCGAGCGAAGCGTTGAGTTGTCGGGCAAGTGGGTTCCATCAACCCCCCAATTTGAGAGTTCGTCCTCATCCGGGTCAAGTTCGTTGGATTCTGGCCGGTTATCGTAGGCTTTCCCGAGTTCAATCGCTTTCACGCCTCGGACGAGGGTGGTCCGCTCAAAGGAATGGTGCAATTCAAGTTCGCCTTCCGGCAGGAGGGCTTCGATACCCGCTTGCTGCCATCCTGCACAATCGCTTTTGGAGGCCTGACTGCTGCTGATGGCGATGTCCACCGACTGACGAGCAGCCCAAGGGCTTTCAGCGTCCAACCAGAGGTTCATGTTGGCATACCCAAGACACAGATCACGAACGTCGCGATGGGTCGCCGTCACCTTCCACATGTTGGTTGAGCCAACCTTTTCTGAGCCCGTCACGCGCCATTCCCATCCCGAACTCGTCCCTGAAGCATCGGTGGTGATGAAGGCGTTTCCAAAGAAGTCGGCCAATTCCACCGGTGCGACGACGATGCCGAGGCCGGGAGAGAAATCCTCCAAACCGCCCAACAGGCCGCCGATGCCGTAGGTAAAGGCTGTCCCGCTGGTGGTTCCGTCGCTGTTGGTCAACAATCCGTCGAGTTGCGTGGCGAGCGTCACCCGCTCGCGCAACTCCTTCCACGTGGTCAGCGTCAATTCAGCGTTGCCGGAAGTTCCCTCGCTGAAGTCGTTGCACTTCTGGTTGGTTCGCTTGTGACCAAAGATGTCAAATTGAGAGAGTTCCATGGCGTTCGTGCTCTCCACCGCCAGCCACGAAAGGCCTTGACCACCTTTTACCTCAACTGCACCCAAACGGTCGTCGGTACGTTGCGTGAACAGTTCCGTGGAAGCCCCCTCCGTGATGGAGGCTTCGCTTTCGCCTTGGAAGAGCAAACGGACCTTGCAATAGTCCGGAGGGTCCTCAAGTTGGTCGGTGATGAGTGATACATATTCGCCGGTGGCGACCAAGGTGCCGCTTGTGCTCTCTCCGTAGCCGTCGTAGGCGCCGTTGATCTGGTAGCCCATCGTGTCTCCATAGCGAAGCGCATCGGCGGTGAAAGGTTCGAGCTGATTGTTCACGTAATACCAACCGCCCGCTCCCAGGATCACCAGCGTGAGCAAAACGGCCACCGTTTGCGGGCGTCGCACCATTTCACGCAGCGTGGTCGGCGAGCTTCCTGTCGGAGACTGAGCTAGCGGCGAAGTCACGTCGCTTCCTGCAGAGCCTTTGGATGAGGCGATCACCTTTGTCTCGGGCTCGCTCAACGGCGGCTCGTCGTCCACCAAATCGGCTTCGAGGATTTCAGCCTCAAGGACTTCGTCGTCATCAGCAGGGACGGAGACCACCGCACCTTCCTTCTTGGAACGAGGTTTGGTTTCGACCTTGGGGGACGATGTTGCGGGGGTGAGGGTGTCGTCATCTTCCAAGGAAAGCATCACCGGTTCAGACGAGGTCACCCCAGCATCTTTGGGGGTTTCAGGCTCGGCATCAACGGGTTCAGCGTCATCCTCGTCGTGAACAACTTCCTTCCCGTCCGCTGTGGATTGGAAGGTCGAAGTCGAATCGTCAAACACCTCAATGCCGAGTGTTTCGTTGTCCACGCCCGCTTCCATCAGACGTAGAAGCAATTCGGGCTTCTTGCCCGTGGCAGAGACATCGTTGAGGACACAAAGCGCCTTGAGTTTCGCCACCGTAAGGTTGGTGGTCGGGACGTCATCCATGGTCTTGCCTCGCTAAACCGTAGGCTTGGACCCTTTCAAAGATGGCCTTCATTTGCGGCGAATTTCGCCCAAATGCGTGCTCTTTGCGCCTCCTCAGCCTTGGTAGGCTTCATAGCCTCCATCGGCGTTCTGAATGTACACCGTCTGGTCGTAGGTCCCATCGGGCATCTTTCGGAAAAAGTACCCGTTTTCCGCAGGCTCAAAGGTGGCCTCGTCCAATGGAGATGGGGAAGGTTGCGCCGCTTCTGGAGGGGTGGCTGGGGCGGGTGAAGGGGAATCCTCGTTGTCCATGGGTCCGGGAACCTCTGCTGCTGCGCCATCGGCTGGAGTTTCCGGCGGCCCACCCGGCCCGCTTGTCGGTGGTGCACCCGTTGGACCCGCCATGATTCGGGCTTGGCTCGCTTCGCTGAGCACCTTGGCCTCGGTGCTCTCGGCTTCGCCTTCCAATATCTTGCGCATGGCGGCACCGTGACGCTGAGCGCCAACGAAGGCAAAGGCCGATAGGGAAAGGCAAGCGAAACCGAGAATGCCACCAATGAATTGGTTCGGGTAGAGTTTGCCGTCCACGGCCATGCCGATATCACCCGTATCGATGATTTCGCCCTGTGCATCGATGTAATACGCCACCAAGCAATATTGACCGGGATCGATGTTGAATTCGAAATCATACGTCCCTTCGGGCAACACACGCTCGCTGCCCTCTTGGTATTGATATGCATGCGATTCACCCTCTTTGGCCTCGACCATCTTCTCCGAGAGCGAATAATCCGTGCAATCTTTCTGTTCAACCACGTAGACGGCGATGTTGATCGACGGTTCCGTCGGCGGGTTGGAAGCCGTCACGGTGAGGCGCATGGGGACATCAAAGAGGTCTTCGCCCTCCAGTGGCAGACCCCAAACCAAGCCCACGTCTTTTTCCGCAGTTTTGCTGAATTCGTCCAAATCTGCTGAGAAGGGCATGGGGAAAAGGGCGAAGAGGAAGAAAATAGCAGCCACGCCGAGGTAGAGAAACACGTTCCAGCGGGCTTTCTTCAGGCGCTCTTGGCGCTCTTCAAGCGAGAGGTCTTCCATCAATTCGTCTTGGTCCTCATCAACGGCGAGTGCGCCCACCGCATCAAGTTCCTCTTCGGTCATGAAATCCCGACGTCCTGCGAGCACTTCAAAGGCGCGACATGTTTTCCAGTGTCCGATGAGGACCGATGGTATCAAGAACATCGCCACTGGGCGGGGCGGTATGGCGCTCCGTTTGGCCGTTCTCAGCCGTGGGCAACGCCTGTACAGCACACGGCGCATTGTCGATGAGGCGAAAAAACGGGGCTTGGAGGTCGAGGTTTGCGACCCCATGAAGTTCTCGTTGGTGGTGAACAACGGCACGGTCGACGTGTTGCACAGGGGTCGCCATTTCACCCACGAAGCCGTTATCCCGCGAATCGGCCACTCAATCACCGAGCACGGCGTGGCCGTCTTGCGTCACATCGAACAACTTGGCATTTGGACCGCCAACACCGGACAGGGCATTTTGCAAAGCCGAGACAAACTTCAGGCCTCCCAAATCCTTGCCCGCAACCGGATTCCCGTTCCAAAAACCGTCTACGTCCGGGACATTCTTGACGTTGAACAAGCGATCGAAACCGTGGGAGGCCTTCCGGTGGTGGTCAAGGTCACGCAGGGCACGCAAGGTGACGGGGTTTTTCTTCGCCACACGGCCTTTGAAGTCCGAAATTTGGTGCAAGGCCTGTTGATGACGGGGAAATCCGTGCTCGTGCAGGAATACATCGCTGAATCTCACGGAAAAGACATCCGCGCCCTCGTCGTGGGCGACCAAGTCGTCGCTTGCATGCGACGGCGCGCCCGAGGCCGGGAATTCCGCAGCAACTACCACCTCAACGGCACGGTGGAGAAGGTCGAGTTGCCCGAAGGGTACGCCGATGCTGCCTGTCGGGCTGCGCGTGTGCTCGGGCTCAACATCGCAGGCGTTGACCTGCTCGAGGGCAAGGACGGCCCGCTCGTTCTCGAAGTCAATTCTTCACCCGGCTTGGAGGGGATTGAGAAAGCCAGCGGGGTCAACGTGGCCGGCGCCATCGTGGATTACGTCATGGAAGACACGGCTTTTTCCGAGGTTGACATCGGTCAATTGCTGCGAACGGTTCCAGGGTCCG
Organism: Candidatus Poseidonia sp.; assembly: GCA_030827475.1. Classification (GTDB taxonomy): domain Archaea; phylum Thermoplasmatota; class Poseidoniia; order Poseidoniales; family Poseidoniaceae; genus Poseidonia. The sequence goes on from JAUREJ010000022.1 coordinate 32,477, forward strand.
GCGTGCTTTCCCTGCAAATGCGAAATCATCCGAAGATGGTTGGGAAGCGTCTGAGTGAGGTTTTTGCCTCCGTGCCCGTTTTCGCTCTTTCCCGAGGTGACCGGCTGGTGTGGAACCCCGATCCCGACCTCCAACTGCGCTACGACGACGTGTTGGTGTGTTATGGCGAATTGACCGAGCTACGGTCATCGCTTCGTCAGGCCATGCTCGGCGTGCCTCGGGAAGCGCTCATGTTCGAGGAAGCCACGGAGCCGTCCGAAGGGTGAACATAAGGGGGGCCATTGTTGATCCCGAGTACACAACCGTAGAGTTGTGAAGGCCCCACTGCAACCCCTTTACTATGCTGGCACCACCTATGAGGGGATTGAACAAACACCCATCAACAGGCTTGAAAACAGATAATTGAAATCTTGGACATGGTTTCGCAACAAATAAATTAACGGAATATAGTAGGGTGGTTATGCAGAAGTTTGCTTTGTTGATCGCCGTGCTCTTATTTTCAACAGCCTGTTCTGAATTTTCACAAAACTCATCACTGGACGAGTCTCACCAAATCCGATTTTCTCACGATGCCCAAGATGACGAATTT
>JAUREJ010000023.1 GCA_030827475.1 Candidatus Poseidonia sp.
AGCCCATGGTGGACCGATCTCACTACTGTGCAGGCTACCGGGAGTATTGGCGCGGTGTCAAAGGATGCGAAGACAACGTGGGCGACATCGAGATTCATTTTGTCGATACCATCATCCCCGGGTATTTCTGGCTCTTCCCCGTCGCCGAGGGCGTCGTGAACGTCGGCATCGGCATGGTGATGTCCCTCTTGGACAAGCAATCCAAGAAACTCAAGGCGCTGCAAGCCGAAGTCATTGCCGATCACCCCCTGTTCAAAGAGCGCTTTGCTGAGGCCACGATGATCCCCGGTACCGGAAAGGGATGGCAGTTGCCGTTTGGCTCGCCGAGAAAAAAGGCAAGCCGTCAACCAAGGCGTTCGGCGAGCAACGGGATTTACTTGGTGGGCGACGCAGCTTCGCTGGTCGATCCGTTCAGCGGGGAAGGCGTGGGCAACGCGCTTGTCAGTGGTGAAATGGCTGCGAAACATATCTTGGAAGGGAAGCCTCCCGAAGCATATCAGGAGGCACTATGGGCGGCCCTGGGCCCGGAATTGAGCAATTCATACCGGATGCAAAAGATGAGCCGGCATGCGTGGTTGTTGAATTGGTTCGTCGGAAAAGCAGCCAAGAAGCCTGCCATTCAAGAGATGATGACGGAGATGATCGCCAGCAAAGAAGCGCAAGAAAACCTCCACTCCCCATGGTTCATGTTCAAGACCTTGATGTTCTAAGGCCGCACCATGGACGCCACCCTCACGGACATCGACGCCGTGTTTCTTGATTTGGACGGCACGATTTACCTCGGGGGAGAACTCATCGAAGGGGCCGAGGACTTCCTTCAACGGTGCCGAGACCAAGGTCTTCAGCGCTACTTCCTCTCCAACAATTCGTCGAAATCCGTGACGCAATACCTGGCGAAACTTCACGCGCTTGGCCTCGAAGCAAGCGAAGAGGATGTTTTGCTCTCAACGCACGACCTGTTGGCGTGGCTCAACGAAAACAACATCACCAAAACGTGGTTGGTCGGTACCGAAGGGATGCGAAGCATGCTTGAAGAGCAGGGGATCGCCACCGCAAGCAGCAACCCCGAATACGTCGTTCTCGGGTACGATACTGAATTGACCTACGCCAAAATTGCACAAGCGAGCATCCACATGCATGCCGGCGTCCCTTTGGTCGCCAGCCATCCCGACATGGTGTGCCCGAGTCCGGACGGTGGCTTGCCCGACGTAGGGGCCTACTTGGCGATGTTCAAAGCGACGACAGGCGTTGACCCTGAACACATCACGGGCAAGCCCAATCCGGGCATGATCCTCCACAAAATCAAGGCCTTGGGACTCAAGCCCGAGCGGTGCGCCATGGTCGGCGACCGCCTCTACACCGACATGGCCATGGCGAGTCGAGCGGGCGTTGTGGGGGTTCTCGTCCTTTCGGGTGAAGCCACAAGGGAGGACGTGGCGGCTCTTCCCGAGGGCGCTGAACAGCGTCCAACGGTCATCGTTAACAGCGTGGATGAACTCCTTCGGTGACCGGCATGAAATTCTCCATGCGATTGAAATGGTGGAGGGAGCGGCGGCGGCATCATCCTCCTGACGACATCCACCGAGCCGGTGAGTTGGCCGAACAACGACTGGCGAAAATCAGCCGCGCTGCGGGCAAGAAAAACGGATGGCATGTGTTTGAATCCGTACGCATTCCCGATGTGGAACAGGGCGGAAAGAGGGAAATTGACTTGGTCATCGTTGGCGGGAACACTTTGCTCGTGGTTGAACAAAAGCACTGGTCGGGTTCGTTTGAAATCAACGGGGATGAAGAGTTCATTCAGCACCGAAAGAACGGAACAACTCACAACCACAGCACCGTCAACCAGCGCATTGCTCGGAAATCCCGAATGCTTGTGGCGATGCACAACGAGCGCGTTGGTCGAGATGACGGCATCGATGTACGGGTGGTGTTGGCGTTCACCAACCGCAATCTGGATTGGCCCTCCAACGTCATGGACCTGGGCAGCACGGTCAAGGACGAGGCGGGTTTCATCGCCCTCTTGGAAGACGAAAACCCCGGCACGCTCAACGAGGGATTGCTGGAGACCTTGCAGGGATTCGGCACCTGGGATGAAGTGGAGTTGAACGGCGGGCTGATGTGCAAAGGCGATGTCTTGGATTTGGGATTGGGAGCGGCCATCAACGAATGGCAGGCCGGGCGCAGATCGCCGTTGAAAGGAGCAGTTGTTCACCGTAAAGGGATTCTTTCGCTGTTCAGGGCCTCTGCGAGCCGACTCACCCTCCACGCTGGCGAGCGTCATGTCGAGGCCCAACTCCCGTATGGGAAATCGTTGAAAATGCATGTTGTCGGCCGGGAGAGTCCCCAGGACATCCCGTGGTCGACCGTAGCCTCCATCAACCTCTCAACGCCGTCCGTGAACGATGGTTTGGGTCAGGGCCTTGAGAAGCCTTGAAGCACACAGTACCGAGGCCCCAACCATGGCAGCGTGGTGGATAGAGACCATCGGGTTGGTCGCCGGCGCACTCGGTATCGTCGCCTGGATTCCCCAAATTCGAGACGTGTGGATTCACGAACGTCACGAAGGCATCTCCCTGACCACGTTTAACGTGGTCACGGTCGCCTTGTGCTTGTGGCTCATCTACGGCATTTTGATCAAATCCGTAGCGATGATCGTGGCCAACGTGTTCACTCTAGTCGTCATCCTCACCGTGCTCCTCGGCGTTCGGCGCCTAAGAAAGCGTGAGGCGCCTACGTAACCATCAACAAACCGACTTCGTGGTCTGAATGATGACGGCCCCGATTTTGTACGGGTCACCGTTTGATGCCGGTCGTCGGTCTTCGAGACGGCCAACCCAGCCGTCGGTCGGCACGGAAGCAGGCACGCGAATGGATGCCCCTCGGTCCGAAACGCCGTAGGAGAATTGGTCGATGGACTGGGTTTCGTGCAATCCGGTCAACCGCTCTTCGTTGTGAGCCCCGTAAACGGCCATGTGTTTCTCGATGTTCCTGCCGAAGGCTTCGCAGATGCTGTTGAACAGGTCTTCACCACCTTTGTCGCGCATGGCGCTGTTGGAGAAATTGGCGTGCATGCCCGAGCCGTTCCAGTCACCCTTGATGGGTTTGGGGTGGTATTCAATGTAGTACCCATAGCTTTCCGTCAGGCGGTCAAGGAGGTAGCGTGCGACCCAGAGTTCGTCGCCAGCTTGCTTCGCACCTTTGGCGAAGATTTGGAACTCCCATTGTCCACAAGCCACTTCTTGGTTGATCCCTTCGAAATTGAGGCCTGCTTCCAAACACAGGTCTGCGTGCTCTTCCACGAGGGCGCGCCCGTGGGTGTTTTTACCGCCAACCGAACAGTAGTACAAGCCCTGAGGGCCAGGATAACCGCCAACGGGGAAACCGAGCGGAAGTTGGGTATCAACGTCCATGATGAAGTATTCCTGCTCGTAGCCGAACCAGAAATCATTGTCGTCATCGTCGATGGTTGCACGACCGTTGCTCGCATGAGGGGTGCCGTCGGGGTTCATCACTTCGCACATGACCAAGTAGCCGTTCACGCGCTGGGGATCGGGGAAGATGTTCACGGGCTTCAACAGGCAGTCGGAAGAGCTCCCGTCGGCTTGCTTCGTGGACGAACCGTCAAACATCCATATGGGGCATTCTTCGAGCGTGCCGCCAAAATCCGAGCGGACCATTGTTTTGCTACGCATGTTTTGCGTGGGTTCGTATCCGTCAAGCCAAATGTACTCCAGTTTTGCTTTATCGTCCATGGGTATCAAATGCGGCGCTCCCGAGACGGTATATGAACCATACGCTCAGTATTATGTCCTCTTTTTTTATCAATTGCTCAGTATTATGTTTTCTTCTTGACATTTTGTTGAAATTTTGCTCCGGTTCTTTCGCCTCCGTTTTGCATTTGCGCGGTCAACTTTGCAGTTTTGTTGCATTTGAACAAGTCAAAGTTGAGGCCACTCAATCGACAAAAACACCGTCGCCGAGGAACATCAAGCGTTGTTGGCAGCGTCTTCGCCCTGAGGCGTGATGAGGGCGTCTGCGTCGTTGCGAACGATGGTGGGTAAGGACAGCGTCCCCGAGTTCACCGTGATGGGACAGGCGATGCTGCAGGCAGGAGGAAGGTAGTCTTCGCCGGTTTGCGTCAGCACGATTTCAAGTGCATGCCCTGCTGGAAGGATCACGTCCATTCCCTGAAATTCCATGAGCATCGTCACCGGGGCAAAAGGCACCACCGTTTGAGCATCGTATCCCCCAGCGTGGTAGCGCACGTCCATCGTAGCATGGCCAAAACGCAAACCGGTTTCAGCGTCGCGTAGTTCAGCAAAAATCTGGCCGCCGTCGAAGGACGGCGTAACCTCAAGGTGGAGCGTTGGTAAACCGCTGATGTGGGTTTCGTGGTCCATGGACATGGCCTCGCATGTCACCAAAACCGATGACGAAGACCCCACCGAGCCCTGCGCATCGCAGGTTGGTGTTTCCCACGTTGCATCCAACGGAGGCCACGTTTCCTCGATTCGCCATTGGCCGTCATTTCGTTGAATCTGAGCGTGGAGTGCTGGGCGCTCGCCGATGCCTTTGAGATAGTACTCCATCCATTCAAACATGTCTTGTCCCCAATCCCAACGCGTCATGTTGTGAATCGCCTCTCCGCCGTACCCTGAAGCCTGGTTGTTGTGTTTGGTCCACTGGTCTGGATAGTTGTGTTCCCACTGCCCCAACATGCCGGCGACCTCGTATCCTTCGTCAATGTAGGTCTGGTACCATTGCGTACCGGGTGGCCCGCCGAAGACTTGGTGGGGGTCAACGTTCCAATCCTGCATGCCCTGGACCCAGTAGATGCTTCCCTTGTAGGTTCCAAGGGCCTTGTCGATGTGGCTTCGCTCGTCGTAATAGTTGTCCATGTACGGGTCAAGTTCGCCAAGGCCGTACCGTGTTGGCCCCGCCAAAAATCCCTCGAGCACGTCACCGCACAAGTTGTCGAGATCGTCGCTATCGTAGTCGAGAATGGAGCCGCCGTAGTTGGAGTGCATCACTTGGCTACGAGCTTCGGCGCTTCCGTTCTTGTAGAGCAACGGGCCCAAAGCCGTGGTCCCGGAAATGGGAACGATGGTCTTCAGGTGCTCGCTTCCTTGGGCAGCGGCTTCCCAAGCCGTGGCGCCTTCGTAGGACTTTCCGTAAATCGCCACGTTGCCGTTGCTCCAATTTTGTTGACCCAGCCATTCAACGGCGGCATGGATTCCTTGGCCCTCTCCGTCGCCGCGGTAATCGAAGCAGCCGGTGCTCTCCTCGGTGGCGAAGACGGCGACCTGTGCAAGTGCATAGCCGTGGGGGATGAAATTGTCGTAAATGAACTCGCCCCGGCCTGCCCCAACCACGTTGGTGGGCGTTGACTGGCTCCCGGGCGACCCGTAGTCAAAATAGGGACTCACGACCGCAATGACGGGGACTTTCTCTCCGGTTTCGGTGTTCGATGGAAGCCAATAGGACAGATGGACTTCAGCGGTGTTGGGTCCGCCTTCCCACGTGCCGGTTGTGTCGACTTCAATGGTGGCTTCCTGGACGGGAAGGGGTTGGTGCGGGCCTTGTTTGAGCACCATGGCGTACGTGCCCGTCCAGTTCCAGTCGAGCGTGTGGCGGTCCCAAATCGAAGGGTACATCCCCTCTTCACTCGTTTCAACGGCCGAACCACTCTCTCCAAAGCAACCCGAAAGCGGCATCAGCAGCAACAGGACGGTGAAACCGATGGCCTGTCGCATGGTGAGAGCACACCGTGGGTCTGTCATGAACATAATGCCCGTCAATCGAAGCCACCACAAGCATTGAGGGGGTGGTTCGTCTCCGATAAGCCATGGAAGCGTCCGCTGCATGGGGGCCTCGATGGGAAGCTGCATCCTCACCGATGGCGAAGCGATACATGGAAGTCGCCACCGAGAAACAATCCCTTGTCTGTTTGGCCGCCGACCGGAACACCATGGCGGGCTTGATGGCGTTGATTGAAGCCGTTGGCCCCCATGTCGCCGCACTGAAAACCCATGTCGACCTCGTTGACGATTGGAGTCCAGAGGCGTGGATTGCCTTCTGCGAGGCGGCCGCTCAAGCAAATCTTCTCGTCTTTGAGGACCGGAAATTCGCCGACATCGGCGGTATCAGTCGGGCGCAGATGGCCGGGAAGTACGACATCCGTTCGTGGTCCGATTTGGTCACGGCGCACCTCATCAGCGGACCCGATATCGTGGACGGGTTGCAGGCGGGGTGGTCCGATGTCGGTCGACAAGGCGGGGTGTTGCTGCTCGCCCAGATGTCGAGCCGCGGGAACCTCCTCCATCCGGCCTACACCGACGAAGTTGTCGCCAAAGGAAAAGAACACGCTGGTGTCTTTGGCTTCATCGGAAACGGGTCACGGCCTGCAGAATTGGCCGGTTTGCGTTCAAAAGTGGGTGATACGAAGATGATCTGGACTCCGGGCGTCAACCTCGCCGTGGGCGACGGAGCCATGGGTCAACGCTACGGAGACCCGATGGAAGCGGTGCTCGCCGGCTCGGATTGCGTTATCGTTGGGTCTGGCATCCACAAGGCGAACGACCCCGCCCAAGCAGCGAAGGCGTACGCTGACGCCTCCTGGGCAGGCCTGATGAAACGAAACGGGTGAGGCCGATATGTTGGTGCAAATGTTGCTCGCTTCCCTCGGGTTGCTTTTGCCGGCATGGTTGATTTGGCGCGCGGTCTCAACAGCTCGGATTCTGGAAAGGCGTCTCGCCCAAGGCGATGCAACCTTGCTGAAGGACGACCGCTTTGTCGTGGACCGGGTGACCCTCGGTCCCGCTGGTACGGAACTGATTGAAGACGTTCAATTCGTCTCTCTGGTCGGCCCTTCCTTCCAACAAGGGGGCGGTCCCCATTCCTGACCTCGTTGAAATCGAACGTCGGTTTTTGGTCGACGGTCGCGAAGAAAAGCCGTGGCGCGCCGGTTCAACCGCTCTCACCATTGAACAGCACTACGGTGTAGAGAAACACATCCGAAGCACGAGCAGAACGCTCTCCTGCGATGGCGTGTTCTTGGCCGAATTCACTCCGGAACAACACGCTGTATGGGAGCGGATGGAGATAAAGATAGGGCGTTTGCGTCGTCAAGACACGGTGTGGATGTTGACGTTCAAATCTCATCTTGACGTAGCGGTGGCGCTTGAGTTGGAATGGGAATTGCATCCTGATGCGGCATCGGCTTTGCTGGCCCATGGACCGTACCCCTCGGTGAAAAAAACGCGCTATGTCTGGAGGGGAGTTGACGGCCACGCATGGGAAGTTGACGAATTTGAAGGGGCGTTGGCCGGTATCGTGTTGGCAGAGGCTGAGCTCGATGCGGTCAATGAGTCGTTAACGCTGCCCCCCTGGGTGGGCCATGAGATCACCGGGTTGGTGTCGTGGTCCAATCGCGCCTTGGCCGAAACCCTTGCTACGACGACGAACATGCACGAACCACGGCCTGAATGACCCGTTCAACGTCATCATCGCTTAACTGGTGGTGGATGGGAATCGCAACCAGGCGGTGACAGATGTCGTCGGTGACTGGAAAGACGACGTCGTGTTGAGGGTGGTCGGCGTAAACCTGTTGACGATGACACGGCGTTGCGTAATAGATGCGGCTGTCGATATTGGCACTGGAGAGCGTGTGTTGCAACATCTGAGGGTCGTCCGCGAGCAAGCAATACTGGTGCCAGGCATGGCGCGTGTGAGCGCGAACCTTTGGCGGGATGACGCCGCTCAGGCCTGCAAACGCCAACTCGTAACGGTCTGCAATATCTTGGCGGCGAGCAAGCCACCCCTCAAGTCGGGCGAGTTGGACGCGCCCGATCGCCGCTGACACCTCCGACATGCGAAGGTTTGACCCGAGTTCATGGGATTCAAGGCGAGCGTCCCGGCCATGGTTGACCAGAGCGTCCATCCGCGAAGCGAGGTCCCCTCGTCGGGTCATCATCATGCCTCCTTCGCCCCCAACGGCCAAATTTTTTGACGGGAAAAACGAGAAGCACGCCACGTCGCCAACGCCGCCTGCCATTGCGCCCGAGGCTGTTTGCGCCCCGTGGGCTTGAGCGGCGTCCTCAATGTAGGCGATGCTGTGTTCCTCGCACCATGAAACGAGGGTTTCATCGCACATTTGCCCAAACAGATGAACGCCGATGACAGCTTTAGTCCTCGGTGTACGGGCCCGTTCCAATGCATCGACATCAACGCACCAATACTCGGACTCCACGTCCACGAACACGGGCGTTGCGCCCACCAACGAAACGCATGTCGCCGTTGCAATGTATGTGAAGGAAGGGACGAGGACCTCGTCCCCTGGACCGATTTCAAGCAACCTCAAGGCGCCCCACAAAGCGACCGAACCGCTCTGACAGGGTGTGCCTTGAACCGCACCGCAATACGATGCAAACTCTGCGCCGAACGCTTTGCCTTGGGGACCTTTGACCCAGTGAAGCGAGTCGAGGGTGTCCATCGCCGCTGCCCGCATCTCGTCGTCCCACGAAGGTTGAGCCATGGCGATGCGTTTCATGCTCCGGCGTTCATGTCCTCCTCCTTGAGTGTGCGTTTCGGTCGGGCTCATCATCGCGCCCTTCAAGACCCCCTCCGGTATTCGGTCGGCCATGGTGTCCGAAGACGAGGGTCATGCCCCTTCCTCGGAAGAGGAGGCGGGGGGCGTCGGCGGCCTGGTTGAGGACCTCTTTGCTGCGGAACCTGTCCCCACTTCGGCCTCGATGAAACGGTACAAACCTCGGGGATTGTTCCTCGGTCAACGCAGGGACACCCACGAAGCCATCGACATCCCTCCGCAGGTGTTGGCTCGTCACGGTGCCATGCTCGGTTCAACCGGTTCCGGAAAAACCGTGATGGCGAAAGCCTTGATCGAAGAAGCGGCCTTGGCGGGCATTCCCTCCCTCATCATTGACCCTCAAGGCGATTTGGCTCGTTTGGCGTTGGGCATTGACCCCGTGGAGTTGGAAGAAAAAGACGGCGATGTCGCCAGAGCGAAGAAATTGATGGAGCAGTGCGAGGTTCGCATCTGGACGCCGTTGCGCAGCAAGGGATTGCCGTTGTGCATTGACCCTTTTCGGGCGCCGCCCGCCGATCTCGACCCTGAAGAAGCCATCACGGCGTGGGACATGGTGGCCGCGGGGTTCGCCAATCTAGCGGGTTTTGACGTTGAGAAGGCGCAAGGAAAAACGGTGAAACCCTTCCTGTATGAGATTCTCGTTCAAGGGACCCGTTGTGGGCTGAATGTTGGTGACTTTCAAGCCCTCGCTCGCGTGGTGCGGGAACCCCATCAAGAGTTCATTCGCCATCTCTATCCTGAATGCTTCGATGAAGACGTGGAAGAGGAAGAGAAGGTCTCACCGCCCACGTGGAACGAGGTGATGATGGAACACGGATTGACCGACTTCGAGGAGCGTCTGCCAAAATCCACGCGAAACGACCTCGCTCGCAGGCTTGCTGCTTTCTCCTCCGGAGTGAACCAGTTGTTGTTCTCCAACGGCGTGCCCATCGACATCGATGCCTTTGTCGAGCCGGCCGTTCCGGGAAAAATTCCGTTGAACATCGTGTACCTCAACACCATTCAAGATGAAAATCAGAAGCAATATTTCGTCCAGGAACTCTCCCGTGAACTCTACGATTGGATGTTGACACAACAACCGGCTGACGGTGAGCTCAAACTGTTGTTCTTCATGGACGAAGTGGCCCCGTATCTGCCGCCGCACCCCCGGAATCCACCTGCAAAGGACCTCATCAAACTCATTTTCAAACAGGCAAGAAAATACGGTGTCGCCTGTGTTTTGGCAACCCAAAACGTCAGCGATGTCGACTACAAGATTCTCGCTCAAGCCAACACGACCTTCATCGGAAGGTTCACCCAGCCTCAAGACGTTGAGAAGGTGCGCCACCTGCTCAAAGAGAGCGGTGGCGACCAAGACCTTGTTGCTCAATTGCCCACCCTCGGTCCCGGTCAATTCCAAATGGTCGCCCCCGACGTTGACCCAAACCCCGTTCCGATTCAGTGCCGGTGGCTGTACACCGATCACGGTGCACCGCTGAACGAAGACCAGGTGGAAGAGATCATCACGCCCGAGATCCGAGCGTGGGCCAAGACCCGCTCAGCGGGCGGAGGTCGGTCCCGAGGCGCAGGAGCGGCTCATGCGGCGAGTCGGGGCTCTTCGTGGTCGGGAGGAAGCGATTGGGAAGACGGTGCTGCACAAAGCATCGTTGAGGCCGCCCGCATCAAGTCGGCCGGTGGCATGGCTGCAGCGGCCCACGGCATCGTTGACGATTCGGCATTTGAAGTCAAGTTGATGGGGGGCTTTGCCGTTCTTCGGGACGGTCGCGACCCGTTGTACACCATGCAAGCGGCGGTGAACCTCGCCACCGTGCTGGTGCTCGGTTGGGTCATGGCGGCGTTGATGCTGGCGTGGCGAGACGCCGACCTCTCCGGTTGGTGGTTGCTGGTCAGCGCCACGGCCTGTTTTGCAGCGTTGGGCGTCTTGGTTCTGGAGTCCGTTCTCGGCCACGATGCTGAATTGCTCCAAAAATTGAGTCGTTTTGCGCATACGTTCCAGGTTCTCTTGGTGATCTGGTTGTGGATTTTGCTTGGTTGGACCGTTTGGGGGATGCTTGACCTTCGGGGTGCTGAGCCCATGCTCGAGGTCGTGGTGGTCTGGGTGTCGTTGTTCACGGGCATCGAGTACTTGACACGGTTCCGTTTGGGACGCATCCGTTGGAACGGTGGCTCGGCTCTTGACAAGTTGGTCGGCGTGACGGCCTTGCTGACCAAAGCGGAACTCACGGAAATGAAGGCCACCTCCAAGGACCTTCTGAGTGCGGTTCGATGGATTCTTCACGGTGCAACCTTGGTTTGGTTGTGTTGTTTGCTCGCCCTTCAATCCGGTGTGCTCCCAACCGGCGATAACGCCATGACGTGGGGGCGACCAACGCTTTGGTTAGCCTCGGTGTACGGTTTGATGTTCTGCAGCGAGGCATGGCTACGGTTGCGCGGACGGTGGCCGAATGAACACAACACCTCAAATCATTGACCGGAGGGTGGCGGGGTATGGTAACCCAACTTGAAGAGCCAAAATACACGGTGGCTCGGTCATTTGATGCTTTTGAGTTGAGGCGATACGATGCGAACATTCAGGCGCGCGTTCAAACCAATGGTGACGGCGCAGCTTCGGGCGGATTTCGGCGAGTGGCGCGCTACATCTTCGGAGGGAATCAAACCGGCGAATCCATCGCCATGACCGCTCCTGTCAGCATGTGGAATGAGAACGATGCCGGTTGGTTGGCGTTCACGATGCCTTCGGCCTACGCCCTCGAAACCTTACCGAACCCCCATGATAACGGGGTTCTCTTGACCGAGCAAGAGGAAAAAACGGTGGCCGTGCTTGCCTTCTCGGGACGAACGACCGCTGGGAAAACGTCACGGCTCGAACAAAAATTGCGCAAGGCCGTCGCCGCAGAAGGCCTTAGCGCCGTGGGTCCTGCTGTTCTCGCTGTCTATGAAAACCCCTGGACAACCCTGCCGTTCATGCGCCGAAACGAACTTCATCTCGAAATTCAAGAGGCAACGCATCAGCGCGACGAAAAGGAATAGATACGCCGTGCGGGGATTGAGCCCCATGGAACCCCATCCATTCATCCCCCTGAGGTGGAACGAACGTTCGCACGAGGAGATGCAGGCCCTGGCTGAGGCGAATTATGCTGAACTTGCTCAGCGGCGCACCACGCGTCATTTTTCATCTCGGGACGTGGACAGGCGGCTGATCGAGCTCGCCATTCTCTCCGGCTCCACTGCACCCAATGGCGCTCATCTTCAGCCTTGGACATGGGTGGCCATCCGAAGCGGTGAGTTGCAAGCAAAACTCCGGGCAGCAGCCGAAGCTGAAGAGCGAAAAACCTACTCGGAGCGTATGCCTGAGGCTTGGTCGGAAGTGCTTGCGCCACTGGGCACGGATGCGGTCAAGGCCCACCTCACCGATGCGCCTTGGATCGTTGTGCTGTTCAGGCAAAAGAAACGTGAGAGGGGCAACGGGAAGTGGGGGCCGACCTATTACAGCGTTGAATCCTGTGGCATCGCCGCGGGGATGTTCATTCAAGCCGTTCACCACATGGGCTTGGTCACGCTGACCCACACGCCCTCGCCCATGGGCTTTCTGCGAGAACTCTTGGGCAGGCCTGCACACGAAGAGGCCATGCTGGTGATGCCCGTGGGATATCCAGCCGAGGGGGCGACGGTTCCCGATATTCATCGGAAAACGCTTGACGAGGTCGCCGTCTTCCACGATGAACATGCTTGATGAAAGGTCGCGGTGTTGATATACGCGAGGCGAGAGCGAAGGCTGGCGCAGGAGTCGCCCAGCTTGGTCAAAGGCGCTGGGATGAGGTCCCAGTCCGTAACGGTTCGCAGGTTCGAATCCTGCCTCCTGCACTCTTTGATGCTCAACCGAATGGCGCATAGAAAACCTTGCACTTCTGCTGACCATCATCGACCTTCTTTTTCGTGCCGTGGTCGGCGATACGATTGGGGAGTGCGCTCCGAAACGCATCCAACACCGGCAACACAAGGGGGTCGCTGGTGAGCATGCTGAACACCCGACCGCTCATGTGTTCTCAACCGTGTGAAGCCTTCTCCAACATCAACAGAAATCAGCAGTTCGACTGGCGCCGTTTTGTTTCTCTATACCCCACTATACACAAAGAAAAAGCATGACAATCCTTCAAGAGGGGAAAGGAGAGGGCCGATGATGATGATGAAGCCATCGCACTCCGCAGACCGAGGCATCATCATCGCCGTCGAAGGAATGGATGGAAGCGGAAAATCCACCCAGGCCATGCTTCTGTTCAACTGGATTCGTGCCCTCGGTCTTCCCGTTCATCACACGGAATGGAACTCCAGCCCTGTTGTTGCTGCAGCAACCAAAGTTGGAAAAGAGACCAAGCGCTTGAAACCACAGACCTTCCACCTCATCCACGCCGCTGATTTTGCAGACCGATGGAGCAAACAAATCGAACCCATGCTCGAAGTCGGTGGCATTGTCATTTGCGACCGATACAAATTCACCGCAATAGCGCGTGATGGTGCACGAGGTGTCGACAGGAAGACGATTGAGAAGAACTATTCCTTTGCACGCGAACCCGACATCACTCTGTATTTTGACATCCCTCCCGAGGTGGGTTATGATCGCATCGTGACAGGTCGGCCAACACTGAAATATTACGAAGCCGGGCTCGACATGGGGTGGACGTTTGACCCGTTTGAATCCTACAAAATCCTTCAGGGGAAAATCAAGGTAATCTACGACACCTTGGTCGAAGAAGCACGCATCGTTCGAGTGGACGCCCTGGGAACGGTGGCCGAGGTGCATTCCCGGGTTCGAGCCTTGATTTCCAAACACATTGACTTGAACAGCATTCATCCCATTGATGAAAACGACAGAACGGCGGAAATGATTCGCATGTCTTCGTTTGATTGGGGTAGCCTTGAGGAGGGAGATGCATGACAACGGAAGGGAAGCTCATCGTCATCGAAGGGCCCGATCACGTCGGTCGTTCCATGCATGCGAGGCTTTTGAATGAGCGTCTCAAAGCTCACGGCGTCGCCGTAACCATCGTTGGTCTTGCACGTTCAACCCTGTTGGGCGATCTCATCAAGGGCTCAAACGCTGCGTTGCACCAGTTGAACTGGCGAACACGAGCCTTGCTCTACGCCACTGACCTGCACGACCAGTACATCCATCAGATCGAGCCACTCATGGCGGCCGGTTACGTCGTGATCGCTGACCGCTACACCATGACCCCGCTGATACGAGAATCCATTCGTGGTGGCGACGAGGAGTGGATTCGAGGGCTGTACAGTAGCATGCCTCAGCCAGACATCACCGTGGTGCTCCAAGCAGGCGGCCGTCGGCTGCTTAACCGCATGATGTACAACGATTCACTCACCAAACTTAACCACTACGAGGCCGGTGCGGATTTGGCGTTGTCGCCGTCCATCACTCGGTCGTTTTTGGAATATCAAAAACTCCTGAGGCGAGCCTTCACGGAAAAGGCCGAACAGGATGGGCACCCCATGATCCACACGCGTGCGACGGTGTTGGAAGTCCACAGTGCGATTTGGAGCCACGTTAAACCGTCCGTGGAAGGCATGCTCCAAACCATCAAGAAGTGAGGGTCGAGCGCCGTCGTTGATCACGCATTGGTGAGAATCCGGTCTCCTGCACTCAATCGATTCATTTCCTCAAACCGCAGGCTGAGCGATCAATCGAGAATGATGTTCTCGTTGTGGAGGGCGTGATGCCACATGCTGTTCAGTCGGACGATGTTGTAAGCGGAGCGATCCACTCGATTGACGATGTTGATGACTTCGAGACGCATGGCCTTTCCTCCAAGCGTATCCGCCTTGAGGATTGACAAAGCAGCCACCGCTTCTGCATGGTAGGCTTTGACAGCTTTCCAGTGTTCACGGACTTTATCAGCAGGAACTTCTCCTCCGTTGGTTAGACACTCAATAGTGATGTCAATGAGTGAATTCAGCGAGCCGTGCATGGACGTCACAGGGTCCACGATATCAGATGGGAGTTTGTCTGCATTCTCATCCAGTGAGCGGTCTGAACGGGCGATGTCCCGTGCGTGTCGAATGAGCCGTTCCACGGTATCCACGGCTCGCAAATAGGTCGCAACGATGCGGAGGTCCTTCATCAGCGGTTGGTTTAACGAAAGAATGAGGAGGAGGTTGTTGGTCAAATCCCAATTCACTTCACGCGCCTTCGCCCTCACCCTTTTGGCTTCTGAATAGACCTCGCGGTCAAGTTTTGTGAAGGCGTCAATAGCATCGGAATACACTTCCTTTGCTTCGACAAAATATTCTTTCAAATCATGTTGTATAGATTTCATTCGTTCGTCGAGTCCTGTTCTAATGGGCATGTTTGTTCACCTCAGCCAAAGCGTCCCGTAATGTACCGTCGGGTCAATTCTTGGTCCGGTTCGGAGAAAATCTTCTCGGTCTTGTTGAATTCCACCATTCTCCCAAGGTACATGAACCCCGTATAATCGCTGACACGAGCGGCCTGTGACATGGAGTGCGTCACGATGACGACCGTGAAATCCTTCTTGAGTTCAAGGATGAGTTCTTCGATAGCTGCGGTGGCGATGGGATCCAACGCGCTGCACGGCTCGTCCATGAGGATGACATCGGGCTCAATAGCAATGGTTCGAGCGATGCACAAGCGTTGTTGCTGGCCGCCTGAGAGGGATGTCCCAAGGTCGTGAAGACGGTCGGTGACTTCCTTCCAAATCGCTGCGCGCTTGAGACTCTTTTCGACGATCGCATCCAATTCCTCCCGCTTAGGTTGGTGGTGAAGGCGAACTCCGTAGGCGACGTTTTCGTAGATGGATTTCGGGAACGGATTGGGGCGCTGAAACACCATGCCGATGCTCTTTCGCAGATTGACCAGGTCAGCGCCTTTGTTGGTGATGACGAGGTCTCCTTTGGTGATTTTGCCCTCGTATCGGCAAATAGGAATGAGGTCGTTCATGCGGTTGATGGTGCGCAGCAGGGTGCTTTTGCCGCAACCGGACGGGCCAATCAAGGCCGTGACGCTGTTCTTGGCAATCGGAAGCGAGACGCCGTAGAGCGCCTGGTTTGAACCGTACCAGAGGTCCAAATCCTCAACCATCAAATCCAATTCACCGTCAATGTCGAGGTCTCGGGTGGAATCCGGGACCAACTCGCCGCCTATCACTTCACTCATGGGTTCAACCTCCTCCGGAAATGCTCTCGAAGAATAATCGCCACGCTGTTCATAGCTGCAAGCAACAGTATCAGGGTGATGCTGGCTGCTGCGGCCATGGAATGCCACGCATGTTCGGGCTCTGACGTCCAGAAGTAAATCTGGATTGGAATCACAGTGAAGTTGAGGTTGCCTCCGGTGAGGCCTGCCAGTGGCTCGGGGTCAAACAACACGAGGGCTGCAGCACCGACCACGACAAGTGGCGCCGCTTCGCCCATGATACGGCTCATGGCGAGAATGCTCCCGGTCATGATGCCGGGCATCGCTGAAGGAAGGACGTGGTCTCGGGTGACCTGCCACTGCGTGCAACCCACCCCGTATGCCGATTCGCGCAGCGACCGTGGAACGCTTCGCAAAGCCTCTTGACTGGCCAAGACGATAATCGGCATCGCCATCACGCCCATGGTGAGACCGGCGGCCAGAATGGACGGCCCCAGTCCCAAACCAATACCACCTTGCTTCACGAAGATGGCCAAACCGAACATACCGAAGACAATGGACGGAACCCCTGCGAGGTTGGTCACAAGTGCTTGTATCAATTTGGTCGTTCGCGTGGCTTTGGCATACTCTTCGAGGTAGATGGCCGCTCCGATTGAAACAGGCATGGACACCAACATGGCAATCGTCATGACCCAGACGGTGCCAAAGAATGCAGAACGAATACCCGATGCATAAGGGATGAAGATGTCCTGGTAGCGCTCGGTCAAGAAGGGGATGTCGATGGCCAACGGGATAAACAACATCGAGAACGCAAAGAGCATTCTCGCCCACATGAGCAACCCCTCACGATTGGTGATGGTGTGCTTCAATCGCTCGAACTGCGTCGGGTCTCGTCCTTGCTTTCGAAGACGAGTTAATCCCTCAAGAAGACGAACCGTGATGACGCCCACCATGACCCAGCAAAGTCCACCCAGCCAGGCATCCAGCGTGAAGGCGCCCAACGCCAACGTGGCCGCAGCGAGGAGATAGGAGCCGTACTTCACCGCTCGCTCTTTTCCACCGAGCCGCTCAAGACGTCCCAGCATCGTTGGCATGGGCACAGAGATGAGCAAAATGGCCCCGAGAAGGGCCACCCAAGCAACTATTTCGAGGGGGGTGGCCACCAGCGAACCGTCGGCCACGAGAACGTCAACCTCCCCGGAGATGACGAAGGCTCCCACGGCCGGCTTGCCGGTGGGGTCGGCGGCAGGAACAGGACCGGACAATTGCTCAACGGTGACGGGGACGTTCAGGCTCGAAAGAAGGTAGAATTTGGTCTTCTTCCCGACCACCACCTCATTGGTTGAAACACCGTTTGAGTCCACAATGATGTCTTCTTTGAGGCCTCGCTCTCCCGTCACGGTGATGGTGATTTCGTGTGTTTGGGGGCTCCCGTCGTTCCATGAGAGTTCCAACACGACAGCTTCGCCGATGAGGTCGCCGTTCTCGTCAACGGTGGGATGGTCCCATTTGAGGATGTAATCGGATTCAGGGATGAATTCTGAGGCCGGTTCTATCTGTCCTGATTCGCCATCAATGAACGTCGGCTTAGCGATTTGCCAGACGAGCACGGTCAAGAACAGCATCCCAATGAGGCCGGTTAGTGCGAGTCCGGTGGAGCCCGCGCGCTCCATGAGATCTCGACGGGCACGGTTTCGCTTCTTGAGGAGGTCGATGTCTTTCTTCATCAGTACGCCTCCCGATAAGCGGACAACACCTTGTTGCCAAGTAAATTCAGACACAGCGTAATGACGAACAGGTAGAGGCCCACGGCAAAGATGGTCAAGTAACCAATTTCACCAAAGGGCAAATCGCCACCGACGCGCTGTGCAATGTAAGCCGTCATCGTTTGAGCAGGTAGGAACATGTTGGACGTGTAAACGGCTACAGTCCCAACGGCCAAGGTCACGGCCATGGTCTCACCAACGGCACGGGAAAGCGCGAGGATGATGCTGGCGATGATGCCTGAGAGCGAGGCTTGAATCATCACATTGAACGTTGTTTCGATCTTTGTTGCACCGAGAGCCAGAGATCCCTCCCGCAATTCGTTGGGAACAGCTCGCAGCGCATCTTCGGACATTGAAGCCACCAACGGGAGAATCATGACGCCCACCACGATGGCACCATTGATGGGGTTCAGGACGTTGGGTGGGGCGTCGATCCATCCCTGCGCAAAGGCGTATTCGCCGACTTCCACCACCAGAGGGCCGATGTAAATGAAGGCGAAAAAGCCGTACACGACAGAAGGAACGCCTGCCAACAGTTCGAGGGTTGGTTTGACCACGGCCACCAAGCGAGGCGAAGCGTACTCGCTGAGGTAAATGGCACACCCTACGCCGAGCGGGACGGCTATGAACAGGGCTCCGAAGGCCACCTGCAGGGTGGTCAGAAGAAGGCTGTTGACACCAAACGACATGTTTTCGCACAGCGCACGTCGGTCGGCACAAGCACCCGTTGGCGTCCATTGAGTTTTGAAAAAGAACTCTCCGAAGGCACCACCGTAATTGTTGGTGATGGAGAAAAACAGAACGGCGAGGGAGGAAATCCCAAGGAAGTACAAGACAGAACGGTCGGGTGTGGTTTCGGATTTTCCAGACAGCAAGAGGTAAGCCTTTCCTGCTCGTCGCCAAACAAAGATCAAGCCCATGAGGGAGAGGGCCAGGAGAAAAGAACCGGTTCCGAGGCAAACAAAAACGGGAGACAGAAGCACAAGGGTGGTGATGGATTTCCGTGGCAACATCAGATCCTTGCTCGCACGCTCAAGTTGATCCCGCTTGAACTGGATGATGTATTCCCCCGCAAGCGCCAGGAGAAGAAGAACGAAGGAGACCCCGCCCAGTGACGATAGTCCTGTGGCGTCCACTTCAAACGTGAACCAGCCGCGTGCGTCGGCCACCTGTGAAAAGAACGACATCGCTTCAAACAGCAAGGTTTGGATGATGCCGAGGGTGATGAGAATCACCGACAGGCTGGTGAAAAACAGAATGTTTCTCGCGTTGAAAAACGGCGTCTTCTTTGGCTCGTACTTCTTCTCAAGGCGCTCCATGGGATCCATGACATTTCACCTCAGACGGATTCTAAACGCTCATGCATTAGCATGTTAAGCAAGGCTTCGGCGAAATTAATGCCGTACGCACAAAGGCGGCGAATGGATTCGGATATCTGAAATTCACAAAACAACCGCTCGGCTGATTTACGGCCAGTCCACGAATCTCTCTCCGATGTTTCAATCTCCACCATGAGGGCAGCCAGCGAGGTTTTCGCTT
Organism: Candidatus Poseidonia sp.; assembly: GCA_030827475.1. Classification (GTDB taxonomy): domain Archaea; phylum Thermoplasmatota; class Poseidoniia; order Poseidoniales; family Poseidoniaceae; genus Poseidonia. Next base: position 19,079 of record JAUREJ010000023.1, read on the forward strand.
CGTGGATGATGTTGACGTCCTTGGTGTACATGTTGTGCACCAGGGTCTTGAGGGTTTGCCCCCACGTCGGAATGGCCAGCAACGGAAGTTCCGTGGTTTTACTTTGAATGAGGTGAGAATTACCACGAACAAGGACAGCCAGTCGGGCGGCGTGATCACCCATGCGCTCCAGTACGCGAGCGATGTTGGCGTGTTCCATAGCCGTGAAGCGGTTCACCTTGAGTTTCTTTTCAACGGAGGGATTCTTCAGCGCTGAGGCCACTTGACGCTCGACCAACAACCGGCGGGCGTCGATTTGACGCTCGCGTTCTTGAATGTCAGAAAGAAGGTCTATGTCCTCGCCGTTCAGCACTTCGAACGCATCGTTCACGAGGCTTGAGATGAGGATGTACATACGATTGATGGAGACTTGTAGACGCAATTCGGAAGGGTTGAGGATGGAAATAATGCGAATCAATTTCTCCGTATCGTCCTCAACCTCCATGCCCCGAGTGTCTCGCAGAAAATCCCGAATGTTGTTGCGAACCGAGCGTGAAATTTTCTGGTCGCACTTGACTTCAATGGTGCTGGTGCCCGACAGGTATGCGCCGATGAGCAAGTCAACCAAGCCGACCGTCAGGGAGCAGCAATCAATGCTCACACATGTTTTGGCATCCTTGCCTCCCATGGGTGAGATTCGGAGGTCGCCGGAGGCCAACTCCTCAATGCTGACCACGTCGCCTTTGCCGAGGTGATTGTCCTTCACCCAAGTCTTTGGTAACGAGACGATCATCGTTGACCCGCCCGTGAGCTGAAGTTTTCGAAAGTCGCCTTCGCTCACCGATTCCTCCCCCTATGATTCCATCCACATATTACGGAGATAGATAGATGGCTTATTTATTCTAATGTCTAATATATTCTTCTATTTAGCCGTCAATAGTCTGTAATGATGAACCCCATGTGTCAGCGGTGAATCCGGAGAACAAGGAGCGAATACAATGAACCTTGGAATGCATGCAAAAACCCTGACCATCATCTTGATTCTCATGACCACCGGGCTGGCCGGTTGTCTTGGTGATGGAGAAACAGAAGACGTTGAACAGAAAACCATCAACATCGCTGGAAGCAGTACGGTTTTCCCCGTGGCCAGTGCCTGGGGTCAAGCCTACAGCACCGCCAACGATGACTACACCGTCACCGTTGCAGGCGGCGGCTCTGGGGCCGGTGCCTCGAGGGTGTGCAGCACCGACGCTGACAGCGTCAACATCGGCGACATGAGCCGTGGCTGGAAAGATTCTGAGGCCTCGGTCGGTGCCGATGGCTACACCTACTCCTGCGCCAACTCCGACATCACCGTGACACAACTCGTCGTCGCTATTGACGGTTTGTCCGTTGTCATGAAGAAGGGTGGCGCTGCTGACCAATGTGTCACGGACATGGGCGGCCTCTCGATGGCCCAACTTCGCTGGATTTACAGCGATTGGAGTGAAGACGACCTCGCCAATCATGAAAAGGGTGGCCTCGACATGAACTCGACCACGCCCAACAACGACGGTGACGGCGTACGAGAGTGGGGCGACCTGCACAACTCCACGGCCTGTCCCGACCAAGAGATCAAACTCTGGGGCGCGGATTCCGATTCAGGAACCTACGAGTACTTCGGTGAGCAGGTGTTCTGCAAGAACTGCTTCGCGGACGCTGAACCTGTTGCAGAGGGCTTCGACTCCGCTCGCGGCTACCAAAACTCTGCTGACGACAATCAGATTGTCAACGGCCTCACCAGCGACGAACACGCCATTGGCTACTTTGGCTACGCCTACTACGAGGAGAACGCCAACAAACTCTCGGTTGTGGCCATCGCCAACAACGATACCCACGGCGTCCAGGACGCAGGCAACGCTGTTGTTCCCGAAACCAGTACCGTGGCTGACGGCAGTTACGCGCCGCTCTCTCGCTACATCTTCATGAACGTCAACAACAACGACTGGGATCTGGTTCGAGGTTTCTTCGACTACGGATACTCGGACACTGGCATGGACCACGTCGCCGATGTCGGTTACGTGCCCTTGCCTGATGCAATGTTGACCGAGATGAAGGCGCGACTTGGCTGAGTCAGCCGTCGTTAACGAGCACGCTCATACACCGGCGTCCACTTTGGACGCCCTTCCAAACCCCCGGATGGAGTTGGTTGATGTCACCTGGAGAACCGTGATTCCTCCCGGGCTGTAAAGGCGGCGTCAACCCTCCACCCCAATCAAACAGGGTTATGATGGGTTATGGGGTCCGCAGAGTATGATGCAGCACGACATTGACTTCATCGGCGGCGGCTTCAAACTGACGTTGCCATACACGTTTGGTGGATGGTTGTTCTGGGCTTTCGGTCTTCTCATCACCGGTTTTGGCTTCGTACAAACGGCATCGGATGGCGTCGTAGGTCTCGCTGTCGCCGCTTTCGGACTGCTGATTCTGGCATCGGCTTCTCCGGGGAGCCTATCAGCCGGCCTTCACAGGTTGCGCAAGCAATCGATTCCACCCGAAGAGTTGGAAGCAAAGGCTCAGGCAAGCGGGCTCACCGTGGACAGTTGGTTCCTCCAGCAAACCACGCTGGTCCCCACCAACGACCCGAACGATTGGATCCTCCCTGCTCCCGGCCCCCAAACCTGGGACGCCGCCAATCCGTACGGACCCCATGGTGACGGAACGCCGCTTCCCGAACACCCGGTGAAGGTGGGCACGCCACGACCTGCAACCATGACCTCGTATGCTGTTTTCTCAGCACTCGCTGCCCTGTGCGGTCTTGGGGCGGTTGCCTCGGCCATGCAAGCCGAACCCGTGGACCCGAACCAAAGCATGGGTGCAATGCCAGCACTCATCGTCGCAGCGGTCGGTTTAATCCTGGCGCTTGTCGGGTTCTTTAGGTCCAAGGCCTTGGGTCAGATGCTGGATACGCCAACGTCGCTTGTTCGGTCCGCTCCGGTGGGTCACCCCGAACTGGTCGGTCAAGTTCGACCCGGTTTGGAGGGGGGTATGACCGTAAAGGTGGATGGAAGTGACGCCATGGTGATGCACAACATGGTCGGCTTTCATTGGACCTACGAGCAAAAGCAATGCAGGACGGTGACGGATAGCGAGGGAAACAAAAAGGAAGAATGTTCCTGGGTCACCGTACGCTCGGACCGAGGGGGCGTCCCTTTCGTTCTCCACGACGGTACGGGAGGCATCAAAGTGAACCTCCCCAGTTTCAAACGAACGGATTACGGACAGTTGCTAAAACAGTGGGACGGGGCCTTTGCTGAAAGCCTCGGCAAGCAACTCATGGCTTCAGCCGTTGCTGGGTTGTTGGGCGGAGCTCAAGTCAAAGGTCACCGGTGGACGCTGTACGGCCTGCGTCTTGGCGACCCCGTCTACCTGCTTGGTCAAACCAAACCACGTCCTGCTGGTGAACTTCAGGCCGAGGGTTTGGATGGAACCCTTGGCAACAGCGTCATTGAGGTGTGGGGCGACGAAGATGCTCCCGGCACCAAATGCACCCTCAAGCGTGGCTCCGAACTGTCCAACATCGGCAATTCTCGCTCAGGCTTTGAAATGTTAGCGGCTCCGCTTCTTCTGCTGTTGGGCGGCTTGGCTTTGCTTGGCTTGGCTTAAACAGCGGTTCGCCTGGCCTGATGATGAACGGTGGAGTAGATGGCGACAGAAGACATCGGAAACGATGCGCTTGGGATTCTCGTTGAGGGCGGTTTGTTTTACGCCATCCCGTTGTTCGCCATCTCGTTGTTGCTCGTGGTGGAGGGGCGCAAACGCATACCCCTCACCATCGGCTTGGTGGGCTTCGTGCTCGGATTCGGCCTTGTGGGCCCGTTGTACCCGTTGCTGGGTTCGTCGCCCCCTCTTGGAGAACAGGCATTTCGCTTCCTCGCCGCTGTCGTCATCGCCGGCGTATCCGTCAGTGTAGCCCAAGTGGCGATGCGTTTTCTTGCAGCTGGGCTCGTCTACGTCGTCATCACCAACCTGATCGCAAACGGAAAACGCTTTGACATCGACTTGGAAGGGGATGCTTTTCTCTCCGGTATCTTGACCCTGATCGCTTTTTTCTTGAGTTTCGGCTTCCGGCGGCTAGTTCCTGCCCTGATGGCGGGATTGGTGGGCACGCTGGGCATGATGCTTGCCGTTTACATTGCCGTGGGCTGGCCCGTTGAACGCTTGAACGGCGTTGATGCTCCCGACGCCTACTTCGCCTTCATCGGGATGTTGGTGAGCGCCTATCTGCAATTGAAACAGATTCAGCGCAAGCGGGAAGAAGAGGAAGAGCCCGAGGTGGAGAAAGAGTACATCTTCTAAATCAGCGACCGAGGACATTACCAAGCGCAAGCCCCAAACCGTAGGAAAGCACGGTAATGAAGGCGAGAATGCCCATCATTTCGAAAAAACGAGGAAGGAAGGCCACGCCTTTTTTCGACGACCACCAAACATTGAACGCAGCCACAATGCCAACACCGAGAAGCAAGGTCACCGTGAAGGCGGCCACGTGAGCCTCCATCCCGCCAACCTCGCCATCGATGAGCAAGTAGGGCGATATCAGCACCGTCACGACGCACAAGTAGGCCGCCCAGGTCGAAAAAGCCGCTTTGACGGGGGAGCCCCCGTCGGGTTCGGCCCGTTTGGACAAAAATTCAGACGCCCCCATGCTGCACGAGGCAGCGATGCCGGTGACCATGCCCGAGAGGGCGATGAGCGACATGTCCTGAAAAGCGAACGTGAGGCCGGCTAAAATGCCGGTCATTTCGATGAGGGCATCGGAAATACCGAGGACGACGCTGCTTGAATAATCGCGCTCCTCTTCCATGGAGGGTCCACCTCGCCAACGGGCAAAAACCCTCGGCAACCGAAAAGTGTCGGGTGTTTTTCAGCGAAGGTTATCGCCTCGCCGGTGAAACCACGACCATGCCCGTCGCACTGGTGACCGGGGCCAACCGGGGCCTCGGCCTTGAGTTCACACGTCAATTGTTGGAGAGCGGGTACACCGTTCACGCCACCTACCGAACCAGCAAGGGCGGGTTGGTCGACCTTCATCACCCAGAATTGCACCTTGCTTCCATGGATGTTCGCAAGCCCGAGGAAATCGCCTCGGTGCTTCAGCAAATCAAGACCGGCCTTGACCTCGTGGTGAACAACGCCGGGGTTTCCGACGGGCGATGGGCGAGCATTGAAGACATTGATTTTGGGAAGGTGGCCGAAGTGATGGACATCAACGCCGTTGCTCCTGTAAGGGTCACTCAGCAGGCCCTCCCGTTGTTGGATCAAAACGGTGGTGGCACGGTGGTGATGTTGTCAAGCCTGATGGCCAGCATTGCGGACTGCCATAGCGGAAAGTCCTACGCCTATCGCGCCTCAAAAACCGCCTTGAACATGTTCACGGTGGCCATGAAGAACGAATTGATCGAGCGAAACATCTCCCTGTTGCTCGTTCACCCTGGCTGGGTTGAAACGGATATGGGTGGACCCAAGGCGCCCGTAAAAGCCGACGAAAGCGTACGAGGCATCCTTGAACGCATTGAAGAGCAAACGGTCGCCATGTCGGGTCGATTTGTGGAATACACCGGGCGGACGCTGCCTTGGTAAGCCACAATCGTGAGTGTCGTTGGAGAGCAACGATCAGGCACACGCGGTGCAGAGACCCCGAAGCGTCCACTCCACCTCCTCTACATCGGCCAACCCCGTAACGGTGCTTGGCGCCTTTGTGTCGGGCAGTGGGATGTCCCACAACCTGCCGCATGACGTGCACGTGGCGTGGCCATGTGCTCTGTTGTTGCAATCGTAGCGAACCTCGCCTTCGTGCTCGACCGTGGAAATCACGCCGTCCTTCGCCAAGATCGCAAGATTACGGTACACCGTGGCCAAGCCAATCCCGAGAGGTGAAAGGGCTTCGTGAACCTCTTGAGCCGTTGGATGGTCGCACCGATTCATAACGTTGTCAAAGATGGCTTGCTTTTGCTTCGTCATCCGACGCACGGGGGGAGCATCGTGCCGCTGTGTCGGCTTCGACATGGATGAAACCCGCCTCAAGCGACGTCAAAGCGGTCGGCGTTCATGACCTTGTTCCATGCAGCGATGAAATCGCTCACAAACTTGTCCTTGTTGTCGTCCTGAGCGTACACCTCTGCGATGGCTCGCAACTGCGAGTTGCTGCCGAACACCAAATCGTAGCGGCTGGCCGTGCGGACGTCTGCTCCGGTAGACCGGTCCTTGGCTTGGTAGGAGTTGCTGCCGGTTGGCGTCCAAGCGACGGTCATGTCGAGCAAGGTCGTGAAGAACGAGTTATCGAACTCATCGCCGCTGCCCCAGAGGCCGCGGTCATCGGAGCTGACGCCGAGCGAGCGGAGGCCGCCGACCAAGACCGTCATTTCTGGGGCGGTGAGGCCGAGCAGTTGCGCCTTATCCAACATCATTTCTTCAGGGGTCACAGCATAATTCTTCTTCAGGAAGTTGCGGAAACCGCAGGAAACGGGTTCGAGCACCGCAAAGGACGCTGCATCGGTCTGTTCCTCAGTGGCGTCGCCACGACCGGGTGTGAACGGGACGGTCACGCCGCTGGCGGTTTCGATGCCGACGCATCCTGCAAGAACGATGGTGTCGGCAACGCTTGCTCCATGAGCTGCAGCGAGGGGTTCAAGCACGCTGAGTACCTTCGCAAGTTGAGCGGGTTTGTTGGCTTCCCAGTCTTTTTGTGGAGCAAGTCGGATGCGAGCGCCGTTGGCACCGCCACGCTTGTCTGAGCCACGGAACGTGGAAGCGCTGGCCCAAGCGGTTTCAACCATCTCGGCAATGGAAAGCCCGGAGCCTTTGATGGCGGCCTTGAGGGCGTCGACGTCGTACGACGATGAGCCCGGCGTGACGGGGTCTTGCCAGATCAATTCCTCTGCAGGAACATCGGGTCCGAGGTAGCGGGCCTTGGGACCCATGTCACGGTGGAGCAACTTGAACCAGGCACGAGCGAAAGCGTCACCGAATTCGTCGGGGTTCTCATGGAAGTGCTTGGAAATCTTGCGGTAAGCAGGGTCTCGAATCATGGCCATGTCCGCCGTCGTCATCATGGTAGGGACTTTGCGGGACGGGTCTTCGGCATCGGGCGCCATGTCGCTTTCGTCGGGGTTGCCTGGAGTCCACTGGTTTGCACCAGCGGGGCTCTTGACGAGGGTCCAGTCGTCTTCGTACTTGAAGAGAAGGTCGAAGTAACCGTTGTCCCATTGCGTGGGGTTTGCGGTCCAAGCACCCTCAATTCCGCTGGTGATGGTGTCGCGACCCTTTCCAGATCCGTGTGAGCTGATCCAGCCGAAGCCTTGGTTTTCGATGTCAGCCCCTTCGGGCTCTGCGCCCACAAGGCCAGCGTCGCCTGCGCCGTGGGCCTTTCCGAAGGTGTGGCCGCCAGCAGTGAGCGCAACGGTTTCTTCGTCATTCATGGCCATACGGGCGAAGGTTTCCCGGATGTCCTGTGCGCTGAGCAAGGGGTCAGGGTTGCCGTTAGGACCTTCGGGGTTGACGTAAATCAGACCCATTTGGACCGCTGCGAGAGGGTTCTCAAGGTCTTGACGGGTGTCGCCGTATCGGTTGTCTCCGAGCCACTCATCTTCAGCGCCCCAGTAGATGTCCTCTTCGGGGTGCCAGATGTCTTCACGGCCGCCGCCGAAGCCGAACACGGGTCCACCCATGGATTCGATGGCCACAATGCCGGTGAGGACCAGCAAGTCGGCCCAACTGATCTTGTTGCCGTACTTTTGCTTGATGGGCCAGAGCAGGCGGCGAGCCTTGTCGAGGTTGCCGTTGTCGGGCCAGCTGTTGAGGGGGGCGTAGCGCTGAGCCCCGGTGCCTGCACCGCCACGACCGTCGCCGATTCGGTAGGTTCCGGCAGCGTGCCAGGTCATGCGAATGAAGAACGGGCCGTAGTGACCGTAATCGGCAGGCCACCAGTCTTGGCTGTCGGTCATGAGCGCTTTGAGGTCGGCCTTGAGGGCGTTGTAGTCGAGTTTACCGAAGGCTTCGGTGTAGCTGAAATCGGGGTCCATGGGGTTGGACTTGCGGTCGTGCTGGTGGAGGATACCGAGGTTGAGGTTGGTCGGCCACCAATCTTGGTTGGAACGCTTGTCGGAGGCTGAAGAGGTCATTCCGCCGTGCATGACGGGGCATTTGGCATCGCTATCGTGGTGGTGCATGAGCGGTTGCTTCTGCCCATGGCTTATAATATTGAGTTTGGTTCTCAATAACACCAACATTCAAGCATTGGGTGAAAAGGCAGGAAGCATGAGCGATTCCCTTCCTCTCATCACGCTGGTCAAAGCAAAGGAAGTGGACGACCGCCCTGATTTAAGCGAAAAACACCTCGGCCTTGAGCAAACGCTTTCGATGCTCTGTTCGTTTCTTTCTCTCGATGATTTTCTGCAATTTCTCCAATCAACGCCTTTTGTGGAGTTCAGCAGAACGCCCGAACCTTGGATTCAATTCGAGCTCGGTCTTTACAAAAACCACACCAAAACATTGCAACTTATTCCCGAACAGCGCCACTTGACCCTTGTTGATGAAGGCATGACGGGCGCCTTGGAGAATGGAATTTGGGTTGGCGAACCCGATGAAGCGATGGAAACGGTGTTGGACCGGTGGATCCAAAGGGTTGCAAGTGAGCCTCAATAGAAAATGGAGCAGCAAGTCAACGAGCCATCGGCGGCCCTGATTTCGCTCATGTCGACTTCGACCAGCTCGAGTCCTCGCGCACGCAAAGCAGCGTGAACCGTGGGGTAGCCCTTGGCGACCAGCACCTTTCCATTCGGCAACCCGATGGTGTTGCACCCGTAGGCTTCCTCTTCGGGCATCCAAAGGAGTTCACACCCGCTGGGAAGTTCACCAAAGGCTTCTGGAGACAAATAGCCTTCAGGAACCAAAATCATGGAGTCCGTGGGCGTGGAACTGATGCTCGTGAGGTGAAGAGCATGGCTCGGAACATCAACAACGCGCAGTTCATGACCAAAATCATCGAGCAGGCTGCGCAAGGCTGCAATGCCGAGGTCGTTGGTGCGCGACGAGCGCCCGACGAAGAAAAGGTCGCCCAATCGAATGATATCGCCGCCGTCCATTCTTGCTTCACCGCCCATCCGACAGGTCTGAACGCCGTCGAGTTCGCTCATGAGAAATTCAGCGATAGGGGGCTGTTCCGCAACGCGAGAAGGATGCCCTGGATGGGGTAAAAGCATCTTGCCGTCGATAACGACGGCTTGATCCTCGACGAAGATGCAGTCGGGGTGGCGGTCGTCTGCTTCGAGGACGTGAACCTGAACACCGTTCTCTTCGAGGGCAGTGATGTAGGCTTGATGTTGGGCCCGAGCGACCTCAACATCGGTTGGGCCGCTACCGAAATATTTGGCGAGGGCTTTGGTGAACGATTCGGGCACCCTTCGTACCAAAGCCATTCTTTTTTGGTCCATCCGAACGGAGGCCATGTGTTCAACGGCCCGCCGATGCCCCTTAACTCTTCGCCTTTTTTCGGTACCGGTTTTCCGTTGAGCGGAAAAAGAGGGGTGGAATTCCTTTCACCGCTGTCTTCAACAGGGGGGGCTGGTTGGCTCAGCCATGACCAGCCAACGCCGAAGCGCCCTTCTTCTGATGTGGTTGATGGTTTTGGCCCCCATGTCCGGATGTTTCGGCGAGAACGAAGCCTCGGGCGTCACGGTTGATGCCCTCGCCGTCGAGGAGGCGGATTCGCTTCAGGGGGGCATGTGGCAGCAAATTACCCTCACGGCAAAGGAAGATGTGGCCGTCTACATCCCTTACTTCATTCAAGACCCCGGTTCACTTCGGGCCCAAAACGGTACGGTCCTCGATGTGGCCAAGGGTGAAGCCGTGGCCGTCGATGTGCTCTTCCCGCCACGCAACGAAGATGTGGTGCTTTTCCTTGGGGAATTTGGCCGAATTCATTGGCCCATCCGTGCTGCGAACCAGTCATGGATGTCGTGGCTCGAGAGCATGCCAAACACCGGCGCTGTTGAAGCCGTTCCAAATCAGGACGAGGGGGGTGTTTGGCCTTGGTTGATTCCAGGAAACACCACCGGTGGCGATGTGGTCCCGCTCAAGTTGACGACCGTTCGTCCAGAGCGCAGTGACCTCACTGAAGAAAACGGTGTATCGGCGTCCGGCGGTTGGCTCAACGGCCGAGATGTCTACGAATGGGTGGAGTTCATCACCGATGAGACAGCAGACCCTACCGACCCCTATGACGGGGCGGTGGGCTACCTTGATCGTTGGATCGGTAACGGTAACCCTGCTTACGAAGACGCCATCGCGTACTTTGAAGGCGTGATGGTAGGCTACGGCCTTGATGTTGAAGTCCATCGCTTCCAGTCCGGCACCCTCTGGGCTGTGAACATCTGCGGTTACAAAACCGGAACCGTGTTTCCCGATGAATGGTTGGTTTTCGGAGCCCATTTTGACATCGCTCCTCCCTTAGCCTACCTTCCCGGGCCAAACCTTCCCGGCTACGGCACGCGAACCGGCGCTTACGACAACTCTGCCGGAACGAGCATGGTGCTGACCACGGCCAGTGTGCTCGCTGATTTTGACGCCCGCCGGACCATGGTTTTCTGCCTC
>JAUREJ010000024.1:0-19987 GCA_030827475.1 Candidatus Poseidonia sp.
AAATCGCCGTTGAGTGACGTTTCCGCGACCTCAAGTTGGAGAGAAAGGCGAGAACATCTCCGCCTTGCCATTCGGGCTTACTCGGCGCCGAAGAACTGGCGAATCATCGGGTGCATTTCCATGGCCTGTTCCTTCTGGATTTGCTCGTAGGTACGCAAAATGATACCGACAGCCAGCAGCAGACCCGTACCCGTGGCGTTACCGACCGTACCCAGCAGGTCAGCACCTGCTGCGAGCAGACCGACGAAAGCCCCGGAGAAGTAAGTCACCGGTGGGATGTAGTTCTCCAAAATCTTCTCAACAGCCTTGGGGTTGTTTCGGAAACCAGGAATTTGCATGCCCGTGTTTTGGATTTGCTTGGCGACATCTTTCGTGCCCATGTTCGTGGTGTCGATCCAAAACTTCGCGAAGACCATCGAACCGACCGTCATCAAGGCCACGTAGAAGACCACGTGAACCATGATTTGCGGCAGGGTGTGGCCAAAGACGTCACCTTGTTGATTGAGAAGCGGAATAAGCCAATCGTTCACGCCGTTGACCATGCTTGCATACCAGGCAAAGCCACCCGATGCCGTGGTCTGCCCGGGCTCGTAGGTTCCGATGTAGGCCGAAGCAGAAGCCCAACCGTTCTGTCCGAGAATCGGTGTTTGACTCAAGGTCGGATGGCTCCAGAAGAGAAGGGTGAACATGTTGATGTTGGCCAACAGAGCAGCCATCAAAATCACGGGAATGTTCGAGGCGTAAACCAAACGAATGGGGTATTGGCCACGGTGACCACGCACCTTGGCGTGGGTGAGCGGAAGTTCGAGCTTGCTCGATTCCGCATAGGCAACCACCAAGAACACGATGATGGACGAAACGAGGGCAGCAACGGGGTTGACGTGGGTCAGCAACATCACCTCAAAGCCATTGGATTGAATCATCTCGTAATTCGTGGACTGGCGGAACATGTAGAAGACCATCGGCAACGTTCCCGAAGGAGGGTTCTGCGTGGAATACGGGGCGCCTGCGGTGGTCGCAAGTGGAGAAAGGGTTCCAACGAAGGTCGATTGGGCCACACCTGCAGCGATGAACAAAGAAATACCCGAGCCGATACCCCACTTGCTGACGAGTTCGTCGAGCAGGAAGACCAGATAGGAACCTGCAAAGAGTTGGGCCACGATCACAAAGTTCGCCCAACCCAAGCCGTAGGCATCGATGAGCCAGTCGCTCGGGTCAAGGAAACCGTACGTCTGCGGAATGGCTTCGATTGGAATCATGATGAGCACCAGAAGCTTCTGTACACCTTGGTACATCGCCTTGTCATCGGAATTGCTCAAATCCAATCGGATGATCTTGGCACCGGCGAACAACTGCATGATGATGGAACCGGTAACGATGGGGCCGATGCCCAAGTGCATGATGGTCCCGGATGCACCGGCCATAATCGAGCGGAACCCGCTGAAGAGGTCAAGTGCTTGACCAGAGAGGCCGAACAACATCACGTTGGTCATACCAAAGTAGATGATGAGAACGAAGGTGGTGGTCCACATTTTTTCGTTGAAGCGCACGTGGCGCTCAGGCTTCGTGATGGTGGGATAAACATCAACGAAGCGACGGAGGGCATAGAGGCGGCTACTGTCATCACCCTCCCACATGAAACAGGTCAAGATGGCCGCTGCTGCGAAACCGAGCAGGAGAATACCCACGAGGAAGAACCCAACACCCTCGTCGTAACCACCCCATGCACCTGGGCGGACGTACCAAACCGCGACGCTGGCGAAGGCCAACCACGATGTGATTTTTCCGTATCGCCCAACAAACGGCATGTCCTTGAGACCATCGGGCAAATCCCGTTGGAAACACCACATACAGAACGCGACATAAATCACGGAGAAAATCAAGCCAAAGACCGCTGCATCCCGTGCCTGACCGGAACCCGACAATTCATCGGACTGCCAGTAGATGAGCAGGGCATAGTAGAGCACACCGGTCAATGCGATGGCCCAGGGGATTGGCTTGTGCTTCATGTTGATTCCCGCCGATTAAAACTCAGTCCTCATCTTCATCTTCGAAGTCGCCCCATTCATCGTCGTCACCGGTTTCAACGGTGCCGCCGGCGGCTTTGATCTTCTCAACGGCTCGAGCGCTGGCTTCCTCGACCACAACGGTCAGGGCCGTGCGGACTTGACCGCTGCCGAGCAGCTTGTCGATGCCCATGGAGGTCAAATCCACCGTGGATTCGCCGTTGGCCATGGCTTCGAGTTCCCCGACATTGGCCGTCAGGTGAACGGTTCGTAGCGATGGATGGCGGTTGAAGCCATGCATTCCCCAGTGATTGGGCATGTACTTGATCCGAGTCATGACGCGGTGCTTGTTCATACCAGCGTTTCCACGGCCACCACGCTTTCCAGCGCCTCGACCGGCTTTCTTTCCTCGACCGTGGTAACGGTTTCGTCCACGGTGCTTGTTTGCTTTCGTACCCATCTTCATCACCTCAAATCATGCGTTCAACGAGGTCTGCAATGGCCTCGCCACGAGCGCCAAGTGCGCCGCCGACAACAAAGCTTCGCTTGATACCGCCCCAGCCTTTGGTCCCACGAGGAGGGTGGAGGCGGAACACGCGCTTCAATTCTGGAATGTCTTTGACCTCTGCTTCCCCGGCGACGATGGCCTTGGCGAAGTCAGAGATGCTGGAGAACTTGGTGTGCTCCGCAACGATGGCATCCGTGAGCGGGTGATCCCCAGCCATGCGGCCTCGTTCGGTGAGCATGCGCTCAACAACGCCTGCGTCAGCTTCTCCCCACGTGATGTAGTCCTTGGCCTTCTGCAGCATGCCTCGGTATTGGGGGTTGTCAGGGATGATAACGGCGTGGTTGACACGGGTCAAATTCATGAAACCCATGGTCTCACGAATGGACCGTTCGACTTTGACGTCGCTTCGTGCTCGGACAACAATAAAGGTCATGCGTTCTTCCTCCCGGTATGGATGTACAACGATTCTCGCTGTGTGTTGGTCACACGCGTTGTGTTGATGTTTTTCAAAGCGTTGAAGGTTGCCGCAGCGTAGTTGATGGTTGTGCGGGTTTGTCCTTTGGTCCGAGACAACACGTCCTCAACGCCCGCGAGTTCAAGAACTCGCTTTCCGGTTTCCCCGATTACCAAGCCCTTGCCTTGAGCGGCAGGCATCAGCGTCACTCGGGTGGAGGCAGCTCGTCCGTTGATTTTGAACGGCACGGTGTTCCCGGGTCCTGATGCGGATTCCCAGGAACCGTTACCACGTTGGACGCGGATGAGGTTGAGTTTTGCAGCCGTGATGGCCTTTTGGATGGCGGTTGCGACTTCCTTGGCTTTGGCCATGCCCAAGCCGACGTAGCCGTCGCGGTTGCCCACGCAAGCCATGACATTGAATCGTACACGACGTCCGCTGTCCGTCATGCGTTGAATCATGTTGACCGAAATAACCTCGTCTTCGAGGTTGGGAATCAAGGCGTCCACGATTTCAACTTCACGAATGGGAAGACCCGATGCGAGAGCGGCTTCGAAGGTGATGATTTTTCCCGCCATGACCGCTGCACCGAGGCGGGTTTTTGGCTCCCACTTTCGGAGGTTGGCGATCGGGTCGTCTTGTTGACGTCGTCGGCGACGGGGGTCTGGCATCTCATCGGCTTCTTCTGGGGCGTAGGCCTGCAACAAGCCTGGCGCCATGGTTGGCGTGTCTTCTTCAGTCATCAGTTAGCCCCCTCAATTTTGGATTTTGTTGATTCAATGTCTTTGGCGATTTTGTCGTCGATGTGAGCCCCGTTCAGACGGTCCTCGTCGGGGTAGACCTCCTCGCTGTGAGGAATGTCAAGACCGGCATCGCACATGCCCTTGAGGGCTGCGTAAACCCGGCTACCCGGAGAACTCGCAGCCAAGCCGATGTCAAGCACGGCCCTGTCGGCACCGTTTGCAACGGCGGCTTTGCCCATAGCGAACCCAACAAGGTAGGACGCAGGGACGGACTTTAGGGAACGTCCCTCTGGCCAACCGTACTTCTTGACGAGGTCGGACCCGGTCACGTTCACCATCACCATGTCACCGTCAGCAGCCCACGAGACCAACTGGCAGGTCGTTCGGGTGTTGGATACACGGACCACAGCACGGGGCATGCGGCCACGAAGCAGCTTGAGGCGGCGGCGGTAGTCGGTTACACCGGCCTTGCGGCGACGGAAGATGGAACGGCGGTTGTTTCCTGCCATCACTCGTCACCTCCTTTGAAAGAGACGCCCTCAAGCGCCATCTGAGAGCGCATGTGAGCAATCGAACGGTACGAACCGCCCTTGGCTTTGAGGTAGTACCGTCGGTATTGCGAGGGAGCGATGGTCGCATCCTCTCGCAATTCCTTGAGAACGCGGCGTTGGCTACGGATGGTCCGCATCCAACGATGCTTGCGAGGGTTTCGAGCATTGGCGGTACCTGCACGGGTACCTTGTCCTTTGCGTCGTCCCTTTCGCTTCTGAGCCAAGCGAGTTCGGGCTCGGACTCGAGAGGTCCCTTTGATGGGTTTTGCTTTGATCCAGCCTTCATCGATGAACTCTCGAATGTCATCCGTTTGGACGGCAGAAGCGACCTGGTCAACGTACAAGGGGTTGATCCAGACTCGGTTTTCTCCACAGCCCAAAAGGCGTGCTGCGATTCGCTTTTGATTGGTGATTTGCATCAGACATCCCTCCTTCGGTTGAGCACACGGATGCCGAGTTCATCGGCTCGTGCGTAGATGGTCTCTCGCTTTCGACCGCCGACCGTTCCGCCCACGCGAGCAGCTTCGGTTTCGGGGTCAATGCTTTCCAGGTCCGCAAGGTTCTGCACCATGACCTCCTTGAATCCGGAGGGATGAAGGAAACGGGCAGCAGCCACCTTTCCGTGACCGATGCGGACAAGCGAGCCGCGATACTTGTAGTTACGGCGTTGCTTGTTGTCCATGCCGTGAGGGGCACGCCATCCTGAGCGAGAAAGTCGCTTGTATCGGAACCACTCCGTACGACGGAACGATGGAGTCTTCTTCTTCTGAGCGGCTCGCAAGGAAAGTGCAGCCTTCGTGCCTTCATCGAGGACTGGCTTTTGCTTGACCATGTAGACTTCGTCGCCCTCATCGTCCCAATCCTCGTCGTCCCAACTGTCGTCGGAGGCGGCCGGAGCGTCCTCTTCCACAGGTTCTTCAACGGCCTCGGTGGTCGTGTCAGCCCCTGCAGCCTCTTGCAGGCGTTCGATGAGATCGGATTTCTTCCCTGAAACGGGAAGGTCGAGTTCCTTGAGCGCCTCTTTGAGTTGCGCTACGGTCATTGATTCGTAATCTTCTGCCATGTCCATCACTCCTTGTTCAACAGGTAAATCCCATCCTGAAAGACCCGGCGGTCTCGCTTCTTCACGGTCGTGCAACGCTCGATGTTCGCAGCGGTTTGCCCCACGGATTCCTTGTCAATTCCGGAAACGGTGATCTCCACCTTGTCGGTGATCTTCACGTCAACGTTCTCAAGAATCTCCGCCGTCCGGGGGACACGCTCACCAAAGTAGTTGTTGACGGTGAACGTGTTACCGTTCACAGCAAGGGTCATCGGGAAGTGGGAGTAAAAGGCCTTCAAGTTGTAGGTGAAACCTTCCGAGACGCCCTTCACCATGTTGTTGAGATGGGCGTTCCAGGTTCCTGCAAGGGCTCGTTGCTTGCGGCGTGGAAGGTCCACGCGAACAACGATGCCTGTCCCATCCTGGAAGAGGTCGATAAAACCACTTCGGAAGGTTCGGGTCAAGGAACCCTTTGGGCCGGTGATGGTCACGACGCCGTCTTCACTGATTTCGGCGTTCACGCCTTCAGGGACGGTTACGGTGTGTTCGATTCTGTCGAGTTTTACCATTCATTTCACCTCAGTACACGTAGGCGAGCAGTTTGCCGCCGATTCGAGCATCTTTTGCATCGTAGTGGTGCATCACACCGGAGTTGGTCGTCAAGATGAGCAACCCGAAATCCCGGGCAGGGAGGTAACGGGTTTCCCACTTTTCGTATTCTTGACGACGAACGCTGTGACGGGGTTTGACGGTGCCGCATCGGTTGATGGTTCCTCGGAGTTCAACCACAAAGGCATCGCCACGGCCGTTTTCAACCCGCTCAATACCACCGACATAGCCGGAAGACTGCATGATGTTCAACACGTTGCCGAGGAGTTTGGAGGCTGGAGTCAACTCAACGTTGAACTTCCCGGCCTGCTCGGCGTTGTAGATTTTGACGAGTGCGTCGTTCAATGGATCAATTTGCATACTTCATTCCTCCTCAATTCATCTTCTTGAACCCAATTTCAGGCCCAACGTCTCGGAAACATTGGCGGCAAAGGCGCAATCCGTGGCGGCGAATCATACCTCGCTTGCGTCCACAGCGGCGGCATCCGATGGTTCGTCCGATTCGTTCTCCGTGATCTCTTGCCATGTTCACTCCTCCAAAATATTGATGTTGAAATTCTCAACAAACCATGCTCGAGACTCGTCCGCCGAAACACGGTGCTTCGGGCCGACCTTGCTCTTTGCACGGCGACGGCGACTGACTCGGTGGCCTGGGCGTTCCAAGACCACGGTGATGTCCATACCGAAGATACCGATGTCGGGGTCGTACTTTTGACCCGGGAAATCCGTGTAGTCACGGACGCCGAACGAAAGGTTGCCCTCACGGTCAAAGTTCCACGATGGAATGATGCCTTCACGGCAGGCAAAGGCGTTGGTGAGGAATTCCTTGATGTCATCCTGCTTGCGCATCGTAGCTTTGCACCCGATGGGGGCACCAATGCGAACTTTGAGGTCTCGGTTCTGAATGCGGCCGAGGGTGCGTTGCGGCTTCACGCCAGTCACCAATTCGAGAACGTTCTCGGCGTTGACGAGTCGATCACCGCCTTCACCCACACCGATGTTCACGCACACTTTTGTGACCCGGAGCTGGCTCATGGGGTTGGCTGTGGCGCTCATTGCGTCACCTCCGTCAACGGAAGAACGGCGTCGCCGATGGCGAAGACGTTGCGAGCCACGGTGTCGAAGCCATCAAACTGGACTTCATTGGGCATGCTGGAGCGCTTGATGATGTATTCTTTGACTTCGGCCGTAGAGCCGACGTGCGCACCACCGGTCAGGAAACATCGTGTGCCCTCACCAAAGCGGATATGCTCGGCGATGGTTTGGTCGGGGAGGTTGAGTTTCAACGAGTCGCCGGTGTTGTAGGCTTGGGCATCGTCGACGATGATGTTGCGTCCGTCGTGGAGGTTCAGTTGGGTCATTCCTCCCTTGATGGTGCTCTTGCCGTTGATTCGACAAACCTTCCAGGCGGCTTCTTCGGCTGAAATCGTGCGATAACGGAGGCGACCGTTGTGGTCGAGAACACATCGGAAGTGTTCTTCGCCAACGCTCAGCACGTCCATCAGGCCGACGCCTCGACGGGTGTCTTTGACGATGCGCCCGTCAACCTTCGCAAGTTCATTGTGGAGGATGTACCTTACCTCACGAGCGGTATTCGCCATACCGAGAACGTCTCGTAGAACCAACGTGATCGGCATGCATTGCTCCAATGGATGGGCTCCTGGGGACGGTCGGGTCACCCAAACCGTGGTCTTTCGTGGCAGAGGCCAACTTCGAGGCATGGCCAAGCGCTTCAAGTGATTGCTGCTCATTTTCTTCAACTCCTGTTGCCCGTAAGTTTTGCAATTCGCATCCGGTCGGACTCGTCAAGTTGAGTCACCACGACGTTCGAGGCATGGACGGGGACGGCCTCTTCCTTGTTGTCAGCCTTGCTGGCCTTGACTCCTTCAATGTACAAGCGACCTTTTTCAGCATCAATGCGCAACACGGCACCGGTCAACGGGTCTTTGCCCCGAGTACCCCCGTGTCGCTTTCCACCGTGGCCTTGGTCGCCACGGGTGACTTGGACGATGTCGCCAACACGAACCGTGACCGTGCGGACACCGGCGAAGCGAGCATCCGGTTTGCTGAGTTGGAGACGGGCTGCCACGCGCTTTCGCTTCTCGTGCTTGGGCGCATTAAAATGCGCTTTGCGTTGTTTTCCTGGTTTCATGCTCTTGACCATGATGCTCCCTCACACAATTTGCTTCGCATTCGCTGCGATACGTGGCCAGCGTTCGGCGGCTTCACGTGAAACCGGCCCTTTGATGTCGGAACCCGTGACATCACCGCGCTCGTTGACGATCACGCAGGCGTTGTCTTCGAATTGAACCCAAGTACCGTCAACACGACGGAACGGTCGGCGTTGGCGGATGATGACGACGTTGTACATTTGGCGTCGGGTGTCAGGCGTTCCTTTCTTGACGGACACTTTGGCCATGTCGCCGACGCCCGCTGCGGGGTAACGGCGCATGGTACCGCCCAACTTCAGAACGTTGAGAATTTGGACGACTTTTGCACCGGTGTTGTCGGCGACATGAAGTCGTGCTGCCGTGGGCAGGCCACGGGTTTGATTTCCAGCGATGCCCTTCATCAAGCAACACCTCCAGAGTTCTCAATGACACAAAAGGAAATGGTCTTGGAGAGCGGTCTGCATTCCATGATTTTGACCGTATCACCAATGTTGACCTCACCAATGCACGAAGGCAGGTGGGCAGAAACGGAACTGGTCCGCTTTTCAAACCGTTCGTACTTCTTCATGTAACGAACGTTGTTCCGCTTGATGGTGATGGTCTTCTGCATGCCCATCTTGGAAACGGTGCCCTCGAGAACTTGTCCTCGCAGGCGCAAACTGCCGTAGAACGGGCAGTTCGCATCTCCATCCCACTCACCGGTGGGTGTTTTCACGTCAATACCAATATCTCGATGTTCTTGCATCGTATCATGCCTTCCTGTATGTTCGGTGGATCCTGTCTTCAGGGCGTTGACCCACCATGGCCCCTTCGATGACGACATCGCTGTCGTCAACCGTGAATGTGATGCTCGCCTTGTTCAGAACGAGCGTGCGCTCGCCTTCCAAAAGCGAGACGGTGTTTCGTGATTCGTTGACCACCGTGCCCCGACGACCGAGCAAAGTTGCATCGGTGGAGGCGACGACCTGCATCTTGCGGCCGATCCAAGGTTGGTTGTACATGTCCATCTCATCGCACCTCCACATTGAATCCGTTGTTCTTGAGCACTTCTGCAGCTTTCTTTTTGTGGTCCCCTTGGAGTTCAATCAATCGCCCTTTCACCGTTCCGCCTGCTGCGCATTTGTTCTTCAGGGTCTTTGCAAGTTGATTGATGTCAATTGCTGCGTCGTCAATGCCCTCCACTTTGGTTACGAATTTTCCATATCTTCGTCGTTCGGTTGAGATGATGGCTTTTTGTTGCTCTTTTGCAATTTCTTGACAGATGCACAATTCATCGGGAAGTCCGCAAACATTGCAAATAGCAGCCATTGTTGTTCATCACCTCGGGTTCGTTTCATTGTTGATTGTGCATGTGCGTCTTCAAGCGAGCAATGCTGCGTCGGGTTGCCTTGTAGGCGCCCATGTTCGAAGGCGTGCCGCCCAATGCTTTCTCGGCGCGAAGTTGCAACAACTCCTCTTGGAGTTCAAGAAGGCGAGCCTGGCGAGCCTCGGCGCTCATGGAGGCGATCTCACGGTTGGAGACGTAACTCATCAAGCATCAACTCCTTCAGTCCTCTCCGCCTCTGCTTGGGCGGCCTGGATTTTCAGTTCCTCATTGGAGTAAATGCTGATTTCATGGGGCAACTTGGTGCCGGGGCGCATGATTTCAACGGTGACGCCAATGGTGCCGAGTTTCTTCACGGCGACGGAGTATCCCTTGTCCATGTGCTCGAGCGCCGTCTCCCCGCAGTACTTCACATGGCCACGGATGTACTTCTCGGTTCGGTTGCGCGAACCGGTCAACTTTCCAGCAACGGTGATGATCACACCGCGAGCGCCGGCGTCCATGATGTTCTGGGCGCCGCTGTGGCACGAGCGTCGGTGGTACCAACCTCGCTCAAGAGAAGCAGCAATTTTCTCGGCCATCACTTGAGCGTTCAAGGTCGGGTTCTTGACTTCCTCAACCTTGAGTTTGGGGTTGGGAAGGTCAAATTCCTGGCGGAGACGGTTTTGAAGGTCGTTGATGATCTTCCCCTTTCGGCCAATGACCATACCGGGGCGCTCTGCGTGAACGGTCACTTCGGTGCCTTCGGGGACACGGCGAATGTCAAGACCACCAAAGCCGGATTTCTTGGTGTTGTTCATCAAGAACTCACGGACGAGCAGGCGCTCAACGTTTCGGTTGACGATGGTTCGTAGAATGTTTTGTTTACCCATGATGTTCACCTCAGAAATCGTCCTCCATGTCGTCGTCCGTGGCGTTCATGTCTTCCAAGAAGACTTCCAAATTGACACGGTAGTGGTTGCTGGGCGTGGCACGACCACGGGCCCGTGGAATCCAACCGCGGCGAATGGGGCCTCGGTGTGCAGCGATGTGGGAGATCACCATCTCTTCTGCATCGATGTCTTCGTACTGGAATCGTGCGTTCTCCATAGCACTCTCAATGAGCTTCAAGATGGAACGGGAGGCCTTCACAGGGTATCGACCGGGGCCGATACCACCTTTTCGATGGCCGACCATCGATGGACCCGAACGACGCTTGCGCTTGTTTCCGCTTCCGAGCCTGTAAGGAACGGCGGCGGCCTTGCGGCGAACATCAGCTCGGTCAGAATCGATCTTGAGCACGTTGTTAAGGTAGGTCACCGCTTCACCGGCGGTCTTGTTCTTGACGGCACGGCACACTTCGAAGCAGTGTTTGACGTGCATGTCCACGTTGGTGGCCCGCGCCGTTGCGAGGCGGTTGCCCTGCAAGAGTTGGGTGTAGCCACGCTGAGGAAGTTGGCGGCGACGGGTTCGTCGGTCCATTTGGTTTCGCTTTGCCATCTTTTTCACCTCACTTCAACGGAACGTGCTTGGACGAACGGGTAGCACCTACACCGGGACCGCTGTGGGCCACGCCGCGGCGGGTCACTGCGAACTCACCAAGGTAATGACCAATCATTTCGGGCTTGATGTCAATCTCGACGAAATGTTGGCCGTTGTGAATGGCGATTCGGCGTCCGACGAACTGCGGCAAAATGGGCATGTCTCGTCGGTGCGTGCGAACGGTTTTGCTTCCTGAGCGCTTCATCCGGTGGATGAAGTTCTCGTTTTCCACCGACAATCCTCGACCGAGGCTGCGGCGAACACGGGAGGGAAGCAAACCCACGATGTAGTCTTGGTCTTCCGTCTCGGGCCACAACGGCATGTTGTTGAGCTCTTCCATGGTGAACCCGCGGTACGTGAATTCCTTCTTGACGCGAGCCGAGGTGGTCGACAGGCGCTTGCGCGACTTTCGGCGGCTGGCCTTCGGGGTCATAAACGACTTCTTCTTACGTGCCATACATCATCACCTCAGATTTTCTTCCCTCGTCCACGACCGGTTCGTCGTGGTGCAATCAAACCAACCTTGGCACCCGGTGGGGTGCCGCGGGCAACGGAGTTAGGACCGTGAACGGCCTGGTGGTTTCCACCGCCGTGCGGGTGGTCAACAGGGTTCATGGCCACACCGGAGACGTGCGGGTAGAGCTTACCACGGGCCTTGGCCTTGTAGTAAGCAGCACCAGCGGTTCGAATAGGCATCTCGTCACGGCCATGACCACCGAGCACGCCGATGGTTGCACGGCAGTTGGCAGGGAGTTCCTTCAGAGCACCAGAGGGCATCCGGACGCGGACCGTGGAGCCCATCCGGGATTCAACCATGCAGGAGTTCCCGCCGGAGCGAGCGACCTTGCCACCGTCACCGGGTCGGAGTTCGAGGTTGTTGATCGCCGTTCCTTCAGGGATGTTCCCGATTTCGGTGATGTTTCCAGGGCGCAGGGCGACGTTGTCGCCGATGGCCACTTTGCTGCCAACGGCAAGCCCTTCAGTGGCGGCCACGAGCGTGGTGTCGCCATCAGGGGTCTTGATCCGAGCGAGCGGTGCGGTGTGAACCGGGCTGTGGATTAACTCGGTGACTTCGCACACCACGTCTTTAACGCGTGGCATGCTGTTCTTACCAGGGAATCGATGGCTCGCCACGCGGTAGCGTGGTGAGGAACCTTTGCGTTGTGCACGAATTCGCTTACCCATGATAAATCACCTCAGAATGCTCCTAGACGCATGGCAGCGTCTTCTGCATCGTAACCTTCGGCAAGTTTGACCGAAGCGTGCTTGCCGTGCTTGGAATTGCGAACGTTCACCTTGGCGACCTCAACGTCGAAGATGGTCTCAACGGCACGTGCGATTTGGGCCTTGGTGGCGGAGCGGCGAACGATGAATTCCAATCGCTGCTCGCTCGTGCGAGCCTCCATGGATTTCTCGGTCAACCAGGGTTGAATGATGATGTCGTATGCGTTCATGATCTCACCTCAGTTCATGGCCTCCAATGCCGCTTTTGTGAACACGGTCAATCGACCAAGGTCCCCACCGGGGGCAAGGTCCTCAGCGCACAAGTCCTTGGCGGCGACGACGTCAACACCAGGGAGGTTGCGAGCGGCTTGGGCCAAACCCGACTTTTCTTTGACCACGAGAAGCACGGACTTGGGGGTCTTGTGAACCCGTCCACGCATGGTGGCTTTTCCAGCCCGGATTTTGCGGCCTGCTCGGGCTCGCTCCATGTCTGGGCCGAGGCCAAGGCCGGCGAAGATGGCGGCGGCCTTGCGAGTCGCAGAGCCGTGGTTGAAGGTCTCGATGTCGTATTCGGTGGATTTCCCATCAACGATTTCCGTGTAGGTTCCAAGAACGATTGGCAGGTGTTCGACGGTGTCGTCAAAGCGATGTCCGCGCCCAGCAACGGTCTCCATGGAGACGGTCGCTGCCAGAGCAGCGTTGCGGGCTGCGTGACGTTGCTTGGCGTTGAGTTTGCGGGACCAGTCCTTCTCGACCTTTGGCCCGTGAGCTCGGCGTCCACCGAGGGTGTGAGGGTTTTGAGCACCTCGCCGGGAGCCGGTTCGACGCATGATCCGGGATACACCACGACCCTTGCCCCACCATTCAACGGAATGCTTCATGCCTGACATGGGTCGGCGCTTTCCGATGTGTGGTCGAGAACCGTAGGGTTGGCGGCGGTTGGCACGACTCGAGGCAACGGCCAACTTGACCAAGTCTTCGCGGACTTCAGCGCTGAAAGCCTGCGGGAGGTCAACCTTGGAGCCGTCCGAAACACCGATGTCAAAGCGAGCGGAAAGCTTTCCAGCGTCCATCTCGGTCTGGGTGACGGTGTTCACAATGTCCTTCGTTGCGACCTTCATCTTCAGGCCCCCTGCTTGGATGCCGTACTGACGTACGTAATTTCATAGTCGTGAACCGTGGAAGGCGCACGAGTGGCGTCACGGAATCGGATCAACCGCTTGGCGGGACCGGGAACACTTCCCTTCACGAGGATGTAATCGGACTTCACTTCGCCGTAATGGAGGAAACCTCCGGCGGGTGTGATGGAGTGGTCTTCGGGGTTGGCCACGCGAAGCACGCGCTTGTTGTACTCGGTGCGCTGATGGTACCCGGTTTGACCGCCTTGGCGAAT
Source organism: Candidatus Poseidonia sp. (assembly GCA_030827475.1). Taxonomy (GTDB): domain Archaea; phylum Thermoplasmatota; class Poseidoniia; order Poseidoniales; family Poseidoniaceae; genus Poseidonia. The sequence goes on from JAUREJ010000024.1 coordinate 13,547, forward strand.
CGTTTTGCGGACATAGCCGTCACCGAAAGCACCCATGTTTCCGTGTTGGCGGCGCTTCTTGGAGTTCTTGTGAGATTGGAGTTTTCCACCGAATCGCTTGATGACACCTTGCCACCCGTAGCCTTTGGTGATGGCCACGATGTCGGTCATGGCGCCTTCTTCGAAAGCATCAGCGAAACTGTATTCTTCACCGAGCTTTTCTTTGGCCCAGGCGAGTTGCTCGCCCATCGAGCCTCCAGTAAGGCCCATTTCCATAACGTCGGGGACCTTGGTGGAGACGCTCGCCAGCGTGTGAGGCTGGGTGGCGACGATGAGGCGAACCTCGCAGAGGTCAGCTTGCTCTAGGTTGGTGAAGTGCTTGGAAGCATCGTGTTCCTTGCGCTCAGGGAGGCGCTTGAAGAGTTCAGGGAAGGCGTCAGCGATCTGCTCGGCTTCTGCCCAGACTTCACCACGGGCCTGCATCCCGTAGGGCGTCATCTCGTACCCTCGGACACCGAGAATGCGCATCTTCGGACATTCAACGACGGTAACAGGAACTCGAATCTCTTGACCTGCCGAGGTGCTTCGTGGGTTCATATCGCGAGCCAGAATGTGGGTCATGCCGGCCTTCCAGCCGGCGAATCCCTGCACGCGGACTTCGCTCGCATCGGTTGTGGGCCACGACTTGACGTGACCAAAAGGCCGGTTCGCTCGCTTGCGCGGGCTGAACGCCATTGATCCACGACGTGGGTGGTTTCGCTTTGCCATGTTGGATTCCTCCAGTGTTTTCTACAACGCATTGGCCCCACCGAGGGGGGCGTACGAGGGCCCATGCAGCGTCGAAGCCGTGACACGGAGGCACATTCCCACGAGTGGGGAACGGCCAGTTGGGGTCCTCGAGGGATGGCCCATTGTGTCTGGCTACTCACCTTTGAGCGTCCCTCCGACTTTCCACCCGTATATATGCGGTTCGGTTTCGGCGACAGAGGATTGCGTGAGCCGCTATTGGGCTAGAAGGCCTTCAAATGTTTCTCATGAAAAGACCATGTTCAACTTTACTTTTCCAGCAAACCCACCACATCATCCTTTTGAACCCTAGACCTACGACAATTTTCATGGCTCATGTGAATCACGAGTTCCTCCGGGAAGGCGTTGAGGCACGAGCCTACCAATTGCGGTCGCTTCAACGCATTCTCTCGTTTTCAACGCTGATGGTGATGCCGACGGGTTTTGGGAAAACCGCCGTTCAATGGATGGCGATGGCAGAATTTCTTCGTGGGGGGTCCACGAAAATTGTCCTCGTTGCCCCAACGACGGGACTGGTGGACCAACAGGTCCGAATGGCCCAAGAACGGATCCGAATAGAACCCGAGATGATTCTTGCCTATACCGGCGATACAGCCCCGGAGAAGCGCAGAGAACTTTGGGAGGGGGCGACCTTGGTGATGGCCACGCCCCAAGTGATTCGCAACGATGCGATAAACGGCATCATTGACCTCGCTGAGGTGGACCTGCTCATCCTCGATGAAGCCCACCACGCCACGGGGAACCATGCCTATGCACAAGTTGGCAGCCTGTATCATCGGGCCAGACCCGATGGAAGGGTGTTAGCTGCAACCGCCAGCCCCGGGTCAAACGCTCGGACCGTGAGCGAAGTTCAACGAAACCTCAACGTCAACAACCTGGATTTGTCCAAGCGAGGAGAACCGCTGATGGCGCCCTACGATGTTGACATGGAAATCCATCTCCACCGCCTCGACCTCCCGGAGACCCTGACGACGCTCCTCGAACCGCTCAAAGCTCATTTTGATGCCGAAGTCAATCACCTGCAACGGCTCGGTTTTCTTGCCCCGAAGGAGCACATCGGCACCCGAGACATCGAAAAGGCTCAACTCACCGCAAGCAGAGCCATCCAGCAACGCGATGTACGAGGCTACGATGCAGCACGGCGAGTGGCCGACCTTCGCAGGGTCCACATTCTGATGAATCTCCTGCAGACGCAAGGCACCTCGGTGGCCAAGGCGTTCTTGGACCGGGCCGAAGAAGAGGGGCGCGCCGGGAGGAAAACCAACCGTCTGTTGGCTTTGCCCGTGATTCATTCCTTACGGTTGGCGCTGAAGGATTTGGATGAGTTGCACCCGAAACAAGGCCTCGTTGCGAGGTTGGCGCAAGAAGAAATCAAGAACAAACCCGACGGAAAAATCCTCATTTTCACCGAATTTCGAGATTCGGTGCAACAACTCGTAGCCCTCTTGAGCCCGCTTGAGGGCATACGGCCCGATGAATTCATCGGACAATCTTCCAGAGGTTCTCAAAAAGGGATGACACAAAAAGAACAACTGGCTCAACTCGACCGCTTTCGGAGCGGTGAAATCAACGTCTTGGTTGCGACATCCGTTGGAGAGGAAGGGTTGGATGTTCCGTCTGCAGACCTCGTCGTGCTCTACGAGCCGGTTCCAAGCGCCGTTCGGGCGATTCAACGACGGGGACGAACGGCCCGCCAGCGAGCAGGATCGGTGCACATGCTCATCACCAACAACACCCGAGATGCGTACGTTCAGCGAGCTTCGGAGCAGCAAGAAGTGAACATGCACCGCTTGCTTGCTCGCATGGTGGAGCAGAAAACCTTCCTTGAAAGTTACACCGTCAACCCCAACGCACTGGATGCTTTTCACATCTCGGTGGACGACGAGATTCAACCAGCAGGAATGTTTCTGGCTGATGCCTTGAAAACAGCAGGGCCGCCACCTGAGGTGGAGACCACAACCCACCAACCGGTGCGAAAACCGGCCTCACGAAGCGACCGAACAGCCCAACCTCTCACACCTGAACAACGCCGTCCTCAGCAGCAACGAGGGCTGTTTGATTACGAACGGCACGCAGCCGAGCCAGCCGTGAAGAAGCCAGCCCTCTCGGAATTGACCAAAGTCGTCCTGAATGCGGCGGAGGAAGAGATTGAATCGCTCGGCCTCAGGGGAGAGGAGGCGGTGATTGCCTTTGACCACCGCGAAGGAAAATCAACCCTTCCAGGTTACCTCAAATCGCTCGGATTTGCCGTGACCTTGACACACCTTCCTTACGGAGACATTCGGCTCTCAGAACGCATCCTTATTGAGCGAAAAACCGCACGGGATTTACTCGCTTCGATCAAAAACGGCAGGCTGTTGGACCAGTGCCGGAGTCTTCAAGCAAGTGCCGCACGCCCGCTTTTGCTCATCGAAACAGGCGGGGACTCAGGCTATGCGCTTCACCCGAACGCGGTGTTGGGAGCGCTCGCTTTCGTCACCCTCGACCTTGGAGTGCCCGTCATGATGGTAAAAGACGCCAAGGAAGCGGCCCATTTCATCGCCGTGGCCAGCAAGCGAGAAAACGACCAACTCGAGCGATTTCACGCATCCGCCCTCGCCGAACGGGTTGACGAGAACACCTTGGACCAGAACCTCAAGACCGCACAAGAAGAACTTGATGCGATCGAATTAGCGCCCGAATCCTCGCATCCCTGGTTGGACACTGCACAGGAACGCCTTTCCCGCTGCTTTGCCCACGCCACCGAACCCCTCGTTGAACAGAACCCTGGACTCAGCGAGTTGGTGATGGCATTTTCACCCGACCTTGGTGGACTTCTCGTGGCCTCTGAAGAAGATGTTATGGCGAAGGCAGGTTGCAGCGTTGACGAAGCCAAAGCCCTGCGAAAGGCATTGAACACCGTCAAGAACCAATGAGACGAACTCGAGTACGCAATTGAGCCAGGCGGTCGGGGTAATAGCCCAAGGCAAAGGCAACGACCTCAGAGAGGTGGCAAACGGGTACGGCGGTTCGCTTCCCGGATGAACGTCCTGCTTTGGATTGGTACGAATCCAAGTTGATGTGAGAGACGGTGCAGGCACTCACGATCAACTCCGCACCGGATTCAATCGCATCCGAGAGAACCGCTGCGGTCATGGCCAGCGAAGCATCCTCAAGGGTCAACATCGAGATGGACCCTACGCTCGCGCACTTTGAGTCGTAGTCCACCGGAGTTCCGCCCAACGCCTCGATAAGTTGCTCCATGTAAGTGGGCATGAAGGGGTCATCGCCGGCGCAGGCCCCTTCTCGCTGCATGTCCGGGCCATAATAGGCGGCAATCTTCATGTTCAGCGGGTTCTTCACGGCATCTCGAACAGCGTCCAAGCCGATTTCTTCAACGAGGTAGTGAAGAAGGTGACGGGATTGGGTCTCGCCGGTGTATTCAACACCCGAAGTTCGAGCGATGAGGCTGTTGACGGTGCTGGCGTAGACGGGGTCTCGCTTCATATCGTCGGCGGTGTTGCACATGATACCGTGGCTTGAGGCACATGTCGTCATGACGTCAAGACCTTTGGCTTCAGCCAGCGCCAAATTCCGTGCAACTAAAGCATCTTGGAGTTTCGGAGTTGCCTGTTTGATGACGTTGCCGCCATCGCTGCTGGCACGGGGCAGTTCAACAAGTTCGATGTTCAACGCTTTGCAGAGCGGTTGAATGCAATCTTCGACTTCTGCTGCTCCCGCTCGGGCAACGTTTCCGGGATAATATGCAATCTTCGCCATCATCTCACCTCAGAACCGTTGGTCAATTTCGTTGAACAGGCTGACAACCTCGTGATAGGCCTCAACTTTGCCGTTGAACATCTTGGGGATTCGACCCAACCCTGCAGGGGGGACGAGCAAGCCTTGCAAGCCTCGCATGGGCGGGCCTCCGTTTCGAGTAAAGGCCAAGGCCATCCGGGCCGATACACCGCTGAACACATTGCTCACAAGACCCAAGGGGCCGAGAACCTGCCGGTAGAGCGTGGTTTCGTTGACGTTGCCGGACCACTTCACGCTTCGTCCGTACCATTTGACAAGGCGCCCCGATTTCCCAGCGTACCGGTTCTGGTTCAACAAAGCACCTCGGGCCTCGTTGAGGGCACGTGCGGCCAACCTGCCGTCCTCGCCGTAGCGCATCAAACTCGCGTGGTCGGCCTCGGACCAGACGCCGTCCTTCTCCTGAAGGGACGCCATGATCTGCCGGCGTTGTTGCTCGGAGGTTCGGGGGTCAAGAACGCGGAGCCATTGTTGGAAATGAACGCCAGGGCCTTCGTAATGCGGGTCGTGCGGCATGGTATCGGACATGGCTTGAATGAGTTGGAAAGACAGCACATCTCCGGCCTGATGAAGAGCGGTGGCGCTTGCGGCTTCCATCGTCCCCATGGCTTGCCCTGACGGAAGACGTTCTCCTTCACGGGGGTCGGTGCGAATCCAAGGCTCGGCTCGACTTCGATGACTTTCATAGCGAGAGGTGTCGACCACCAAGTCGCGAATCACGGGGTGCCCGGGAAGGGGCTCAATTCGCAAACGGCCGCCATCCACAGCGAGGTCAGCGACCGTTGCAGCATCGGCGAGCACAATGCGCCCGTTGGCACGCACGCCGGTGGTGGGCGTTCCTGCTCCGCTTCCTCGGCGGAAGGCAAGGCTCCCGTCAATGTCACGCTGCATCGTCAGCATGAGGTCTTCGAGGGTTGCATGGCCGGGAACCGTACAGGTCAAAGAGTCCCAGCCGGACTCGGCTGCTTCTGGACAGTAGCGGAAGATTTCGAGGGTGACGGTCAATTCTTCTCGCAACACGGCCCCGGGGGTGAAATCCCCATCGACAACATCGTCGTCATCGCCGGCTCCGTAGGCCATCATTTCTTCGAGGAGGTCAACTTGGAGTGTCCCGGAGGTGTCAACACAGGCGAGGCGCGGCAGAGCTTCAGCAACCCAGGCCTTCCAGGGTGGCTCAAAATCCACGTCGCATTCCTTGAGGGGGTAGGCTTCCGTTCCACCGAGTGAAGCGAGTTTGCCGTTCCAGTCGTGACCGGCCTTGCAGAACTCGTCGTAGGAGCTGTCTCCAATGGCGCAGACCGAATAATGAACTCCGTTCAAGGCGGGCCCGTTCGCGCTGATGGCGTTCCACAAAGCCTCTGCGTTGTCGGGCATTTCGCCTTCGCCCCATGTCGATGTGATGATCATCACCCGCTTCATCGAGGCGAGGGAAGCAAGGTCAAACCCGTCCATGTCAACGATGTTGGCGGTCATGCCGTAATTGGCAGCCATTTTCGCTGTCTTCTCGGCGAGGCCGGCGGCGTTCCCCGTTTGCGAGCCAAACAGGATGTTCAAATCGCGGTCTCCGGCGAGGACCGCTGCGAGGGCATCGGAAACCCCCGCTGCTGGGGCAGCCACAGCCGCTGCAGGAGCCGCAGCTTCAACGGCGGCTGGAGCAGCATCAACCTCTGCCTCGCCTGCACCGTCGGAAACGAGTTCAAACTTGATCACCTCGACCGGACAGGCCTCGGCGGCTTCGATGATGATGTCACCGAGTTCGGCACCCAAGTTGCCCACCAGAGGTGAGCCACCGACGTTCCGGTCAAACACGCCGTCGGTGCGAACGGCTGCGAGAATTTGCGAGGAATCGTCGGTGACCTC
>JAUREJ010000024.1:20085-21463 GCA_030827475.1 Candidatus Poseidonia sp.
CGAAAACCTCAGGGCAGATGTCTTGGCAGGCATCGCAAGTGATGCAGTCTTCATCAATCCAGACTTTTGCGACGATTGCCATAGGACGACCTCTTGCTCACGCTCTGTGAGCAATTGGTTCCAGCCTTGAGTGGCCTTTGAAGGTTATTATTCAGCCACGAGCGAATCGGGTCACTGTGGTTCGTTTTTTGGAATAAAAAGGGGGAGAAAAACAACATCACATGTGGAAGTCGCCCATGTCACCCATGCCCTCGTCCATCGGAACACCCTTCGACGAAATGACATCGTCGATTCGAAGGATCATGATGGCCGTTTCCGTTGCGGATTGAATCGCTTGTTCAACGACTCGCAAAGGCTCGACGACATTGCCGGCTTTCATGTCGACCACACCGCCCTCGTAGACATTGATTCCAGCGTGGCTTTGGCCGTCGGCGTGGGCTTTGCGGAGTTCGATGAGCGTGGTAACGGGGTCTAGACCGGCGTTTTCAGCAAGCGTCCGGGGGATGATCTCCAAGGCTGAGGCAAAAGCCTCAATGGCCATTTGTTCTCGTCCACCGACCGTCTCTGCGAAGGTACGGAGGTCTCGAGAGAGAGCGGCGAGGACACTGCCGCCACCGGTGAGGACAGCCCCGTCCTCCCATGCAACCGAAACCACGCCAACCGCATCGTCAAATGCACGACGGATTTCATCCACCACGTGCTCGGTCCCACCACGCAGAAGAACGGAAACGGATTTCGCCTCTGGGCAGCCGGTGATGAAGGTCATGTCGGAGTCGCCTATTTTCTTCTCTTCAACCCGAGCGGCGATTCCAAGGTCGCTCTCAGCCATGTCTTCGAGGTTGGTGATGATGGTGCCACCCGTGGCCTTCCCCAACGCTTCCATATCGGACTTTTTGGCTCGGCGGATGGCGAAAATGCCTTTCTTTGATAAGTAGTGTTGTGCCAACTCGTCAATGCCTTTCTGGCAGATCAGCACGTTGGCGCCCACGGATTCAATCTTGTTGACGAGGTTCCGAATGTAGTTTTCTTCTTCCTCCAAGAACAAAGCCAATTGGTTGGGGTCCGTGATCTGAATCTTGGCATCCACCTCGGTTTTCTTCACTTCGATAGCGGAGTTGACGAGAGCGATTTTGGCGTTCGTGACGCTGCGGGGCATCCCGGCGTGCACGCGCTCTTTGTCGAGCAAGATCCCATCGATCAGGGATGAATCCTTGATGGAACCACCTTGCCGCTTCTCCACCTTAATGTCGGAGAGGTCAACCAATCGTTCTCCGTCCTCCACCACGCCAACGGCGTTGACGGCACGAACACAAATGTCGGCCATGAAGCTCTTCACCGCCCCTGCGGATTTCCCGGTGAGGGCAGTTTTCGCAACTTC
>JAUREJ010000024.1:21473-29036 GCA_030827475.1 Candidatus Poseidonia sp.
GCACGAACACAAATGTCGGCCATGAAGCTCTTCACCGCCCCTGCGGATTTCCCGGTGAGGGCAGTTTTCGCAACTTCAATGAGCACAGCATCGTCGTTCTCCGTGGAAATCCCGTGATTTTCCATCAGGGCGATGGCGCGCTCAGCAGCGAGGCGGAAGCCTTCACAAATCACCGTGGGGTGTACGTTTTGTTCAATGAGGTCTTCGCTTCGCTTCAACAACTCGCCGGAGAGAATCACGGCGGAGGTTGTTCCATCAAAGCAATGTTGCTCTTGAGTTTTGGCGACCTCGATGATCATTTTTGCTGCTGGGTGCTCAATGTCCATTTCTTTGAGAATGGTGGCGCCGTCGTTCGTGATGACAACATCGCCCATGGAGTCCACCAGCATCTTGTCCATACCCTTTGGGCCGAGGGTGGAGCGAACCGCATCGGCAACCGCTTTCGCCGCTGCGATGTTGTTGGATTGTGCGGTTCGGCCTCGCGTTCGTTGCGTACCGTCTTTGAGAATGAAGATGGGTGCTTGTCCGTTTCCGTACATGTTGAGTGCCTCCGGCAAGGTTGGCGAGGTTCCCTCCGACTTGAACCCTACGCTTGGTCAGCGTGGAGGATAGAGCGTCACTGTTGGTTTTGGTCAAGCCATTGCTGACCGTAGTGCTTCCACTGTTCCATGGTCCAACCGGCAGGCAGACCTCCTGCAGGAAGCGGAGGCATGCCGTCGTCAACCGGTGCCGACGGAGCAGGAGCCACAACGATGGGTGCAGGCGCAGGCGTCGGCATGGAGGCGGGAATTGAAGGGGCCGCTGCAACAGCACCGTAGGTCGCAGAAAGGCTGTCTTCATAGCCCTCTTCGCCCCACTTTTCGAACTCGTCCTCCTCTTCTTCGGTGCGAAGGATGGAGAGGATGACAAAAGCCCCACCAGCGATCACGACGAGGAAAACAACCCACAAGGCGATTTCTTCGATCGGGAAACCGGAACTTGCCTCATCGCCGGAGGTCGCCGCCTCGCCATCGATGCGCTGCAAGGTGACCTGAAGAACGGCGTTGGCCGCATCGCTGACGGTTTCAGAGCGAGCCCAAACAATCAACTCCACGATGAGCGTGTCGTTGTTCAAGTTCTTCAGCGTCGTTTCGGTCACGTCCACCGTGATGGTGATTTCCTTGGTTTCACCAATGCCCAGTGTGAAATCCTTGTCCAAGCGGGCAATGGACGACTGGAACCAAGAATTCGAATCGCTGGCATCCAAATCCATCACGACGCGCTGACCGGTGGTGTATTGGTTCACGATTCGAACGTTGACTTCGTAATCACCTGCCTCGGTGATTTCGAGAGGCTGGATGGCGAAGATACGGAGCCAATCCTGCGAGCCGACCAAGTACTGGGCTTGTCCGGAGGCGCTGATGCTGTCGTCGGCGTTGCTGGTGGCGGTTACCGTCAGCGTCAATGTGCCTTCCGTGCCTTCAACGAACGAAAATTCCACCGTGACGTTGTAACTTGCCCCAACGTCAATCTCGGGTGTACTCCCGCTGATGAGGTTGGTGAATTGAGCAACCATCCCCGTCGGGGTGTTCAGTGTCATCGTGAAGCTGTCTGGGTTATTACCGTCGTTTCGTACTTCGAAGGACATGGTTTGGGGCAGATCGCCGGGGATGTACGACTGGCCCGTTTCTTCGTCCGAAACGAAGACGGCGGCGGTTTCGAGAATCTCAATGATGAGTTCAACCGAATCCGAGACCGAAGAATCGTTGACGCTTGTGGCGGTGATGGTCACCGAGTAATATCCGGGGTTCAATCCAACCGGCATGGCAAGCGACACGACAACGACCGACTCACCGTCCCAGGCATCCAGCATCGGCGATTGGTCTGCGGCGAGGGAGGCCTGCAGGCGCCAATTGCTCTGTTGAAGCGTGAGGTTGTATTGCTCATCGTCGTTGCCCATATTGAACAAATTGAGGTACAGCGATTTGCTGATGCCATTGGCGGCCCCAGTGAAGGTGTTTTCTTCGGCAACGAGGCTGACTTCACGAATGACGGGAACCACGACGTTTCGGCTGAACACGACGTTTCCGAACAGCGAGGTGCTGCACGAAGGGCACGAGGCTCGGAGGTTGAAGGAAACGGTTCCCGGTCCTGCGAGGTCCGGGGCCGTGAGGTTCAGCACCAAGTCAACCCGTTGCCCTTTGTAGAGCGTGATGGGGTTTTGCTGAACCACACCCGTTTCGTTTTCAATCAGTGCCGTCCATCCGTCGGTGTTTGAGAAGGTGGTGGCCAAATTGAACGCCGCATCGCGGTTGCCGGTGTTTTGGAGTTTGAAGTCAACATGACCGAATTCACCCGGAGCGATGGTTGCGGCCGTCAAGCCAGCGGTGGAGGTCAAGGCAGCGCTGAATTGCTCGCTGACGGCCAAATCCATCGTAAGACGGGCCTTTTCTCCGAGCTGTGCACTGCTGGCGTCCGTAAGCCAGAGGTTCCAAATCCGCTGTTGAACATCTGCGCCAGCGGGGACCGTCAGGTTGGCCCAGAACTCAACGGTTTTTCCTGCGCCCAGCGGCGGGAAAATCATGTTTGTTCCGTGGTTGTTGCTGCCTTCAACGTCAAGGCGGATGATGGGATAAGGCGCCATCCAGGAGTCGTTCGTCACGTTGGTTTGGAGGCGGATGGTTGCGGGAGAATACCCGTTGTTGGTCAGCATGCAGTGGAGGACGGCCACTTCGTTGGGCGCAAGGCTGTAGCCGTTGAGCGGGTTGTCGCATTGGAGGCCCAGTGTGTAATCGGTCACCCGGCTAACGCCGAAGTGGACGAAGTCGTCGATGTGGAAGCCTTCGCCAGCCACACTGCTGTCGGAGGTGAAAAGCATGCTGAAGGTGTAGGAACTGCCGCCGAGGAAGACATCCGGGTTGGCGAGGTTGGGGGTTTGAACCCAAGTGGTTTGGGGGTCCCACGAGATGTTGGTCCACTGGCCGGGTGCAGCGCTCGGGTTGCCTTGGGCAATGTCCCAAGAGATGGATTCGTACGGATCACTGATGTTCCCTGAGCCGCGCCAAAGTTCCATGGACACGCTGTCACCGGCCGCCATGCTTCCCCAGGCTTGGATGTGGAATTGGCTCGAGATGTATTCGTTTGAGTAGAAGAGCATTCGGCAAAGGTACACGCCGTAAACACCGGTCATTCCCGGGTCAGGGGCGTCAGTATCGCAGGAGTTTCCAGTCATGTATCGGGCGTAGACCAAGCGAGTGGCTTCAGCATTGGAAGGGTAATTGCTTCCCGGGGCGGAATGCCGCCAGTGCTTGTTGCCTGCGGCGCTGCTGGTGGCGTCGGTCTGCCAGGACCCGGTGGCGACGGCATCGCCGCCTTGGGCGGGGTATTTGCCCGACAAAAACTGCGGATTTGCGGTTTGACTCCAATCCTCCATGGTGTTGGCCGAAATGGCGACAGGAACGATTTTTTCTCGCTGGTCGTTGGTGTTCTTGTCATCGTCGGCAAAGGCGACGGTGCCCCGGAGAATAAGACCCCCAGAGAGGTCGTTGGTGGTCGTGTTGAGAATGGAGTGCGCCGCAGTTGGCGTCCATGTCAGGAGGTGGTTGTAAGATTGCCCACCGGTCAACAAGTTGGTGTCGAAGGCGAAGGTCTCCATGACGAACCCGATGGGGTGGACCACCTCAAGGGTAACAGGGGCGTCCTCACCGATCCCCGACTGACCGAAGCGTTGGATGGAGACGGTGATTTCGATGGTTTCGCCAACGAAGATGTAGTCCATGACGGTGCCGTCGGACTGAACCCACTGATCGGCAGCCACTGAGGCGTTCCCGATGGTGATGCTCTTGAGGGTGAAATCGTCGTTTGTACCGCCGCGGCCGGACGCCGCCTGAGCGGGCGTGACCAATTGGAAGGCTGTGGTTTGGAGAACGAGCAACATGACAATGGTGAACGGCAGCAATCGACGCATGGACATCATCACGCCGTCCCAACAGGATGGAGCATAAGAAGGTCGCCTTTTCTTGGTTCGCCGATTTGAGAGGAGGAGGGTGTTCAGTCCGTGTCTTCGAGATTGAATCCCCGGATCACCGGCTGGTCAAAATCTGGCGTGACTTTTTGCTCGGTGTCTTGCTCACGTTGGGGAGCGGAGATGCGGTCAAAGTCCAGCCCGTCAACCATAGAAACGGTGTCCTCTACTTCGACGGTTGCACTTGCAGCCATCGGTTGCGGAGCATGAACGGCAACGGGAACGACGACGTGTTGCACCAGAGCGGGCGTGTGTTGAGGGGCAGGGGCTTGTTTTGCTTGATTGATTTCAGCAGCGAGGTGATCGATCCCTGCTGCAAGAGCGTTGAGTTGTTCTTGGGTGTCGTCCCCCGTGTTGAAATGACTTTTGGGTTGCATCCAGGTGGGCGGAGCACCTGCACCACCGCCCAACACGGCGAGGGTTGTGAAGGCTGCCATGGGCATCACCGCCAAGGCGGTGAGCAGGTTGAGAAACGAGGTATCGGGTGTTGAGCTTGCGGAAATCAGCGATTCAAACATGTGCTTTTCGAAGGCGATGTTGAGTGCGATGTCCTCACCGAGCACCCGCTGGACAACATAACTTGACAGCTGGCCCATGGACCACAAGAGGAACACCGGGAAGGCCCACGAAATTCGGAGCGTGTTGCCGAGGAATTTCCGACCCAACGAAGCCAGCGTGATGTAGCGGCGGGCAAACGAGGGAAAGAGCCGAATTGAAAAGAAAAGGCAGAAGCAATACAACAACAATGCAAGTTCAAGTTGACGGTGTTGATGCACCACACCATCGGGAAACATCAACACCAACGTCAGTGGAATGGTCGCCAGCATCACCTGAAACGGAATGGCCAACAACACCAACGAACCACGAATCGTCCACAACACATGTCCTGCGACGTAGCGTTCGTGGACGAGCATCGAAAGCCGACCGTGCGAAGAGGAGGCGTAACGTTGACGAGCGGCGAAGCGATGGGCTGAACTCCCCGGGTGACGCGTTAGCCCTAAGGCCATGCGCCATCCGCCGGCTTCGACAACGCGCAAGGGCACAAAACCTCCCATGCTGAGCGCTAAAAACAGGGCGAGCATCCCGTAAAACAAGGAAGCCATGCCGATCCATGGGACCATCTCCAGATCAACACGAAGGCGGAAATCACCGCCTTGAGCAGTAAACACGATGAGGTAGGTCAGCGAAAACGCCGCCATCGGCGTGAGGAAAATTTGCGCCAACAATTGACCCGTCAATCCCAGCCTCGCCACGATGGACGCTACAGGTGCTGGGCCAGCCATAACATCAAACCAAAGCCTGCTTTTCTCAAAGGTTCCCCTTGGTGAAACCTGCAGAGGGCTATTCTTCCTGCTTCTTCGCTTTGGGGAAGGGTTCAGCCATTGGATACCCGTCGGTGATGAGCAAGCGCACAGTACCGCGGATGCGTCCGTCACTGCGCGGCCGGCCCAAATCTGGGCGCGGCATACGGGAGAGCACCGCATCGCACGATGCACAACGGACGCCAGGGCTCATCCAGAGCGGTCGAGCGTGCTGGCAGCAGGCTTCATGGTGTCGGGGTCGGTCCATGATGCTCTGAAGTTCAACCGCCATGGCGTGAGACCAAGGGGCGGGTCGGCCGGCAAGTTGGTTTTGAAGCCGGGACAGCACCGTCCACGAAGACGCCAACCACAAGCCGAAACCAAAGGGGGCTGAACCCCAGCGCAAGCTGGCTGCGCCGAACACCAACACAACCCCTGCAAGCACGAAACTGAGCCAGTAGAACGTCCGCATGTGCAAAACACGCTGCGTGAGGTAGGGCGAGAGTTCAATGGGTTCCGGGTGCGGCGGAAAGCGGAGGTTGAAGCCCTTTGCACGGGTCATGAACAAGGTGGGGATGCGAGGGCCCACGTGCCCGATGGCACTTCCCAAAACGAAAAGCACAACGGTTGATGCGACCGCCATGCTTCTCCCGCCCCTTAACCTTGCAGACGCTTGAGCGTTGCCTCAACTTTGTCCATGCCACGGGAGATGTCCTCTTGGCTGATGGTGTAAGCGAATCGGAGATGACCTTCTCCTGACGGTCCAAATGCGCTCCCGGGCGAACACAGGACGCCGTCTTTCAACAACTCCATCGCCACCTCTTCCGAGGTCATCCCGGGGACGTCAACCTTCGGGAAGACGTAAATCGCGCCCTTCGGTCGATGACATTGCACTCCTGGCATGGCGTTCAGGCGGTCGACGATGAGGTTGCACCGTTGTTGAAACTCTGCGGCCATCATCGAGGGATAATCGTTAGCGGAGTTCATCGCTTCAAGAACGGCGTATTGCATCGCATCGTTGCTGCATGCAGAGATGTAATACTGGATCTTGATCACCTGCTTCATGGCCTCAACGTTGGTTGAAATGATGTAGCCGATGCGCCATCCGGTCATAGCGAAGGTCTTGGAAAACGAGTTGACCACCATGACTTTCTCGTAGCCCGTGCCCATAAAAGAAACATGTTCACCCTCGAAAACGATGCGGTCGTACACCTCATCGGAGATGATCCACAGGTCGTGTTTCTGGGCAAACGCGAGCAACTCGTCCCGCTGTTCAGGGTTCAACGTCCCGCCCGTGGGGTTGCTCGGGAAATTGTAGAGCACAGCGACCGTGTTTTCGTCGACCAAAGCCTCGAGGTCGGCGACTTGCGGGATGAACTCGTTTTCAAACAAGCAGGGGTAGTATTTGCCTTCACCGCCAACCAGTCTGGCGTCGGGCCCGTACAACGGAAAGTAAGGCTCGGGAAGCAGGACGTTTTCTCCTGGGTTGACCAACGTCATGAACAGGTTTAGCAAAGCGTTGGTGCCCGACATCGTCATGCAGACATTGTTCTCGTCCAACCCGCTTTGATAATCGGCCCACGATTCAGCGATTTTCGCACGGAGAGCGGGTAAGCCTGCGGTCGTGGTGTACTTGTTTCGTCCGTTCAGCATCGCTTGATGAAAGGCTTCAATGGCGATGGAGGGCGGCTGGAAATCAGGCTCGCCCAGGCCGAAGGAAATAACATCGTCACCAGCGAGATCGAACATTTTGCGAACACCGGTCGGTTGAATCGCCAGAGCACGGTCGCTGAACGTTCGCATGACTACGCCGAAAGCCGCTTTGCATTTCAATGCAGTCATGTTTTCTTGGCCCCGGTCAACGACTCGCTTTCGTCGCTGACCAAAACCGCCTCGAGGACCTTTTCTTCCGAGGCTTGAGAGGCCGCCAGGGAAAGAGGCTCGTCGATGCGAACACCGACAACCACCACCAGCAACAGGGCCACCACCAAGAGTCCAACGGCGATGGAAAGGGCGTGCTCACCCCATCCTGTACCCTCGCTTGGTCCCTCGCCGCCACCAGCAAAACTCACGAACACCGGCAGTGAGGTCACGCCCATTTCGTTCAAGCCGCGCACCTCAAGCGTGTGGTTGCCCTTGGAGAGACGGCCGGTATCCAAAGCGACGACCCATTCAATGCGTTCCAATGCTCCGAGTTCGCCGTCCACCGCCCCGTACGTGGCTTCCATCCATGAACCGCCGTCCACCCGAACCTCCACG
>JAUREJ010000025.1 GCA_030827475.1 Candidatus Poseidonia sp.
ATGTCTTGAGCGCTTTCGAAAGCACGGAAGGCGGCGAATTTGGTATGCCGATGCAGGCCACGGCGTCCAAGGCTCCGCTGTGGTAGTCGACCCCTTCAGAAAGTCGAGCACCGAAGACGCCGGCGAGCAGGATTTTCCTCCCCACCTCCTTTTCAGAAAGCAGCGTGTCCACGATTTGGTCGAGGTCGTTCTTGGTCCATTCACGTTGCTCAACCATTACGCGAACGCCCTGAAAGCGACCTTGGTCAACGATGTCGTTCAGCATGGCGTAGGAGGGCGCGAAAACCGCAACGTGGCCCGGACTTTCATCGATGAGCGCTTGCAGATGACGCCGAATCAAGTTCGTGTTGTCGGCAGAGCGTTCGGTGTACTTCGTGGTCACGTCTTTCGCCACCAAAACCGGTCGCCGCATGGCTGCGAAGGGAGAAGGATACGCCACCGATGCGGTTCTTGCCATCGGCAAGCCGAGGATGTTGGCGTACATACTCGGGGGGTAGAGCGTTCCCGACATCAGAATGGCCCCTGCTGATTTCTCAAAAACCGGCTGAGCGACCAATCCCGGATCAAGCAGATGGGTCGTGATCCGACCGTCTCGTCCCTTCGTATCAAACACCATGGTTAAGGCACTCGTGCTGCCGAATCGCAAGATACAGTCGAGAATTTCCGCTACTTTGTGGGCGTTTGGTTCCATCGGGTTGCCGTCATCCCCCGCCTCCATGTCAACATCAACGCTCGCTAGGATGTCCCGTAGCGTATGCATCCGAACGGCGGCATCAACAACAGGGCGTTTGGCGCGGCTTGCGAGCTGTTGCTGGCCCGCTGTTCCGTCCACCTCGTCGCACGCACGGTGGAGGACCTGCAAAACATCGTCCACGACGACCGGGCACTCTTCGTCACGGCCAGTCACGCTGCGGCGAAGACCGTCAAACAACCTTGTGAAGCCTGCTTTCGTTGCTTTCAGGACATCAAAGGCCCAAACGGCGAGGTCGTGGTTGACGGCGAGGGATTCACCCCCCGGTGCCTTCATGGCTTGAGCGAGCAAGCCACCGTACTCCTCGAGTTCGATTTGGGCGTTTCGAATCATGGTTTGCGTGAGGCGTTTTTCCAAGGTCATGCGGATGCGGTCGGGCAGATTATGGGCTTCATCCACGATGACGATGATGTCTTCGAGGGATAAGCCCATGGCTTTGAGGCTGGACTCCCGAACACCATCATCGAAGAGGTGATTGTAATCGCCGACGAAGACGTCTGCTCCACTAACGGCCTCGCGTGCGGCCTTCCAGGGGCATGTTTGGGCCGGTGCTCCATTTTCTGTATGTGTCCGACTGATGCCCACCAGTTCGTCAACGTGGAGGGGCGAGGCGAGAATGCGGCGTTTCAGACCCGGAGCGGGTGTGATCCAGGGTTTGCAGGACCGAGTTTTCCGGTGTTGGCTGCACATCAACGAAAACACCAGCGGAGATTCTTTCGCGAAGGGTTGGACGCACATGCCGGCTTGACCGACCATGTCCACCAAACGGACGGGCGTCGTCTCCTTTCGTAAACGGTTGATTTGGCGAACGGTGTCCACAACGATTCGATGTTGAGTTTGTCGGGAGGTCAGGAAAAACACGGTTTTTTTCAGACTTGATTCACTGGCGACTTGAAGCGCAGCGGCAAGGGAGGCTGCAGTTTTCCCGATTCCAGTCGGGGCCGCAGCGAGGTGAAAGTTTCCTTCTTGAAGGGCTTTGATGCCGTCGTGAATCATCTCGAGTTGACCAGGTCGAGGTGACGCATGGGCCAAAAACGGGAAATTGGTGTTGATGGATGCTCCAACACCTTCGTTCATACGACCCATCCCGTGGCGACCCTCCTAAAGGATTCGCATGCGAGGCAGAGGTTTCACTGGCCAGCGTCAATGTGCCCAGAAATGTGGGGGCTGGGCACGGGGGGCCATCCCGTCAACTGACAGGGGTGGAATCTGAGCCTCCCTGGCCGTCTTCCAGGGAGGTGTGTGGGGGTGTTTGGTTTTGGGAACCAAGTCGGCCAAGGCGTGCAAGACGGGCACGCCGACACAGCGAGGCAAGGCCCTGCAAGACTGGCCGGTCTTGCATGACCCAAGGGGTGGCATTGCCCTGGTTATATCCATGGTTCTGCCAATTCATCCCATCCCCTCCGTTCTCTCACCACTTATTGTTGGTATTCGCTGCGTCGTATCGTTTCGGCTCTGGACGCCTCCAAAGCCAAATCGAGTGTCTCACTGACGGCTTGCAATTCAGCCGTCGCTTTCTTGATGTACAATTTCAAACCCTCTTGAGCGGCGATTTCGGGCGTGGTGCCCTGCAACTCGTAGAGCTTGCCCAATTGGGCCTGATCGTTTCGGCCCAAGGGGATACGAATGGATTTCATGTCAACCAAGAGGGGTTGGTTGTGGAGGAATTCTTGGATGGCCAGGCGGACCACATCCGAGCGGTTTCGGGCGCCCTCCATGCCGACGCGTGCGTCGAGGAGGGCCAAGTCCTCCTCGGTGATTCGCAGCGAAACGGCGGTGGTTGGCTGGGTCATTCCTGTTCCCTCGTAAACAAAGACAGACGAGTCGACTCTATAAACGTAACTCATATGATGACATTATGTCATTGTCTGTCATACGCCTGCGCTTCCGGCTTCCACTTCAACCCTTGCGAAGTTTCAAAGACGAGCATGCAGAGCCCAATCCATGCCTCTTGAACCGACCCGTGGCCTCTATCTCTATCTCGAAACCCTCCAGGTGGCTTTTGATGACAACATCGTGACCGACGATGAAGCCCAAATCTTGCACATTCTCGCCCAAGCATTGGGCGTTGCCCCATCCGATACGGCCGAGTGTCGCGCCGTCGTCGAGGGTGAAGTCCCCTCGCCGTTTACCGACGATAGCAGCTATAGCGGCCATCACATGGGCGATGCAACGACCTATCAGTCGGCACTGATCGCCGCTTTGGACGATGATGTCATCACGGAGGACGAGTGGGCCATGCTCGACCGCCTTCGTCGCGTCATCGGCATTCAAGAGAACGAACACGCGCTGATTGAAGAGGCCATTCGAGCGATGGTCGAAACCGACGACCAGGGCCGGCGCCGCGTGGAACGCCTCGAACGTTTCGTCTCTGTGTGTCCTTATTGAGTGCCCCTTTTGAGAAGGCGACCACGCTAATGGAACCCGTTTCCGTGGAGGTCATTCAAGGACAACCATTAGAAAGGGTCTGCATTAGGGCGGGCCAATACACCTGACGGTGTGAGAAGGTATGCCAATGAGTGCCATTGATGCAATTTATGCAAAAGTCGTAGCCCGTGACCCAGAACAACCGGAATTCCATCAAGCGGTCAAGGAAGTCCTTGAATCGTTGGAGCCCGTTCTTGAGGCGAACCCCGAATACACCTCCGTGGTGGAGCGCGTGGTTGAACCCGAGCGACTCATTCATTTCCGCGTCCCTTGGGTGGATGACAGCGGTGCCGTTCAGGTTAACCGTGGCTTCCGGATTCAATTCAACGGAGCGATCGGGCCCTACAAAGGCGGGCTTCGATTTCACCCGAGCGTGAACGCCTCGATTTTGAAGTTCCTTGCGTTTGAGCAGATTTTCAAGAACTCCTTGACCGGCTTGCCCATGGGCGGCGGTAAAGGTGGATCGGACTTTGACCCCAAGGGCAAGTCCGACGGTGAAGTGATGCGGTTCTGCCAGTCCTTCATGATGGAACTTTGGCGACATATTGGTCAAGATTGCGACGTCCCCGCTGGTGATATCGGGGTGGGCGGCCGAGAAATTGGATACATGTTCGGCATGTACAAGCGCCTTCAAAACGAATTCCAAGGCGGTGTACTCACCGGGAAGGGGTTGTCCTACGGGGGCTCCTTGATTCGTCCTGAAGCCACTGGATACGGCTTGGTGTACTTCGCTCGTGAGATGCTGGCGACCAAAGGCAAGTCCTTCGAAGGTGCCGTTGTCTCGATTTCGGGATCCGGTAACGTGGCTCAATTTGCGTGTGAAAAGGTGCTTGACCTCGGTGGAAAGCCCGTCACGTTCTCGGATTCATCGGGCTGGATTCATGACCCCGAAGGCATTGACCGCGAGAAGTTGGCTTGGGTCATGGACCTCAAGAACAACCGCCGCGGACGAATTTCCGAATACGTCAAGCAATTCCCATCAGCCACGTTCACCGCCAGCGCCCCTGAGCCTGCAGTCAACGGTCTTTGGGGCGTTGATGTGGACGTCGCTTTGCCTTGCGCTACGCAAAACGAACTGAACGGCGAGGAAGCTGCGATGCTGGTTGCCAACAAGGTGATTGCCGTTGGTGAGGGGGCCAACATGCCCTGCACCCCTGAGGCGGTTGAAGTGTTCCAAAAGTCGGGCGTCTTGTTCGCACCCGGAAAGGCATCCAACGCAGGCGGTGTTGCCACCTCCGGCCTTGAAATGTCCCAAAACTCTCTGCGGATGCCTTGGACCCGCGAGGAAGTGGACCAAAAATTGGAAAACATCATGGTTGAAATCCACAAGAACGCCTTTGAAACGGCCAAGAAGTACGGGCGAGAAGGCGATTATGTGTTTGGTGCGAACGTGGCGGGCTTCCTCAAGGTCGCTGAAGCCATGATCGCTCAAGGCATCGTGTGAGCATCACGTTTCAAGCGCCGATACTGGCTTGGTTCCAAAAGCACTCGGCCAACGCCCTTTGATGCGTTGAAAGAGCCAGCGTGAGAAGACCATTGATGCTCCGAGAAACAGGACGGAAGTCCACCACGGGGCCGAGTCGTTAGTGGCCAAGAGATACGTCACCACAAGAATACCCGTGCCGTAAACGGCTCGAAAGGCCGAGAAAATCATCAAGCCACGAAACCAGGGCTTGGCCACCAAACGGTTCAACCGCTCAGCCAACAGCGCCACCTCGCCTCAGCCGCGAAATTCAGCAAAGTATTGCTGTGTGTATCGAACGGCGTCTTCGTGTGGGTAGCCTTGGGCGATGAGCCCGTTGTAATACTCGGTGGACGGGTCGGGTTGAACGGGTGGAGGTGCGTAAACAGGTTGAGCCACGGCAGGCGGTGCTGTTGCGACGGGTTGTACTGATTGCGGAACACCAAAGCCGGGAGGCGGGGTAACGTACGTGGATGTTGCGGCATATGCCGGCGTTTCCATGTTCAGTTGCGTGACGGCCCACTCACCTTCATCGGTACCTCCACGACGCCGCATGAGCAGGGCGAGAAGAGCGAGGATGAACAGCAGACCAACGCCGCCACCGATCAACACCGTAGGGGATGCAAGAGAGATTCCCTCGGCTTCGGGCTCGAGGATCCAACGTGATGGGTCCTCGGGGTACGCATCTGCCCCGTCAGCAGCTCGCCATTCGGGGGTTGGGTCGGAATAATTGTCGCCGTCGGTGTCCACGCATCCGAGGCGGTCTGCAGTGGAATTCCCAAAGGCGAGCGGACAGGCATCGGCGCCTTGCTCAAACGTCCAAAGTTCGTCGGCATCAGAGCGCCCATCGCCGTCGCTGTCTTCGCAGCCAAAGCGGTCGATGGTGGAGGTGCCGCGAACAGTTGGGCAAGCGTCGGGGCGGTCCCCGTTGGGGTTGTCACCAAAGAAATCGTTGTCCTGGTCCGACCATTGCGTCGCATCGGACATGAAGGCGTCTGCACCTTGAAGTGGCGTCCACGCCAACTCCGGGTCCGAAAAGCCGTCTTGGTCGCTGTCCGCACAGCCGAGTCGGTCTTCGGTTGAGGTTCCTGGAACATCAGGACACGCATCGGCATCGTTGCCGGACGCGTTGTCGCCGTAGCCGTCACCGTCGGTGTCTTCCCATTGCGTTGGGTCATTGGGGAAGGCGTCCTGAAGGTTGTACCATCCATCGCCGTCTTGGTCCGGACATCCGACCATGCCGTTTTGCCATGAGGTGCCTTCTTGGGTTGGACACGCATCTTGTTGCGTCGTCGCAGCGTTGAACTCACCAGGCCATGAAGGGTTCCGGTCCTCCCACGTGGAGTTTGCATAATTGTCACCGTAGCCGTCTCCGTCAAAATCCGACCACTGGGTGGGGTCATCGACAAAAGCGTCGGCGCCGTCCTCAGGGTTCCACAAGTTGTCTGAGTCAGAATAGCCATCACCGTCGGTATCGGCACAGCCAAGGCGGTCAAGCGTGGAGGTTCCGCTCACATCAGGGCAGTCATCGGGCGTTGTTCCCTCGGGGTTGTCCCCGTAGCCGTCACCGTCTGCATCGAACCATTGCGTGGGGTCGAGCATGAAAGCATCGTCCTCATCAGCCCATCCGTCGCCGTCCATGTCGGGGCAAGCGTTCTTCCCGCCCAATGTCGAGTTCCCGGCTTGGTTGGGACAATCGTCAAAGTTGTCGGACCAGCCATCGCCGTCGCTGTCCACGCACCCCTCTTCACCAAGCGTAGAGGTGCCGATGACGGTTGGACAATCGTCGCTGACGTCCTCAAATCCATCGCCGTCATCATCCGAGTCTTCATCGGCATCACGGCATCCATCTCCGTCTACATCGGTGATGCTGTCGGACTGCCAGGTGGGTCGAGGGGGCTGGTAGGACGAGCGAGGACATTGGTCGTTGGCATTTTCCACGCCGTCGTTATCCATGTCGTTGTCTTCAACACCGTCTTTGCATCCGTCGCGGTCCCAGTCTGTTGAGTTTACAGGGTCGGTGAAGTCTTGAGTTGAATCCCAATTTGCTTCGCCTGAACGGGGGCAATCGTCTCCTGAGTTGTCCGTGATTCCATCGTTGTCGTCATCCACGTCACAGGCGTCCCCCTGGGCGTCACCGTCGGTGTTCTCTTGCATTGGATTGGAATCGGTTGGGCAATTGTCGGTATAGTCGGGGATGCCGTCGTTGTCGGAATCCGCTTTGAGGGCGGGGTTGACGGCCCAAACAAAGGCATCCCATCCTCCGGTGCTGCTTACGCTGTTGGTGCCTTTGGTGATGGTGTTGCTTCCGGCTGGCCCGACAAAGGAACCCACCACGGCGACAATGTCGCTGGAATTGACGGCGATGTCCCATCCCACCTCAAGGGCATTGCTTCCCGTGACATCAAGCCAAGACCAGCCACCTGTTGCCGTGAGCCCGCCCATGATGGCGTCAGCATCGAGCGAGGCAATCCAGGAACTGCTGGTCCCGGTGGTCGATTTCGTACCGGCGCTAAACGTCCCATCGAGGAAAAACGAGGTGAAGACGATCTCGCCTCTCGAGGTCAACTCCATGCCTTGAAGTCCGTCACCGCTGCTGGAGCCTCCGGTTGCAGCCCATTGGTTGGCCGATGTTACTCCTTCCTTGATGAAGAACAAGTCTGCTCCGCCTTTGTTGGCGGTGATGGACCAACCGTTCTTTGCCATCGTTCCTTCGAACGAGCCACCGAGATACAGGTCGCCGGAACCGTCGATGGCGAGTTTGCTCAGCGTCACGGCTTGATTGGCGATGCCGTAGCCCGTGAGCGATTGGAAGGCGCCAGCTGACGAGACCTTGAGCAGAAAGGAATCTTGGGTTCCAACGGTGTTGTAACTGTTGGTGCCGAACAGGATGTTGTTTTGGGTCACCCCGGAGACATAGATTGCGCCCCCTGCATCAACCACGACATCGGTCACCTGTTGGTTGCCGATACCACCGCCGGTGACGACCCACTTGAGGGCTCCGTTCATCCCGTCCAATTTTGCCACAAACACCTCCGCATTCGAGACATTGATTGTCGTGCCTCCGAAATCAGTTTCTCCAGAGAAATACCCGGCCACGATGACATCACCGGTTTGGTCCACGGCAATGGCTTGAGGAATGCTTGCGTCGGTGGAGGAGTTAGGTTTGGTTTGGAACCCTTTTGCCCACATCCAATTGCCTGCGGTGTCGGTTGAGGCGATAAAAGCGTCAAATTGAACGGCACTGGTCAACGAGGTGCTCCCGAAATCGATGGGCCCATACATGTAACCCGAAACCACGGGTTTCCCGGTCGAGGAGGCGATGTCGGTGAGGAAAGACACGCCGCCTTGGCTATGGTCTGCACCAACCAAGAAGTTCCAGGTTCCGGCGTCGTCGAGGGAGGCAAGATAGAAATCTTGGCCGTTTGAATAGGGGGAAGTGGGCGTGTAGGTGTGGGTTCCGAACGTCAAGGCTTGTGCTGATGAGTTGACTTCACCGGCAACGAAGTACCCGTTGTCCGACGCGACGATGGCCCCGGCGAACTCGTCATGGGAGGTTGACCCTCCGCTTGCAAGGAAGACTTCAGGCGTTGAGGAACGCCCTGAGGTTGGTAAGGGGGCATTTCCCTCAGCCATGGCCAAAGGCGCTGGGGCTGGTGGGGTCATGAGCACGCTCAAGAGAAGCAGTGTGACGAGTGCGGTGCTGGTGGCGACGGTCCGGTGGCCCATGAGCAAGGCTACCGCTCAAGGGACATCAAGGCTTGGACGGGTTGGCCCGTCCGGTCTCAATCGAGGTTGGTGTCGAGCGCCATCAAATCGCTGTCACCAGCATCGAGCACGGTGATGGTGGACACCGAAAACGGCTTTCCGCATGCGATTCCTAATTCTCGGTTGACCATCCGGGCTCGGTGCATCGTCACTTCGGGGTGCGCGGCACGGAGCGCAGTGGTGTAGTCCTCGGGGCAGTTGGCGGCCAGAATGATCATTTTGGCTGCACCGCTTGCGCAGGCGTCTTTAGCTTGTCGTTGTCCAAACAACAGGTTTCCTGTTGCGATTGCGTTCTTCAATTGTCGGCTTAGGTCCATTTTTCTTCCTCCATTCTCCACATGTGTTTCTCATGGTTGGAACATCATTCCTCAGGAATGTAGTAGAGCGCAACGCTGCCGGTTCCCAAGGAAATGGGTTGGCCGACGATGATGTTCTCTGCAACACCGGTCAAGTAGTCCTTCTCACCGATGATACCGGCCTTGAGGAGGTGGTTCACGGTCACTTCGAAGGCTGCACGAGCGAGGATGCTGTGCTTGGTTCCGGAAACACCGTGTCGGCCGATGGCTCGCACTTCACCCTCGGAGGTCATCACATCAGCAACCATCAACAGGTGGCGGACGTCGACTTCGAGACGAGCACCGTCAAGCGTCAGTTGCAATTCGTTCACGATGGCTTGTCGGGCAGCTTCAATACCCAAGTAATCGTAAATCTCGATGATGTTGTTTGTGTAGGTGCGGGACCGGTCAATGCTCTCCAATTCGCTGATGCGTTGAAGGTTACTTCCAATGGTCGAGAGGTAATACTCGCCGGTTTTGTCGTCGAGCTGTGGGTTCGCACGCTCAATACCGGGGATGCCCTTGAGACGCATGTCGCGGATCTTTTCTTCCAGTTGCAGAAGCATCGTGTACGACGGAGGGTTCTCCGCCAACTCGGCGAGGTCGTCCTCGGAGTGAACACCAGGAATGAGCGTCAACGTGGACGGGTTATTTTCCTTGTCCGCTTGAACGAGCAGACGTGTGGCTCGCTCCAACTTGTCCTTGACCTCAGCAGCGGTCATGTTCTTTTGCTTGAGGTTGGCTTTGTTGAGTTGGAGGACCAAGCGTCGCTGGGCCACGTCGGTTTCCAACTTGGCGATGTTCACCGTGGTCGTCACCTCAATGGCGGCGGCCAATTTCCGTGCAGCGCTCCCGTCGTTTTTCTGCCCCTCCTTCATTCGGATGGTCATCGTTGGCGTTTGCGGCACTTTGCGGGCGTCAACGATCTCGATGATTCGAGGAAGACCTTGGGTCACGTTGACGGTGGCCACACCTGCATAGTGGAACGTACGCATGGTCATCTGTGTACCCGGCTCACCGATGGATTGTGCGGTGATGATGCCGGCGGCTTCGTAGGGGTCAATGCTGGCTCGCCCAAGAGCCTCGATGGATTCAGCGATGATCTTCTTGGCTTCCGGCTTGGTCAACTTCTTCTTTCCACGGGCATGACATGCTTTGGTCAATTCGGCCAGAATACGGTTGGTAAAGCGGGTGGAACCGGCATCTTCTGCAGCGTCTCGAAGACTTTGGTAGACGGGGTCATCTGCAAGAGCATCCTCAAGAGATCGCATTTTGCGGTCGTAGTCATAGGATTCCATGTCGGCGACGGTCTTCGTTCGCGTGCGCCGCTTGGAAAGGCGGACCTTCGTGATGGGTCCGGAGGCGTCTGCGTCGCCTTCACGTCCTTTTACCGTGGCTGATACGATCGTGGCGTGAATGTTGCCGGCCTGCTCCGAATCGGTTTCGCAGATTTGAGCGATGTCGTTGGCGGTCATCACCTTGACATCGTCCCACTTGCGGTCGTCGGCCAGAGCGTGGGCAAAGGTTTCCTCAATGCCCAAATCCATGAGCTTCTTCTTGGTTGCACTCTTAACGACCATCAGTCCTCACCTCCATCTTCGGTTTCGTCGGCTTCAAATTCCCAAGCCCCCATGTCCTCTTCATCGGAGTCGCGGTCAAAGGATTCTCGGTCAATTTCAAGACCGCCTTCGGTGCCCAGTGCTGAGTCAACGATGACATCGATGTTGAACGGTGAACCGTGCACGCCTCTTGAGGGGTCAATGCCGTCTTCGCCGTAGCTGAACTGGATGATGCGGTTTGCTGTGTTTCTGACGGAGAGCATCTCGTCATCGTAGACCTTCAGGTCGTCCATGGCGTTGATCAATCGGCGTTGCATGTAACCGGATTTCGCCGTACGAACCGCCGTGTCAACCAAGGACTCACGACCGGAAACCGAGAGCATGAAGAACTCCGTTGGTTCCAAACCCCGCTTGAACGAAGAGGCGATGAAACCGCGCTCGTCTGCACCACGTCCGCCTCGCTTGAAGTGAGGCAGAACACGTTCGTCGTATCCGCGCTCCAGGCGCTTTCCACGGACCTTTGCTTGGCCGATGGAAGCAGCCATCATGGTCAAGTTGTCCATGGAACCGCGGGCTCCGGAGATGGCCATATTGACGGCAGCGTTCGTTGAACCGGACTTGTTGAGTTCGTCCTTTGCGATGTCACCGGCTTCTTGCTTGCCTTTGTCAAGCATTTGCATGATGTTTTCTTCCAGCGTTTCGCGTTGGGTTCGTCCAGGACGAGCTTCGTAGCCCTTCCCGGTCTTTCCGAACTTTTCGAGTTCCTCGTTAACGCCATCTTGAGCGAGGGCGTTGGCTGCGTTGATGGCGGCCACGGCCTCCTCAGAGAGGTCTTCATCGTCGATACCCGTGGTGAAACCGAGCGAAGTACAAGCGGCGATGGACAAGCGGGTAAACTCGTCAAGGAAGCGCGCACCTTGTTCGGGGCCGTTGGTTTGGACGATGGCGTCCAACAATCGGCCGTCTTCTGCACCGATGGCTCGCTTGTCGAGGGTTCCGTCCACGTTGCCGTTCTTGACCATCACCATGTCGTTGGATCGGCTGCGGAACCGAAGGTGGATGTTGTCAGGGATGATGAGCGAAATGATGTCTTGTCCTCTGAAGGCGGGGTTGCCGTCGGCATCCTTCACCAACTCGGGCAATTTGCCGGTGTAACCGATGTTTCCAAGCATCTCAAGACCGTGGGCCTGGCGAATGAGCGTCCCGGGGCGGGACAACAAGTAAGCGCCGGAAATGTGGTCGTGGATTCCACCGATCACCGCACCGCCGTAACGGGGCGTGAGGATGTGTTCTTGGACGCGCATCAAAATCTTCGCTTCGGCTCGGGCTTCTTCCGACTGGATGACGTGAAGGTTCATTTCGTCCCCGTCAAAGTCAGCGTTGTAGGGCGTACAAACTGCGAGGTTGAAACGGAACGTGTGGCCTTTCATGACACGAACTTCGTGCACCATCATCGACATGCGGTGCAACGAGGGTTGTCGGTTGAAGATGGCGACATCCCCGTCGATCAGGTGACGCTCAACTTGGAGACCAGGCTTGGGGTTGCCGTAGCGGTCCAAGGTGGAGAGTCGGTCTTCAACACCGGTTCGCTCTTCGCCCCACTCGTCGAAGGGGCTGCCGCAGTGAGGGCAAGCCACCTCGAGGTGTTCGGGGAAGGGTTCGGGGTGCGGGTTGTCCGCTTGGGCCAACTCGTGCATCCAACGGTAATGAAGCACAGCTCGAGGGTCGTCCTCGGAGAGTTTCTTCCCCTTCTCATCGATGCCTTGGAGGTTGTTGAGGGTCGCATCGTCGTTGACGACATAGATCACTTCCTCTTGTTGGTCCATTCCACTGAGGGAAATCTGCTTTTGAATGACCAATCCGGGCAGGAAGTTTGGAGCAGGCAGAACCGAGTGGAGGTCATGGCGAGTGGTGGTGTCTTCGTTGCATTCGGGGTTGTGGCAGCGGAATCCTGCATTGATCAAACGGCTTCGCTGGTTGATTTTGACACGTCGGCCGTCACCGCGCACGATGTAGTTCACGCCAGGGTGAACTTCGGGGCCACGCAGGATCATTTGGCGCATTTGCTCTCGGTTACGGGTTGTCACGCGGATGGGAACCGTCAATTCCTTGGCGATTTTGGTCGGCACACCGACTTCGTTCACGCTGAGGTAGGGGTCGGGTGAAATCACCGATCGCGCACAGAAGTTGACACGCTTACCGGACAGGTTGCTTCGGAAGCGACCTTCCTTCCCCTTCAGGCGCTGCGTGAGCGTCTTGAGGGTGCGGCCGGAGCGGTGGCGTGCGGGTGGAATGCCGGAGGTTTGGTTGTCAAAGTAGGTGGTGATGTGGTATTGGAGCAATTCCCACAGGTCCTCAACGATGAGTTGCGGAGCACCGGAGTCACGGTTTTCCCGCAGACGTTGGTTGATCCGGAGGACGTCAACCAACTTGTGGGTCAAGTCGTCTTCGGAACGGTCGCCGCTGTCGAGGGTGATGGAGGGGCGCACCGTGATTGGTGGCACGGGGAGCACCTTCAGGACCACCCACTCGGGACGGTTTTGCTTGTCCATCCCGATGAAGATCAAGTGTTCGGGGGGGATGCTGCTGAGCCATTCACGAACATCTCGGGGGTTGAGTTTCCGTTCGGTGTTGTCGTGCTTCTCTTTGAATGTGGTTGGTTTGTCAAGGATGATTTTTCCTTGGGACGAGCCGCAGTGCATGCATACCTTTCGCTTGGTGCCCGAGGTCACTTTCTCCACTTCTTTGATGATCTTCGAGAACTCCGTCGAACCAACACCGTGTTTGGTGATGACATCACGAATTCGGTTTCGGTAGAAGTCCTGTTCGGTTTGCTCGGGGTTCGACCCGGGAGATGTACCCGGTTCGCTGTGAAGCAAGATGTTGCTGCACTCGTTGCAGGTTGCCTTGAGTGCGGTCTTGATGAGGTTCACGAAACCGATGTGGATGACGGGCAATTCCAGTTGGATGTGACCAAAGTGGCCGGGGGAATCTTGGTACTGGCAGTTGTCCGTCGGGCAGAGAAGGCCGGGTTCAATAACACCCATGTGCGGGTCCATCAAACCCTGCTTGTAGGCGTGTCCGTCGTCCTTGTAGGTGTCTGCCGTTTTCACTTCAACAGCAGACATTTTGCGGATTTCTTGTGGGTCCATCAAACCAAATCGAATCTGGGCGATTCGCTTGGGAATCATTGTGCTTTTTCGGCTCATTTTCGGTCCTCCAGTTCAAGACGCATGGCCACACCTAAACTCTTCATTTCGTCCAGGAGCAGCTTGAATGCATAGGATGTTTGCACCTTGTAGACTTCAGCACCATCGCCGTGGATGGGGCTGACGTAGGTGCCACGCTTTGGGTCGTACCAAGCGATGTGGCCGGATTGAGCGCAGACGTACATGTCAATACCGTCCGATTCGTCGAGCAATCGGTCCTTGATGACCATCGATGCGCCGTGTGCAATCAAACAGTCACGCTCCATTTCACCAAATCGAAGACCGCCTTGTCGGGCACGTCCTTCGGTGGGTTGGCGGGTCAAAATTTGGACCCGGCCGCGGGACCGGGCGTGAATCTTGGAACTCACCAAGTGGTGCAAACGCTGGTAGAAGATGCATCCGACGAAGATTTCGGCAGGATAGCTTTCGCCGGTCTCCCCGTTGATCATCATCTCTCGTCCGGTGTGAGCCAAGCCGTTTCTGACCAGGCCGTCCCGAAGACTCGATTCCTTCTCGCCTCGGAAGGCCGTTCCGTCAATGCGGCGTCCTTCCATGGCGCCAACTTTGCCGCCGATCATCTCAAGAACGTGGGCAACGGTCATTCTGGACGGAATGGCGTGGGGATTGATGATGAGGTCGGGAACGACTCCGTCGGGCGTGAAGGGCATGTCTTCTTGCTCCACCAAGCGTCCAATAACGCCCTTTTGACCGTGGCGAGATGCGAACTTGTCGCCGACTTCGGGGATTTTGTGGCTTCGGACCATGACGCGAACCAAGCGACCGGAATCAAGGGATTCCGTGACATAGACATTGTCCACCCATCCTTTCTCGCCGTGGCGAACGAGCATCGAAGATTCCCTTCGCTCTTGAGCCATCAAGAAGTGGCCGCCGGAGGACTCTTCCAAGAAGCGAGGAGGGCTGGTCTTTCCGACCAACACGTCGCCGCCTTCCAACTGGGATTCGGGGACGGGCAAGCCGTCGGCTTCGAGGTGGAGGTAGGCTTCTGGTGTCTTCAAACCCTTGATCTCTTGTTTGGAGCTGCCCGGCTTCTCGATTTCTTCAACCTGGCCGCCAGGGAACCTTCGGCGTTCGGCGTTGTAGGTTCGGTTGAAGGTTGAGCGGCCCAGTGCACGATCGATGGAGCCTTTGTTCATGATGACGGCGTCTTGCATGTTGTAGCCGTGAAGCGACATGATGGCCACGATGAAGTTCTGTCCGCCAGGGCGGTCGTCGAAGTGGGTTGTTTCCATGGCTCGCGTCTTGGTGATGGAGCGCTGAGGGTAGTGAAGGATGTGAGCCCGTGTGTCCGGTCGTAGGCGGTAGTTTGCGCTGGGGATGCCCAAAGATTGCTTGACCATGGCGGTTCCACCGGTGACACGAGGGGTTGAGTTGTGTTCGGGGTAGGGGATCAGGGATGCGCAAACACCCAAGACAAGTTGCGGGTCGATCTCGCAGTGCGTGTGCTCGTCGGTGTAGAGCAGTGGTACTTCAAACGAGGTCGTCTCAACCTTCCCGTTGGGCATGCTGACCTTGGCTTTCAAGGCGGCGAAGGTTGAGCGTGGTTCTCCGAGGTTCATCCACTCCACGTCTTCGTACTTGACGACACGGCCGGCCAATCCTCCGGAGTCGCCTTCAGGCACGGTTTCAGGCAGCACGAACGGGCGAGGGGCGATGTAGAGGTCTTCTTCCTCTTCGGCGTCAACCCATTCCACCACACCTTCAATGACGAGTTGGCGGAAGTTCATTTCACCGCTTGCCAGCTTCGCTAGGTGCTCGTGGGTCAGGCGGGGGGCACCGTCGTAAAGGATGAGCAAGGGCCGTAGAATTCGACCCTTGTCGGTGTTGATGAAGATGTCCTTGTTATCGACATCGTGACGGATGGAAACTTCGGAGGGGATCACCCCGCGGCGGCGAGACGACTTGAAGTGGTCCACCAGTTTGGTTCCTCGCTTGTGAATTCCGTAGATGTCACCGTTGACGTGCACGCGGTCGCCATCGGTCCAGTCATCGGGTTGGTAAACGTCAAGTTCGTCGAGGCGTTCACGAATTTCCGTTTCGTTAATGTCCTCGGAGATGTCGATCATCTGGGCTGCGTTCTTGACCAAGCCGCAGTTTTGGCCTTCCGGCGTTTCGTTAGGGCAAAGTCGGCCCCACTGGGTGGGGTGAAGGTCCCGTGCTTCGAAGTGCGGTTGACTGCGAACGAGAGGGGAGGTCACGCGGCGCATGTGCGACAGCGCAGCAAGGTAGGTCGTCCGGTCGAGCAACTGGCTGACGCCGGACCGTCCACCGACCCAGTTGCCGGTGGCCAGAGCGTGCATGATCTTTGACGTCAGCACATCGGGGCGCAGACATGAGGTGATTTTCAGCTCGCGCTTGCGGTTGTGATGGCGCTCAAGTTGGTACTTCAAATCCCGAGCGAGTTGTCCGGCTGAGACTCGGAAGAGGTCTTCGATGAGGTCTCCGGCGAGTCGGACGCGCTTGTTGGCGTAGTGGTCCTTGTCGTTGGGGTCTCGCCCTTCAATGGCCATTTCCAACACTTGGCGAACGATTCGTCCGAGGTAGATGGCTTTCTTCTCGCGGTCTCCGGCTTGGTCGCCCAAGTGAGGGAGCAGTTCGCGGTCGAGCAATTGGTTCACGCGGGCCTCGCGGTATTCCTTTTGCTGGCCTGCGGCGAATTTCTTTTCGAGCCACTGGTGGCTTTCATCGGTCGTCACGACTTTGTATTCTTCGTTGTCGTTGACCTCGTTGATGTTTGCAACGATGAACTTGAACGAATCGGTGTTGCCGGCGATGGCTTGGAAAATTTGTTGGTCGTTTTCAACACCGAGGGCTCGCATGAGCAGGACAACGGGGATGGCGGTGGTTCCCGCCGTGCTGATTTTGACCATGAGCATGCCGTCACGGCGCTTCTCAACGGTCAGGGGTTTCCGCATTCCGTCCTTTTGAGAGAAAATCTTGGCGACTTCGGTTTGCTTGGCATAACGCTTGTTGATTTCAACCGTCACGCGGTTTGGTGCAAGGTCTTCCATTGAGATGAGAACCCGCTCAGTGCCGTTGATGATGAAGTAACCACCGGGGTCAAGAGGGTCTTCACCCTTTTTGCGCAACAGGTCGTGCCATGTGTCCTTGTCCTCTGCAGAGGTTGTGGGGGCGAGCACGCGGTCACCGGCGATGTGCTTGGGATGGAGGTTGCACCGTTCGGACCGGACCATGATGGGCATCGAGCCGACGGGGACGCCGGCTTCGGTGGGCGAAGGTACGCCGTTTCGCTTGATGGTGAAGTCGATGGTCACAGGGGACATGTAGGTCAATTTGCGCAGGCGGCACTCCATTGGTGTCGATGGGTTGAGGGCGCCGTTGGCTTCTTTGACCGTGGGTTGCCCGAGCTTGACGTTTTTGAGTCGGATGACGATGTCCTGGTCGTGGACATCGAGTTTGATGTATCCGCCTTCGTCGTCGTCAAAGTCCTCGTCGGTTCCGACGCGGATGTTGCGGATGATCCGCTCCATTCGAGAAATGGTGTTCTCGGAAGCGGGGATGCAGTCGTTGTAGGACGCAAGTTGATGGTTGACCAAACTGCGTTCTTTGAAAAATGATTGAATGATTTCCTGCATGTTATTTCCCCTCCTTCAGTTTCCCTCGACGATGAGTCGGTAAGCGATCGTTCGACCCGCTGATGGGGATTGCCGAACGACTTTCAACACGCGGTCGGCAATCCAGCCGGCTGCGAGCGGTTTGTAATCTGGGTCTGCAAGGCTTGCAGCTGCATCTTTTGCTTCTTCGGTTTCCTTGATGACTTGGACCACGGGGTCGGTGATCAAGATCTTTGGGAGCAATTCTTTGGCGAGGCGCTCTTCGCCCGTTTCGGGGTCAATTTGCATCATTTGCCATGGGGCGAGTTCTTCCATCTCGATGGCGAGTTGTTTTTCAGGGGAAATGTTGGCGCCACCCACGAGTTCCTGGTGGGGGACCAATTCGTGGTTCAGTGCGTTGAATCGGGAGGTGATTTCTGGGCGATCAAGGTCGTCGATGGCCTTGGCCCGAATGGTGATTTTTGTGCTTTTCTTCGCAGCACGGCGTCGTGAACCCTGCTCGCCGATGATGTTCATGGTGGTGATGAACTCCTCAGCGTCCTTGGAGATGCCAAGCGTAGAAGCCACGTCGTCATGGCTCATGTTTTTGATGTCGGTCATGTTTCGGTCGGTGGCGAGTTTGTGAGCGTACTCATCGGAGACGCCGAGTTCCATTAACCGTTTTTTTGTTGCACTTTTTACGACCATTCTTACACCCCGGATCGCCCACCCACATCAAGCCTGCAGCCCAATCAGGCGGGCCCGACGGGGTTCGAACCCGCGACCATCGGATTAAAAGTCCGACGCTCTACCTGACTGAGCTACAGGCCCAATGTAGCAACTTGGGCTTTTGGTCCGACCTTCATGGTGTTCTTATACGTTTCGTGAGGAGGGTGAGCGGAGTCCTGCTGGATGGTCTTGGCGGGCCGAACCAACGCCAGGCATCGAAACGGCGACATTTCCCCCAAAAGGGAGCATTCCATGGCCTGGAACACGCATAACATCATGAGGGCACGACGACCGGGGAGGTGTGTGGAGTCAACGCCTCCCTTTGACCGGCAGCACGCCGAGCGCGAGGTTGAGCACTTGAGTGGCCAAGTCAAAGAGGTGATATGGGCCGACCCATCGGGTACAGCATTCAAGGTTTCTGTCCTGCCCACGGTGTATCCTCCTCGAGAAGATACAAACCTGGTGGCTCGGGTTTTGGGGCAAATTTTTCCACGGCCAGGCAGCACATGGCTTGAGATCGGGTGCGGGAGCGGAGCCCTTTCCCTTTATGCAGCTCGAAGCGGTTGTTTGGTCACCGCGTGTGACATCAACCCGTTCGCTGTGGCGGCCACACGACATTTGCTTGAATCAAACGGGCTTCGCGGCGAAGTGATGGAAGGGGGCCCGGGTCCAAGCGCCGACGGCCACCTCGCGCAGTGGGGGGGTGACCGGCTTTACGACACAGTCGTCTGGAACCTCCCGTACCTGCCCTCTCCAGAGGCACAGACGCCTCATCTTGGTCCCATGGAGGAAGCCGGTTTGATCGATACAGACCGCATGGGCCTGTACGACCGCTTCCTCAGCATGGTTGAGAACGGTCGTTTACTTCATGCCAAAGGTACAGCTTTTCTCGTCGTATCCTCAACGCACGTCGGGGAGACGGCGTGTGAGCGAGCATGGTCAAAAGGGCTCGCTGCTCGGGTCGTTGCGGTTCAGACCTTTTCAGACGGAGAGCGCCTGTCGGTTGTTCAAATTTGGAGGCCTTATCCAGACGCCAAAGGAAGGGTTGTCGAGAGCGTTGCCAGCACAAACACCTCCCTGCTCAACATGGATGTCCCCGTGGGCTCAAGTCTTCGTGCCGTCCATCAAAGCGAAGGGCGAGGTCAGCGAGGCCGAACATGGTCCTCGGTAGAGGGTGCCTTCCTGGCATCGTGGAAACTGAGCACCTCGCCCTCATCGCTTTCGGCAACGCGGGGACAGGTCCGCATCGGTGCTGCAATGGCTCGCCTTTTCCGACATCTTGGTGGAACAGGGGATTCGAACATTTGCATGAAATGGCCCAACGACCTCTACATACGCAAGGACGTCCATGGTTGGAAGAAAGGTGGTGGCGTCCTCATGGAAGGAGCAACACGTGGGAGGGACACCTCTGTGGTGGTCGGTGTCGGTTTGAATCTCGGGGTTCCTCACGATTCGGATTTTGCAGGCCTTTGGTCGTTGGGTCTCCAACCTTCGCTGGATGAACTTTTCTCCATGATGAACGCTGTTGTCGCTTCGGTGTTTGAGGACCATGCGTTGGCACAATGCCCTGAAGAGCATGAAGCGGTTGAAGCGGAAGTCCGTCGGGGGGAATCCCACCTTGGTCCCATATTCTATAGGAATGAGAGGTACGCGATTCATGCGCTGAAATCAACGGGAGAACTTGTCTTTGAAGGCGGCGTGGTGGCCGACGACGGGAACCTCCTGAAGTGGTCAAACCTCTAACTCAGCGTCGATGGCATCTTCGTGTTCAGAGGTTACCTTTCGCTGATAGAGTCCGAAAGCCAAAAAGAACGCCCCGAGAGGGAATGGGAGAAGATCGATCATCAACTTCCGGTCGATGTCAACCTGCAAAGTCGAGGCCACGCCTTTCGTGTCAATCTCGTAGGTGTAGGCGCCGCCTTCGTTTGCTTCAAACGACCGCTTGACGGATTCACCGTTGGCGAGAACGATGGATTCAGCACTCAAGATGTTGTCGTTTTCGTCGAAAAACACCACCCTTGCCGTGGTTTCGTTCTCCACTTCGAGGGTCAGGGTAATCGTATCACCTTTCATCAACGAGGCGCCGTTCGTGTAGGACTCGTCCCCTTGTTCAATCACGATTGGCGAGACCCATGCGTGCATGAAGAGTGCGCCCAGCAGTAAGGTGGTTCCGGTGAGGATGAACACTTCGTTCATCTTCATCTTGGGGGCCGTTCCACCGCCTGCCATGAACGGGTGGGGGCGGTTGATGCTCTTCATTGTCTCGGCGGCTCCTTACGGGGTTGCCGTCGAAGATGGGCTGAACGGTTCATTTCCGTTTTGGTTTCGGAAGCCCAAGACGTTCTCTCACCAGCCGGATTTTTCCGCTCGCTGTTAAGCTGGAAACTCCGAAGGCTTGCAACGCATCTTCTCCACCGATCAAGGCTCGAAGGCGAGGATAGGTCGGGAGTGGCGTCCGGACAATGCCCAATCCGGTCTCTTCTGCGAGCACGGCAGCCATTTCGGTGAGGGTGCATTCCTCTCCTCTTCGGTGTGAGGGGATGAAATCCATGAGCTGAAGTTTGGGCTCTCCAAGCGTTGTTTTGAGTTCCTCAATCCTTGCTTCGGCTTCCGATCGGTTGCGTATCGAGGGTGGGAAAACAACGCCGACCCAACGCCGTTTGCCTCGGAGCGCCTTTGTCAACCGTTTGGCCACGGCCCTCCGACGCTCCCATTCTTCATCATGTTTCACCTTGGGCGACCATACCCTCAAAACGGGTCGCATCCACGAAACGGCATGGACGAGGTCGTTGCCGGTCCCGATGGAACTACGGACGACACGGCAGTCCCATCCACCATCGAAGAGGATGCGTCGCTTCTTGGCCTCCTCCGTGTGCTCCTTCATCCACGCACACTGCCCCATGTTGCCTTGTTGGGGGGTCTGGGCGTGTTTTTGCACCTTCTGGCCGGCGGAGGCAGCGAGACCTTGAGCTCCATCGGCTACCTCTCGCTGGCGGGAGGATATGCCATTACGGCGCTCCTCAGTCCGCTTGGACCGGTTCAGCGTTGGACGACACTTGGTGGCCAGCAGGCACACGGTGCTGCGCTCAAACGCTTCATCATGTCGTTTCGGATTTGCATTTTCCCGCTGATCATGGCGGGCTTGACCGCCTTCCTTCTTCTCCTCCTTCTTGGTGAAAACGGCTTGGTTGGAGACCAAACGAAAGCTTTGCCTTTGGCTCTAGCCACCTGTTTTGTTCTTTGGGCTGTCCTTCAAGGGCGAGGTTTCACACGGTGGTTGAAGACCGCACTTTTTTCGGAGATAGCGGAGGATGGAGAGCGTCCCCGAGGTCGGACGAGACGCTCATCGTCGGTGATTTTTTTGCTGCTCTTGTTCGCCGTTTCGGTCTTGCTCGTGGGCTTTCAGACCCTTGCAGGGACAACCTCCGACGGAACCGGTGCATTGGTTTCAAACGCCGGCTTCATCGCCGTCTTTGCTGGTGTGTTTTTCTTAGCTTGGCGCAGAACGCATGCGGAGCGATTGGCTGCATCCTCCTCTGCTCGCCTCCACGGGTTTACCGTGCGATGGATGTTGGTGAGCCAAGCCTTCGTTTCTTGGCACCTTCTCACGGTTTGGCGTCATTGGGCCATTGCACCAAAACAAAGCATGCTCTTGTTTGAGGAACTCGTTTTGATGATGTTCACGGTCGTTATGGCGATTTGGGCCCTGACCTCGAAATCCTTCAAATCCTCATTTCAACTGGTTTCCAGAGAAAACGCGCTCCCCTTGGGGTTGGCCTTCGGGTATGCCTATGCTGGGAGCGTGGCGATGATGACCGTCGTCCTCGTTGACGTTCGGAATGTGGTGATGGTGGGCCATCTGATCGTGGCCCTCACGGTTCTATGGCTGCAGCCCAAAGTACTGAACGAGACGCTTGCCCATGCTGAGGCAAGTTCCAACGTCCGGAGAATCGTCTCGGAAGTTGTTGTCAATGCACCTTCCGATGATGAGCGTGTGCAGGACGACGCCTCCTTTTCGAACGACGTCGGGTCAAACGACAAGCCCAAAGCGAATGAGGCACCTTCGGCTTCAAACGGTGGAGATGAAGAGCCGGCAAGTATCGGTACAGACGTCGCCTGGGACGGCCCCGAAGTGCTTGCAGACAACGTCGCATGGGATGACGAAGTGGAAGTCGTTGACTAACCGGATTGGATGCCGGACAGGAGCGTAACGACCCGAATGGTGTCCTCGAGGTCCTCGCTCACGCGGGCCCCGAAAATCAGTTGTGCATCTTCGTCAACTGCGCTCGTGAACAAGTCGGCCACCGCCGTCACTTGGCCGATGGTCATTCCGAGACCTCCCTCGACTTGAATCAAGCACCCCTTGGCTCCGCTGACGTCCATTTCTGCGAGCGGGGCTTTCAAGGCGGATTCAAGAATGCTTCTCGGGTCGTCAGGCCGTCCGGTTCCGACCAACATGGTCGCCTCCCCGCTCTGGTTGACGATGGTTCGCAGGTCCATCAAATCCAAATTGATGAGGCCCATGTGCATCAACGTTCTCACCAAACCCTCCACCAAATCCTCAACCCATTCTGCTCCCATCTGCCAGAGTTGGCCCCGTTCTCGCGCTTGTCGGGCGAGCCGCTCGAGGGAGAGTCGAACGGTGATGTGTGCCGTCGATTCAAGACGCTGCAAGCCTTCCATCGCCAGCCCATGACGCGTGGGCTGGGCTGAAAACGGCAGGGCGGCAATAGCGAGGACAATGGCGCCGGATTGACGTGCTTGGCGAGCGAATTCTTGGGCCGCACCGGTGCCAACGCCGCCGCCCAAGCCGGTCAGCAGAATCACCAATTCGGTTTCTTCAAGCAGATGCGCCGTCAGCGTGTTGAGGCCTCTCATCCGCTGTTCAGCGAGGGGGGGAAGGGCGGCACAACCAACGCTGTCGAGGGCGTGGCCGAGTCGAAGGTGGTGGATGTTTTCTCCGGATTTGAAACTCGCTTCATCAGCGTCGATCAGCGCCAAATGGGCTGATTGCTGGCAGCGAAGGTGCGCTCGATGCGCCCAAGCACACCCGATGCCTCCAACGCCAGCGATGAGGATGCTGGAGGCTTCCATGACGAGTTCGGTGCGTGGCTTCTCCATCAACTTTGGTGTGCAGCTTCACTCAATGTAGCGCAAGTACCGACGCCGTGCGTCCCGTGCCCACGCATTGTCAGGCTCGAGGGCGAGGACTCGGTCGTAATATTCCACTGCGGCCTCGAACTCTGAGAGGTGACGACCGTAGAGGTGGCCAAGATTCGAAAGGACGGGAATGCATTCTTTGTCGGTCTCCAGCATGGAGAGCAACAGTTTTTCCGCTGCCCCAAGAGCGCCTTTCAGCATCAAATCTTCCGCCTCGTCAAGTGATGAAAGTTGTTCGTCGGAGAGGTTGTAGGTGTTTTCGAACGGGTGGTTGGTCATCGGGCTCACCCCCGCCAACCGCATTGCCCGCATGAACCCTTCTCTCCGAAGTTCGCCGCACTGGAACATTGAAACTTTGGCGCGGAAAAATATCTCAAAAAACGCAACACTGCGCCGCACTTTCCGTGGCGTTTTGCTGACAATGTTTAAGGAGTCCTTCCAAGTCGGAAAGGGCGTAAGGGTGAGGCTATGCACAAATCGGCTCCGACGTCCCGCATTGCGCTGCTCACCCTCGCAGGGGTGTTGTTGCTGCTCCCAACCCTCGCTTCCTCGTACCACGGCGGGATTGGTGGGGAACAATCGCACCAAGGTTCGACCGGCCAGGTTGACATCGACGATGTTGCAAAATCCGGTTGCCTTTGCCACAACGAGGTCGCCGACAACAGCGTCCAGGTGATTCTCGACGATGTTCCGTTCGCTTGGGTTGCTGGCGAAACCTACACCTTCCACCTCCAGCTTATCGGCGGCCCACCTGCAACGGGAACCTACACGGGCGGCTTCTCCATGCGAGTCTCTCTTGGTTCGCTTTCCAGCGATGAGGCTCAAAACTGGGAGCTTGACGAACAGAGCCTGACCCACACCGAAGCCTCCTCGGCGAACGCTGACCGGGCTTGGGTTGTCCAGTGGACCGCCCCTGCCGAAGCAGGTGCAGGCACGGTCAACTTCTGGATTGTCGGCAACGCCGTCAACGGCGACCAGGTCCCCGGTGTCGAAGATCGCTGGAATCAACTCAACTTCGCCCTCTCAGAAGGCGATGACGCCACGGCAGCCATGGGCACCCGTACGCTCTTCGCTGGCGACGGAAACGTCAGCCCTCCAGAACCCGCTCACCACGGTGTTGACCTTCACCACATGGGTGCCAAACTCCGAGCTCACTGGCTCGGATTGCTTGGATTCGGTGCTGTTCTCGGCGTCGTGGCCTTTGCTGGCTTGCTCCTGCGCTACGGCTTCTCCACCTCCTACAAAGGCCGAAGCAACCAACTTCGTCTCCGGTACAAATTGATGCGAAGAGGTGACCAGTGATGGACGATACGATCACCAAACTTCTCCGAAGTGTTGCCGACGGAAGCGTGAGCGTGGACGACGCCCGCACTGCGCTTGAGGGGGCAGAGTTGACCGAAGAGCAGATGACTTCGGCCATCGATCACGGTGTTTTCAACGTCGCCGAACCCGGCACCATCGTGAGCGCATCGCTTGCGCCTTCCGGGGGCTCCTACTTGACCATGTTTTTCTTCGCCTGGGGCCTCTTCTGGGTCTGCTACTGGAGTTTTTCCATGGTTTACGGCCTCGCTAAAGGATGGGACCAGCAACAACTCTCTTTCCACTTGGCCATGACCTTCACCACGCTCATCATGGTCGGCATCATCTATCTGAAGTACATCGTTCCCGATACCATCATCGTCAAACACGCTCAAAACAAATTCATCCCTGAGCACCAAAAGGACTGGCGGGAGTACAAGTGGTGATGCAACATGGCGCGCGAATATGAACTCAAACCCGCTCCTTCCGACACATCGGACGTTGCCGCAGGCGGGGCCACAACCATCAATCGCCGGCAATTCCTACGCTATGGTTTCAACACGGCGGCTGGTGTCCTCACCGCTTCCCTCGGTATGTTGGGCTTTGCCGCCATTCTCCTGCCACCGGGTGGTGGTGGTGGAGGCGACCTTGCGGTCCAATTCTGGGCAAAGGGTCGTGAAGACGAAGCATGGTACGGCGCCAAGCACCTTCAGCCCATGACGAAGGCCGATTTCGAAGCCGAGGCAGCCAATTCATCCACCGGTACGGCGGGTGCTGCAGGCGTTTGGAACGGTGTTCCCGTTGTTGTCAACTACGTCAGCCACTCAAAGTACGCTGGAACTCCCGAATCCAACGGCAAGGCGCGCTTCCAATTCATGGAAGGCTACGATGAGACCGGCAAATACGTTGGCCACTTCGAAGATTTGGCCGAAACCGACCCTCGCTTGATGCCCTCCGACGACCTCGTTATGGTCTTCGGCCGATGCACCCATCTTTGCTGCATCCCCGGTTGGCAACTCGTTTCCAACTCATTCACGGAGGATTCCTGGACGCCTGGAGGCGGTGATGACGGTGGAACCAAGATGTTCTGCATTTGCCATTCCTCCCGCTTTGACCCGACCGCTCTCGAAATGAACACGAATCGAAACCGGTCCAACGGAGCCACGTTCAATTACGCAGGCATACGCCGAGCCGGTGGTCCCGCGCCGGTGGGGTTGCCCATCATTCCCATTCAGCTCAATGGCGATGTCATCGAAGGCATCACCGACTATGTGGATTGGTACACGTATTGTGACTGAGGTGATTGGATGACGACAATGTTCTGGATTTTGTGGTTCTTCATCGCCTTCCTCGTTCTGATCGTGGCGTTCACGCTCCGCAAGGAAAACGAGGAAATGCCTCGCCGAGACATTCTCCGTGCCGTGGAATCCACCGGAAAGATGGGCGTTGCAGAGCGCTCGTTCCTTTGGGTCTTCTCGTGGCTTGATACTCGGTTCCGACTTCAGGACTACTGGAACATGTCCAAGGGTGCATACTACAACATGCACCGGCAAATGCCCCTTACCCACGCAGAAAAGTACAAACTCCGGATCATTTGGTATTGGTACCCCCTTTATTGTCTCGGCGGCATTTCCTTCCTTTCGTTCATCATTCTGGTCATCACGGGTACCGTGCTGGGTATTTATTACGTCCCGGGTGGCGAAGGCGACCCTTCACCTGCCTACGCCAGCATGCAGTACATCATGACCCAACTCCCGTTCGGCTACATCCTTCGAGCCGTGCACCATTGGACCACCCACTTCATGGTGGCAAGCGTCTTCCTCCACATGTGTCGCGTCTACTTCACCGGTGCTTATCGCAACCCACGCGAGCTGAACTGGCTCATCGGCGTTGCCTTGATGGCTTTGACCATCGTGTTTGGCTATTCCGGCTACCTCCTCCCGTGGGACAGTTTGGCTTACGGTGCAGCCATCATCGGCATCAACCTCGCCAATTCGAGCCCGCTGGTAGGCAAGTACATTGCAACGCTGTTGTTCTCCGGCTCTGAACTTACGCCGCTCACCGTGACCAGAATGTATTTCATTCACGTGTTCATTCTGCCTGTCATCGTCACCACGCTGATCATTATTCACCTGTTCATCGTCTGGGTACAAGGTATTGCGGAGCCGCATTGATACGGAGGGAAAATTATGGGACTTATCGACAACTTCGGCCGAGTGGCCTCCATGTACATGGAAGAAAAAGCCAATCTCCAGGAGGCGGAAGCCAAGCGGAAGCGAACCCGAACCGGTCACGGTTTCTGGCCTCACGAAGTCCTTCGTGACACCATCATCTTTGCTTCGATGCTCTCTATTTTGCTCTTTTACGCCTGGTTAATCCCGCCCCCGCTTCACGGTGCAGCAGACCCCTACGCTCAGGCCGGGTTTGTTTTCCCTGACTGGTACGTGTTGTTTTCATACGGCTATTTGCGATGGGGTGAATACCTCCCTCAATTCGTGGTGCCTACCGGTTTCATCGGAGATATCGTGGGTCAACCGATGTTCCCGTGGAACGCTGCTTGGTGGGGGGCGGCCCTCACCGGCATTCCTGTCGGTATTCTTGCGCTTCCACCGTTCCTGGGCGGCCGAGAAAAGCGACCTGTTGAGGACCCTTGGTTTGCAGCTGCCGGTGCAGTTTATCTTGCCCACATCTGGTTCATTTCGGTGTTTTCAATCAACATTTTCCTCGAATTGTACGGGAAAAACAGGTCCGATTTCTGTAAACTTGATTCGCACGGGGACCTCTTGTGCGGAACAAGAGAGCCTTGGATTGCCGATGTGTTCAATTCGATACCGTGGGTGATGACGGGTATTTTGATGTGGATTTGTATTTACTTCATCGGTCGAGGCTTGCTGATCAAGGCTTGGGGCACCGGCATGACCGTTGCCAAAAGCCGACAATTGCTCGTCGGTGCTCTCATTCTCTCGTCGGCTGCCACCGTTGCGACCTACGACACCTACGACAACGGTTTCTGGGATGCAAAGGGCTTGCTGACCATCAAGGATTACGGCGAGCTTGAAGCCATGAGAACCCAACCAAGCGATGTCCATGTTCATGATGTCAACGAATTCACCGACGAACGAGGTTGGTCCGAAAGCGGGATTGTGCCGACCACGGCATGGCTTGGGTGGAACATCTACCAGCCAGCTCGGTACATCATCATCGATTTCATGGATGCGAACGGGCATCAAGACCCTG
>JAUREJ010000026.1 GCA_030827475.1 Candidatus Poseidonia sp.
TACCGTTGTGTTGCTGACAACGATGCCTGCAGCTCCGTTGCTCTTGGCCGTGTGAACGATGGTCTGGAGTTGATGATCATCAAGGTCAGGAGCAATTTTGACGAGAATCGGTTTGACATCTCGACCTGCTTGCTCTGCACACGCCGCATTCGCCTCGTGACACGCAGCCAAGATGCGGACCAGGTGCTCGTCGTTTTGGAGGGTTCTAAGTTGTGGGGTGTTTGGGGAAGAGACGTTGATGACAAAGACATCGATGTGTTCCCACAAACGGGCAAGCGATGTAGCATAATCAACATGGGCGTCGTCGATTGGCGTTAATTTGGACTTGCCGAGGTTTGCCCATAACGGAACACCAATTTTTCCGTGACGCTTTTTGAAGTGGCTCAACTTGCTTGCAATTGCTTCACTTCCTGCGTTGTTGAAGCCCATCCGATTCACCAATGCCTTTGACAGATCTGCACGAAACATCCTCGGTTTTGGATTCCCGTCTTGTTGCAACATCGTGACGCCCCCAATTTCAATGAACGCCAAGCCAACGGAATCCCATCCCCTCAGGGCCGTGGCGTTTTTGTCCATCCCTGCTGCAAGACCAAATGGGTGATGATAGGTGTTGCCGAAGACCGTGACGGGAAGGTCATGTCGGGGTTTATACATCGCTCGCAGAACAAACCTTCCTACAGGATTGGAAGCGGTCAACCTTAGTATGGTGAGCGAACGATGATGGGCCCGTTCTGAATCTTGGAAACGAAGCAACGGACGTCCGAACCAGCGGTAGAGGAAGCCCATGGGAACCCGTCGCACAAGCCATCCTTCAAGACTTGCGGCGTTCTCCACGAAAACATGCGAATCACGGACCGGCGTTGGCCAGCGGTTCGTGAGGCAGCCCGGCGGTTGGTTCGAGAGGCAAACATTGTCCTCCGAGGACCGGTTTGGTTGGAGGAAGAATTGCATGAACTGTCCGTTCACATGGGAGACCGTCTTCCATCCCGAACAGCCTTCCCAACATGGCTCGCAAGCCCACAGGAACAACTCGCTATGTTCGATGGAGAAACCAACCGTGTCCTCGTCCAGTGTTCCTCCGCTGAACCACCTGAGGATGTGGTGTGGATTCCGCTTGATTCATCCGAAGCCTGGCACGCCATCAAAGCAACGGCTCTTGATTTGATTGATGCGGGCTACCCTGGCTGCATCGGGTGTGCAGGTGCTGAAGATGAGCAACCGTGGGATGAAAGAACCAGTCGGGAAAACCTCAGCAACGAGGAACTCACCCA
The DNA here is from genome assembly GCA_030827475.1 of Candidatus Poseidonia sp. GTDB lineage: Archaea > Thermoplasmatota > Poseidoniia > Poseidoniales > Poseidoniaceae > Poseidonia. The sequence continues at coordinate 1,272 of JAUREJ010000026.1, forward strand.
CCAATGAAATGGAACATTTCATGCATACGAAGAGAGCATTGTCGGCGTAAAGGAGGGTTCAAGTACGGTTGCCGGTGCGCTTCAACATCATGTCCATCGTCATCATCGCCGAGAAACCGAGCGTTGCAGAAGACCTGGCAAACGTGCTTGGTGTGTCCAAAAAAACAGACTCTCACTGGCACAGCGAGGACATCATTATCACTTGGGCTGTCGGTCATTTATTGGAACTCAAATTTATGGATGAATACGATGAAGCCTTCAAGAATTGGAGGAAAACCATCGACCGACTCCCCTACATCCCCACGGTTTTCGAATACAAACCAAAGGGGGGCCGGAGTAAAACCCAACTCGCCGCCATCAAAAAACTCCTCAAGGATAAAAGCGTCACTGAGATTGTCAACGCATGCGATGCTGCACGAGAAGGGGAACTCATTTTCAGAACCATTGTCCAATATGCAAAGGTCAAAACACCGACGTCAAGAATGTGGATGCAATCCATGACCTATGATGCCCTTCTGTCAGCATTTGAAGGGCGAAAAAGTGGAGAAACCTATGATGCACTTGGGGACGCAGCCTATTCACGTTCACATGCAGATTGGATCATCGGCATGAACGGTTCCCGAGTTGCAAACACCTTTCTGCCGCAAAACCGTAGAGAGCGTTCATCAAACTCCCTCGGTCGCGTTCAAACCGCTACGCTTGCCCTGATCGTTGACCACGAACTTGAGGTGCTCTCCCATGTTCCCTTGCCGTACTGGCAACTCCAAGCAACCTTTTCAGCAGATGATGCGCAATGGACAGCGAGGTGGGAACGCACCGACCACAATGACGATCCCGAACATCCGGAAATGAAAGCATACCGCATCGTGGAGCAAGCCGAAAAAAATGCCATTGAAGCCATTCTCTCTGGGAACGGGCCCTATGAAACCGAGGAGACGGAACGAACCAAAACGGAGCAACCACCCCTCAACTTTGATCTCACCACGCTTCAAAAGAGAGCCAACGGTCTTTGGTCGTGGTCGGCGAAGCGAACGTTGGGTGTCGCCCAAGACCTGTACGATAAATTCAAACTCACAACTTACCCGAGAACAGATTCGAAACACCTTCCTGAAGACATGCATGAAACCGTGGCCAAGACACTCGACCAACTCAAAGGCCAATCGGATTACACCGAACACATCAACCGCCTCCAAAACGACGGATTGGCCAATGCTGGACGAAATTTCAACAACAGCAAGGTGTCCGACCACTACGCCATCGTACCCACCGGTCAAACACCTCCGAAGAATTTCGGTGGCGACCACAGTAAACTCTACGACCTCATCGTTCGGAATTTCTTGGCCTCGTGGCACCCTCCTTCTTCATGGACGGTCACCAAGCGAACAACGAGGGTCAACGGTCATCAATTCATCAAAGAAGTTGAAGCCCTTGCCGAACCCGGGTGGCGAGCCGTCATCACCAAAAACGACAAAATCCCGGAAGGTTGGGGAAAACTTGCCTCCAACCCGTGTGAGAGCAAACTCGAGAGCCACGAATTCACCGAGGAATTTTCAAAGCCGAAAAATCGCCTTAAGGAAGCCAGCCTTCTCCAGTTGATGGAACATGCTGGGAAACACATTGACGACGATGAACTGGCTGAAGCCATGAAGGACAAAGGCCTCGGAACCCCTGCTACCCGAGCAGACACCATCGAAAAATTGCTGAGTCGAAACTACATACGTCGGTCGAAAAACGGAACCATCAGCGCAGCGCCTCACGGGATTCGTATGATCGATATCTTACGACGAATTCCGGTCGAATGGATCACCTCTCCCGAACTGACAGGCGATATGGAGGCCTCTCTCTTAGCGGTGCAACGCGGTACGGAACCGATGGAGAGTTACATGAAGAAAATCATTGAAGAAACAACCGTCATGGTTGAACGAATTCGAGAGCACGACCGGAGTTTGTTGTATGCAAACGAACCTGCCCTCGGATCTTGCCCAAAATGCGGTTCATCCGTTCTTGAAACGACCCTCTCCTATCAGTGTGAGATGAATGAAGGACGCGACAAAGGATGTTCGTTTGTCTTTTGGAAGGACACCTCGGGTCGGTGGTTCGACCGTACTACAGCCACGCGTTTGCTTGAAAACCGGGCCCTTGAGAATCTTCACGGGTTCTTTTCTTTGGCCGGTGAGGGGTACGACACATCGGTGGAGCTGAAGGACGATGGGAAAGTGATGGCGAAAGGCAGCGCGGCAGGAGCCCCAACCGATGACGATGAAGTTCTCTGTCCCTGTCCAGTGTGTGACCACGGCTCCATTCGTATGACCAACGCTTCTTACGCGTGCGACTTTGATGACTGCACGTTCCGTGGGATGCAGAACGTCATGTGCAAGCGAACCGTCTCGCCTTCTGAGGCCAAGGACATTTTCACCAAAGGGCGCTCTCAACTCTTGGAGGATTTTACATCAAAAAGGAATCGCCCGTTCAGTGCATTCCTTGTTTTGGAGAAAAACCGCGTCGCCTTTGAATTCCCCCCGAGAGAAGCTGCCGCCGATGCAAAACGTTTTGCCGTTGCACCCGGTGTTGTTGGTGTCTGTCCAACCCACAAAGCTAACATCGTTGAAACAGAAACCCATTACACGGTAGAAGATTCATCCACTGGATGCAAAATACATCTTGAACGAACCATTTCCAAGCGGGACCTCACTCGAGACGAAGCAAAGGTGTTGGTCGAGGAACGGAGTTTTGGACCCGTTGATGATTTTACATCCAAGAAAACCGGCAACCCTTTCGCTGCATCCCTGTACCTGAAAAAGAACGAATCTGTCGGATACAAGTTCGCAAAGCGCTCGTGAAGCCCACCTGCTCAAAGGAAGGTTGAAACACGGGGGCCAGCACCTCAATCCATGGCCTCTCACGAATACGATGTTGTGATCGTCGGCGCCGGACCGGTTGGAGGGCGTGCAGGTCACCTTCTTGCGAAGAGTGGCCTGACGGTACTCATTCTGGAGGAACATGCTGAGATCGGCCGTCCATTTCAATGCGCAGGATTGGTTACGCCCTCTGCGATGGATGCTGTTGAGGCCTACCACACAGTCCTCGAAGAAGTTGACGGAGCGCTCATTCATGGTCCAAGTGGGACCCTCGTTCCCGTCGGAACGGAGGGAACCCTACGGACCTACGTTGTTTGCAGGAAGCGATTTGACCAATTTGTGGTTCAACAGGCATTGGAGAACGGTGCCCATTTGTGGCTCAATACAACACCAAAAAGTGCAACGATTCTACACGATGGCGTTGAACTTCTCGTGGACCGAGATGGGGAGCCAACCTCGATCAATTGCAAACTCTTGATCGGTGCAGACGGAGCCCACAGTTGGACTCGTCGCACGTTCAAGATGGGGCGTCCCAAAGAACTGATGATCGGATTCCAAACCGAAGTTGTCGGTTACGAAGGGCGTGAGCGCTGGTTGGAAATGTACAGCGGCGAGGCCATCGCACCGGGGTTCTTTGCATGGGTAATACCCTCCGGTTTCGGGTCCCACCGCATCGGATTGTGGTCGACAGCAGAACGGCTCAACGGAAGGAGCATCGAATCATGCTACCAAGATCTCATCGACCACCCATTGTGGAAAGACCGATTTGAAAACGTAACCGAAGTGGCCCGCTATTGCGGTCCAGTACCCTCCGGCATGGTGAAACGGAATGTCAAAGACCGGGTCATGTTGCTTGGGGACGCCGCTGGAATGGCAAAGCCGACCACTGGAGGAGGCATTGGACCTGGATTCCATCAAATCCAATGCATCCTTGACCCATTGGTTGAAGCCGTTTTGAAAAACCAACTTCGAGAATCCGATCTCAAGCACATCACAAAGAAGCCATGGGATGCTATGAAACGGGAACAAGATCGAGCACGGGCTTTGCGCAACCTGTTGGTAAGCGACTGCTCTGACGAGACATTGGACAAGCACTTCAGGGCTTTTGCTCATCCATCAACGCTTGAACTCATCAACGAAATCGGCGATATCGAAAAACCGGTTCCTCTTGGCATGGCTCTCCTTCGCCAAGTACCCGCCTTCCGACCGCTGGCCTTGAAAGCAGGAGTTCGGTTGTTGTTGTCTTGAGGGATGTGTGATGACACCGCTTCACCAAGTTCAACACGTACGTTATCCACCGTTTGAAGCAGGCAGATGGCTCCCTCAAGCCCTGCCCATCACACAACGCAAGCAGCACCTCGGTGATTTTGCAACCAAGGAAGAAGCCCTCAAACTGCTCAAGACGCTTCATCCTCCTTTTGAACTCGGGACGAAAGACGGATGGTACATCGAAACGTCCTACGTCTACGGAGATGAGACGCTCGAAGCACAAAGGACGGAGAACGTGACGGACGACGCCCCCTTTGTGGACCTCATCAAGCACCAGCGGCGAGGTTGGTACCTCATCCCTAACCCGATTCACCATGTTGTTCGTCAATTCATCAACACCGTTGTTTTGGTCCTCTTAGCCGCGCTGTTCTATCTCTTCATTTCTCCCCTTTTCCTGCTCCTCGGCTTTCCCGTCTACGGACTTGAAACGGTTCGATGGGGGCTATTGGACTACCCAGCTCTGGCTGTCTTTGTCGTCCCCCTCCTCTTCGCGCCACTTCTGGTTCGAGTCGTCGCAAACTTGGTTGAATTGCAACGGCAAAACCGGTTTTTGAGAAGTGACCCTCCCCGTCCTGAGATTAAACTCACTCCGCCAGTCATCGCCAATCAACCGCTACGATTGACCGTGTCGTTCAACGAATTTCTTGGTGATTGGAATCACATTGATGTGTTTTGGAGGGTGGGCATCCTGCCCCCTTCCCGGGAAGTGTTGCTTAAAGAATTGAACCGATTACCAGACCGTCAGCCACCGCCCGGACTTACAACCGAATTGCCTCATCACTGGATCGTTGGTTTAGACGACGGTACGGCTGGAGGGGAGGATGCTCCGATGCAAATGCAGGAAGTGAAGGGAGGTCTGTTTTTACGACCAATGCGCATCATGGCGACTTCCGAACAACAAAGGTTGCAAGATGGAGAGGAAGTTCTTCTCCAACCCCCGCAAGGCCCATGGCCTGGGTCGGTCAATACCGATTTGGTACGGGTTCATTGGGAGTTCATTTTACGAATTGACCGCTCAAAAGGCGGTGCATTGTTGTGGGTAGAGCCGCTCAAGGTCGCCCATGCTGACGTCGCCTCCGTTTTACCCTCGTTGCCTTTGCATGATGGACGTTCCGAATTGGACATCACCTGAACAACACCTTCAAGGGCGGCCACAGGGTGCTTGGAACATGAACCCCAAACGCTGGTCGGCAGTGTCCTTGGTGCTTCTCATGACCCTCGCTGGCTGCTTGGGGGCGACTGAACCAGCCAAACCCCTTCCCGAACCAACTCAAGAGACGTACAGTTTGGAAGCCACGATGGTGGTTGCACCGGACGAGATGAAGTTGGGTGAAGAGGCCACGTTCGTCGTGCGGCTGGAGGTCTTGGGAGAAGGTTCGTACCAAAGCGAAATTTCCGTCCTTGACCCATCCTTCGCCCCCGTTGATGCATTCAAAATAACCGAACAAAGCACCGGGTTCCAACTCTCTTTCACGCCGACCGTCCTCGGTCAGCACATCGTATCCATCTCGTTTGAAAACACTGGGGAAACGGAGATGGTCCCCCCGTTTGAACCGCTTGTCCTGGGACTCCTCGTCACCGCTCCGGAAGAGCTCGCCCCGGTGCTCACCACGCCAGAGAGGTTGGTCTTGGAAGAACCAAACATCGTTTGGTTTGAAGGGCGGGTAGAACACCTTTCGGTATCTTCGTGCAATGTACGCTACGAAATTTCTGACGGCACCGCAAGTAACATTGCTCTCGATGAGGATGGAAAATGGAAGATTTTGCTCGACTTCACCGAAGCGTCCTCGTCACACACCATCACCACGACCGCATCATGCGGTCGATTTTCTGTCTTGAGCGACACCACCACCACTCAGGTCCTCATTGAAGGAGCAGGAGATGACGAAGATGGCGATGGAATACAGAACACCAACGATCGTTGCCCCAATGGCATCGGTGCGGACGATGGTTGGCAGTCAACCATTCCAACCGACGGCGACCAGGATGGCTGTCGTGACAACGACGAAGATGATGATGACGACAACGACGGCATTGTTGACATGCATGATGGTTGCCCTGAATCCTACGGATGGGTGAGCACGCCAAGTGCCGATTACGATTACGACGGCTGTCATGATGCTGATGAAGACACGGATGATGACAACGATGGAGTCGAAGACGTGGCCGACTCCTGCCCCGTAGGAAGGAAAGGATGGTACTCAAATCGATACAGCGATTGGGACAACGATGGTTGTTCGGACCTTGACGAAGATGAGAACGACGACAACGACGACCACAACGATTCAACCGATTCATGTCCCAAAGGTGTCGCCTCATGGTTTTCGACCGACGAGACCGACTGGGACGATGATGGATGCCGTGACGAAGATGAGGACAACGACGATGACAACGACGGTGTAAACGATGTTAACGCCACCGGTTCGACACTCGACCTTTGCCCGAAAACTCCCCGAAACAGCACCGATATCAACGAACATGGTTGTGCAGCTATCGAACGGGATACCGATGGTGACGGTGTCAACGATTTGACCGATGAATGTCCGGGAACTCCTGCGAACCTTGTTGTCAACACAGCGGGGTGTGCAGATCTTGATGGCGACGGGGTTTTTGCAAACGTGGACACATGCGGCGATTCCCCCCCACGATGGAGCGTTGATGAACAGGGATGTGCAGTGATCCAACTGCCCGTTCAATGGACGGATGCCACCACTTTGACCGGACCCATGCAGACCGTCCCGCAATTCACGGTCCCTACGCTGAACGGTTCCTTCAACTTCAAAGACCGTTGGACTGGGCATGACGTGTATTTCTTCATGTTCAAATACACCAATTCAGCGGGAAGCAGCAATTCTGGAACATGGGCGCAAAACCCTGGAAAGTTCATCCGAAACCTCCCCGAAAACACCCATTTGTTCTACGGTTCGTTTGACACCACCTATCGAAACGATGTCGTCCAACAGCGCAATGCTGTCCTCTCGGGCTTAACAGCATCAGAGGAGGCCTATTGGGACGACCGTATTCACTACATTGACATGGATGCAAGCAACATCGGAGGTGGTCTTGGCTCCATGATTTCCTCGTTTAACAATCCACTTTACATTGGCATTGACCGATTCCAACTCGCCCGGGAAACCGGTTCATTGTACGCGTGGACGACACAATCAAACGACCCCTATCACCTCTCCTTTGAAACGAACCAATGGGTGGCTGAATTCCCGACCAAAATCAGGAGTGCAGATCCAGCAGTGCATGCGGTGAGCGTCATGGACTTCCAAAGGCATACTGGAGGTTGGGGTGGAGGACATTCCTCGTTTGCAAATGCGACCTTCCAGCTCCCTGAAAACTTGAGCTCGTACGACACGCTGGAAGTCTACCACGAACACGCCTGTTATGACCGTGTCAACCGCTATCAAAAATCCGATGGAAGTTACGGCGGATGTCATGAATGGGACTACTTGGCTTATCTTTACGTGTGTGACGCAGACAACGACTCAGTTTGCGACACCGAAACCGTTCGTTGGATCACCACCTACGGCAGAGAAGGAATGTGGCTAACCGATATCTCTCCGTACCTCTTCATGTTCGAAGAAGGACAGGAACGCCGTTTCAAGTATTCAGGGGCCAATAGGGGGGATCTCACCGTCACCTATCTTTTCAGCAATTGGGGAAGCGGTGAGCGGTCAACAAACGGCACGTTCGCCTTTAGCGGCGGTCAGTTTGATGGAACATACAACAACGAGTCAAGGTACAACCGCCAACTCAACTTCACCGTTCCAACCGGTACCACACGGGTTGAAATCGTAGCGACCATCACCGGGCACGGTTTCAACAAAGACACCGCGAACTGTGCGGAATTTTGCGACCACCAGCACCATTACACCATGGGTTCGCATCAAACATACGAATGGCATCCGATCGTGTACAGCAGCGAAGGGTGCGAAAACGAAGTGAACAACGGCGTGGTCGCCAATCAATTCGGATCGTGGCCGTTCGGACGGGCCGGTTGGTGCGCTGGACAGGATGTTAAACAGTGGACCTATGACATATCAGGATGGGTCGACAATGCTTCGAATAACCACCTCATATACCGAGGGTATTACAACGGTGCAGAATACGTTCCGTCTGATGGTATCGGCAACGGAGGAAGAAATATTCGAGCGGTGATTTGGATCGTGTTCTACGGTCCTACGACTGCCTAGGTACCGGAGCAATCAGCATCTTTGTTGCTTCCGGGTTGATGGCCGTCTCGAGGTGTTCGTAATCGCTGTTCCTCCGTTGCGGCGTAAAGCCTGCTCGGTAAATCGATGATTGAAGTTCAGCCTCTGATGCATCCATTTTTGACGTGCCTGAAGCAGAGACCACATTTTCCTCCATCATCGTCGACCCCGCATCGTCAGCCCCACCAAGCAAGGCCATTTGCGAAACGGCCAAACCCATGGTGGGCCAGGAGGCTTGAATGTGCTCAATGTTGTCAAAAAAGAGCCTTGATATGGCCACGTGGCGCAAGTACTCAGAGGATCCGGCCCCCAACGTGTACTTGTTTTGTCCTCGGTTTCGACGACCAAAGGAGTTGGTTTCCAGTTGAACCGGCCAAGCAATGAACGAGGTGAAACCCGTGTTGTGAACGTTCAACGATCGGTCTTGCAGTTCCCGAAGGCGCCGCATGTGCTCAATGCGTTGTGATGTGTTTTCTCCAAAGCCAATGACGTTGGTAGCGCTTGTCGTAAGTCCAAGCGATTGCGCTTCTTCCATCACACGCAGCCAGTTGGCGGGCGATCCCTTTTTTGGAGAGACATCCTTGCGGACATCATCAACCAACATTTCGGCCCCGCCTCCGGGAAGACCGTGCATGCCGGCATCCTTGAAGGCCCTGAGAACATCCAGCGTGCTCATCTCACAAATTTCAGCAACTCCTTCAATTTCGATAGGACTGAAACAATCCAAATCAATGGAAGGGTGGTGGGTGGAAAGATGGGTGAGCAGGTCCGTGTACCATTGCAAAGGCAAAGCAGGATTTACGCCGCCCTGCATGAGGATTCTCGAGCCTCCAATCGCTTCCAATTCGACGATTCGCTCCGATATTTCTTCGTAGGTTTGTGTGTAGGTTTCTTCATGACCCGGGGGTCGATAAAACGAACAAAATTGACAGTTAATGGTGCAAACGTTGGTATAATTGATGTTCCTATCAACCAAGTACGTCACGTATCCATCAGGATGCATGGCCATCCTCCGAGCGTGAGCCGCCTCCATCAATGCGTGAAGAGGTGCTTCATCGTAGAGTTCTACGGCTTCGGAAGGTGTGAGGCGCAAGGCCTTCGCCGTCGTGTGATTCCACGAAGATTGCCGCTCAAGGATATCGGACCAACTCAAGCAAACACCTCGTCATAGAGGCACGCCAACAATGCTCTCAATAGCTTCAACCGTCTTTGGACAATCATCGGTCAAAATCACAGGACCGTCGTCTGTAATGAGGACATCGTCCTCAATACGAATGCCGATATTGGAATAACGTTCAGGACAATCAACATCCGGTCGCCAAGCCCCAAAATACAAGCCCGGCTCAACCGTAAGGCACATCCCAGCTTCGAGCAACCGGGGTTTACCTCCGGGCTTGTAAACACCCACATCATGAACATCCAGTCCAATCCAGTGGCTGGTGTTGTGCATGTACCATTTCCTGAGGTCCCCGCTCTCGGGGTCCAGAGCCGTTTCGATGTCTTGAGTGATGATTCCCAGTTCGATCAACCCTTCAGCAAGAACTCGCCGTGCTGCATCATGGGGTGCCGTGTACGGCTCACCAACTCTGCAGACTTCAATGGCAGCACGCTGTGAGCGAAGAACAAGATCGTAAATTTCACGCTGAGGCTCGGAAAATTGACCAGAGATTGGCCAGGATCGGGTGATGTCACTTGCATATCCACGATATTCGGCACCTGCATCGATCAGGATCACCTCATCGTTCCCACAAGTATCTTGATTGGTGGTGTAGTGAAGGATGGTGGCATTCTCGCCGCATCCAACAATCGATGGATACGACCAACCCGAGGCACCTGCGTATGAGAAAAAGCCCTCGATGACCGACTGAAGTTGAAATTCCGTCACGCCATCTCGACTATGGCGCATGGCCAGTTCGTGAGCGATGCTCGCCACTTTGCTCGCATAGACCATCTGCTCAATCTCGGAGGGGGATTTCCTCAACCGCAATTCAGCGATGATTCCCGATGGGTCCTCCACCGAAACCGGACCTGTGCCGAAGTGCTGACGAGCCCGGTCACGCTTTCGAACAGCCGATTGGACGAGGTCGTCGACTTCGCGGTTGACCCCTCCGCGAAGGAACACCCGCTTTGCATCGTTGAGCCATGTACCCAGTTCACTGCCGAGGAGATCGATGTTGTAGGCCTCATCAACGGGAAAATCCTGAAGCGCCCCCTCAATGCCCGGTCGTCGTCCTTCCCAAATTTCTTTGAGGGTGTCTTTTGGTTGTACAAAGAGCGCCGAGAGCCATTTGCCATCAACACATCGGAGGACGAAAACCGATTCTGGTTCCGTCCAACCGGTGAGATAAAGCAGATCGCTTGAGGTTCGGTAGCGGTATTCAACATCGTTTGAATGCACGGCAAACGAAGGCGAGGATACGATGAGGACATCCTCTTTTCGAAACTGATTCGTCAGCCGAGTTTGCCGTGCACAATACTCCTCAACCGTGGTGGGCTGTGGTTGTTTTGGCAACCTTGCGTAGGCCTCGGCGAACATGCTTCACCCTCGCGCCTCATCTTCTTCAATCGTTGCATCTAACCCGGGGTGACGTTGACCATTTTCCCGTTGATGAACCGTCTCAGGAGCATTCCATTTTGGAAGGTCATTTTCGGATTCAACACGCTGACGGGCAAGCCATGCGGTGCAAGCCAGCATGATAAGAATGAACAACCCAATCGTAACTGGACTTGAAAAAGACTCTTGCCCGAGGGATTCCGTAGCATCAACGATGACCACATTGACTTGTTTTGCGTCAGATGCACCGTCATCATCGAAAACAATCAGTTCGACAGAATATGTCCCGGCACCGTCAAAGTTGCCTCGCTCGAGTGTAGGAACGCTCCGAATTGACGTTGCGTTGTTGATGACCCACAAGTATTGGACCACTTCATTGTCGGAACTCGTGTTTCCGTTTAGAGTCCAGTTGTGATCTGGACCCAGAATGATGGTGGCCCCAGCTTGAAGTTGGAGGTTATCGACCGTAATTTCCGCTTTCGGTTGAAGATTCAGTACCCGAGCTTCCGTCGATATCGTGGCCGTGTTTCCAGCACGATCTCGAACGGTAGCATCGATGATGTAGACACCAGAATTTGAAAAATTGAGGGCAAGTTGATTTTTTGTGATCAACTCGTTGCTTGATGGGGCCCGAGTGTTTCCGTTCGGTTCGGTTAACACCCAAGTGACGAGGTACGAGGACCCAGCATAACCATCATCTCCGTTTGCAAAGACGTTGAAGCGTTGTGCTTCATGAACCGTTTCTGGAGACGACAGTTGAACATCTGGTGGCGTTACGTCGTGGATCAGCGTCAGACGTACATCTTGGGAACGACGAAGCAAACCGTCCATAACAGAAACGTCAATCCGCCAAATGCCTTCGTGCAAGCCCATGTCCGTTGAATTCAACTCCACCAAGAGCGAGTCGTCGTGAAAGGTGAACGGGAGGGATTGTTGGTCCGGAGCCCCCAAGCAGACTTGAAACGGTGCCTCGCAAATCAACGCAAATGTTTGGAGCGAACTTGCGTTTGGAGAAGGCAACACCAAAGGAAGTTCAACGTGTTCAACTCCGTTCACCACCAGTGGAGTTTCTTGGAACTTTTGAGAATGACCGGAGGTGTGTTCTTCATCCAAAAATACAGGTCTGTGATGCAGTTCCCCGATGTATACGATATGCCGAACCGAGACCGGTTGGAATTCTTGGCTGGAAATTTCAAGCTCAAGGTAGCAGGTGCATTCCACTGAACCAAGATTCACAGAGAGTTCCCAAGAATAAGCATGTTCCGCAACCGGGCGAACAGATGTCAAATATGGTCCTTCCAAGACGGTGACGGGAGTCTGGCCGCTGATGTTCACAACGGCCCATGCTGTGTCCCGAAGTGGGACCGAGGAATGGCCTGAGACGTTCAGCCACTCGGAGAAAACGGTTCCTCGGTCTTGGTCGAACGTAAGCGTTACGGGGCTAGGAGTAGAGGTATCGGTTGCTCCGGCTGTTGTGTTGGTCAGGGGATTTGACGCAAACAAAAGCAACAATACCGCCCATTTGACGGTGGAAATCCGGATGGTCTTCATGGCAGCAAGAACCTCAGTCACTGAATGGATCGCACAATTCACCCTGGCCCGGGTAAGAAACCGGGTTTCTCGGGTTTGTGTCCCATTTGTACTCGCAGAAATTCACGTGGCCGTCCCCATCGGTGTCCACCATTCGGTCCGCTCCGTCAAAGGGATCGAACTGGAAGTGATATTCCCATCCCGTAGCCATGCCATCGTTGTCGTGGTCTTGATAGTAAACTTCGGGTCCGTCGTTCCAGTCATCACCATCTGTGTCGTTGGTGATGGGGTTGGTGCCGTTCTGCATTTCCTCATAATTGGTGTAATTTTCGAGGTTTTCGTAGAAACGCTGACCGTCTGGGGTGTTGGGGTCAATGTTGCATTCAGAGTTGGTGGAGTCGTTGTAACCTGGGCAGTATCGCTTGATTAATCCGCTTCGGTTCAACCCATCACGATCGGGGTCTTCAAATCCGTCGTCAATCCCATCGAGGTCGCTGTCGGGCATTGAAGGATCCATTACTCCACGGGCCCCGTAGACACCAACGGTTTCGTTGTCCGCAAGGCCGAGTTCAAAGGCTTGCTGAGAGTAGTACACTTCCCAGCCGTCAGGGAGCAGGTCTCCGTCAGTGTCGTCATCAACGGGGTTGGTGTTCCAGCGATCGGGAGCTTCCATGCCGTTGGCCAATGTGTCGTTGTCGATGTCAAATGTGTCGTCTTTTAGCGAACCGAGCGAAGGGTCGAGCGCCCAACGGCCATTGCATCCGTCACATAGACCGTTCGTCGGCATCTGGAAACCCGTCATGTTCATTTCACTGACCTCAAACTTCGGTTCCAAGGCAAAGCCTCCAAGCCAATTTTGCCAAACGTACCCGCCGGGTTGCATGGTGCATGAACTGGATTGTGTTTCTTCACATCCCGGTCGGCTCCATGTGGATGTTGCGACCCAAAGGCTGTGGGAGTTGGTGTTGTCCTCTGCAGATTTAACCTGCATTTCCCAACCGTCGAGCATCCCGTCCGCATCGGTATCGTTCAGCAAGGGATTGGTGGGGTTTTGGAATGGACGGGGGACGAAGAGGACTTCCTGTCCATCGATAAGCCCATCATCATCGGTGTCGGAATTGTTGGCGTGCGTGAGGAAATTGTCCTCTCCGGCCACAACTTCTTCTCCATCTTCCAATCCATCGTTATCGGTGTCGAACATGCACGGACTGGTTGAGTAAGTTTCACCTTCCCACATGAAATTGTCCCCGGCTTCTTCAAGGTCGGTCAAGCCGTCTGAATCGGTATCGGGATTCGAAGCGTTTGAGCCACCCAAATTGCAGGTCGACGAGAACTCCTCGTAATCCGAGAGTCCGTCTGCATCGGTGTCATAGAGTCCGGGGTCAGAGGTCACCCAAGTCGGCTGGACGCCGCGGTTGACAACAAGGATTTCCCAACCCATCACCTCAATACCGTCGATAAGGCCATCGTTATCCGTGTCGGAGTCCAGAGGGTCTGTGCTGCGACCGTCAAGAATACCGTCTTGGTCCCGGTCGTTGGCTTTGTATTCCATGACATTGGTAAAGCGCTCCTCCTCCTCAACGATGTTCAACCACGAAAACAAACGGGAGTCAACCGTCTGACCCAGAGCGACATTGATGGCGTAAACATAACCGTCCACTGGAGCACGTAGGGCGATGACCTGCTGGTTACCTCCTGCAAGCGTGATCCGAGCAGAAGCCACTTGTTGGTTGGCTTCGACTTGATCGCCAAGTTTGACATCGAGCGTGTGTACGATGGCCGTGTTTTCGAGGGTATCGTACATCACGTCACCGTCACCGTCAAGGTCCCATCCATCGTAATCAGGGTCTTCATCTCGATTTTGAGCAGAGCGGGGATGAAGTCCGTTGGAGGCTTCCCATTGGTCAGGCATGTCATCTCGGTCAGTGTCTTCCAACCAAGGAGATGTGAAGTTGCCTTGACCAAACAACTGGGCAACTTGATACTCTTCCAAGTTGTTCATGCCGTCTTCGTCCCAATCACCGTAACCGTCGGAGGCGTTCGCAGGGTTGAGAACATGTGCAGCGTTGGGGGCCATCGCTGGAATGGAATAGCAGTACTCGAATCCATCCGGCATACCGTCGCCGTCCGTGTCCCAATCCGAGGGACCGTTGAGAAGGCCGTCGTTGTCCATGTCCATCATGAACCAGCTGCGTTCAACCCCGAAGAAGGGGCCAATACGAGGCACGGGGTTGAGCAAATTTTCGTTGCATTGCTCGCCCATGCCCATGTATGAGGCGATGGTGGCATTTGCAACTTCGACAATGTCGTCGATGAGGTCTTGGTCAGAGTCCCTGGCCGTCGGGTTTGTGCCGAAGGCCTCTTCCTCAAAATTCGCAAGTCCGTCGTCATCGGTGTCAAGCACCATGTCACAGGAGTGTCGCCCGTTCGAAGCGAGGTCGTCCCAGTCAGCCATCCCGCCCTCACCATTGAATCGGGATTCAAGAGCGTCAACCATGGCTTGGTCGAGCAACAGACAATCCCAATTTCCGTCAAGCGGGTTGAACAGGATGACTTCACCACCAGGGGTTTGGACGCCCATCGTGTAGAGGGACTCCCATCGGTCGTTCAAGCCATCGTTGTCCGTATCGGCTCGTTGGGGGTCAGTGCCGAGTTCTGCTTCAGCTTGATTAGTGAGGCCGTCACGATCGGGGTCGCCGTTCGGACCCTGACTTGGGTCAGGCCATGATTCAGTTTCGTTTTCCAGACCCTCTGCTTCCGTCTCTTCACTTTGTGTCGGGTCAATTTCCAGGTCCTCGGATTCGCCGTTATCAAGAGGATTCAAACCGTGTTGAACCTCCCATCCATCGCTTAATCCGTCGTTATCGGTGTCGGGGTCGTCGGGGTCAGTCCCGTATTGTGTTTCTTCTAACTTATCGGAAAGGCCATCGCCGTCGGTATCCGTTGCGGCATCCCTCAATTCCGATTCACCGCGGATGTCGTCCTCAACGGCACTCTCAAAACCGCCCACGTTTTCGCTGGTTTGGAAAAATCCCGAGACCCCAACGAAAAGGGAACCAAAAATCAAGGTAGAAACAATCGCTACATACGCCATTTGGTTGTGATTCAAACTCATCCGACATACCCCGCACAACTGTGCGAACCTTGCGAGGCGTTGATTCGGTTATGAACCTTGACCTCTGTTGGGCAACATTTCAAAGCACGCCGACGCATTTTGTTAGATGATTTCGTGATATTCTACCGAAGGAGAACGGAGGGACAAATCGACAAATCCCGGTGCGACTTGAATTCGCACCTCAGAACGCCGCCCGTTGCAGCGTTCCCACATGCCAACGAGAATTCCGCAAACAACGGAAGGATGAGGAGATTGGACGCGGAAAACGGTTTCAAAATCCCCATCCAACCGGGTTTCAAGCACCGAAACACGGCCCATGCCTCGGTGCTGTACCCGTTGAACCACATGCGAAGTCCAGTCCTTTTCCTCGAGCACGTAAACGGGAAATGTACTCTCTTCAAACATGGATTTTGCGGCAGAAGCGAAAGCGGAAAACAGGAGATTATCCGCATCTGGGGGAGAAAATTGGAGCCAATTTTTCTCAAGCGAGGTTGCAAGTGGTCGGCCTTGCAGTGAATGGAGAAGAAAATCAAAAACGGGTGACGGCAGGAAAAAACTACGTTGCTCGCCGAAGAAAAAGCCGTGTTCCCGAACCTCAAGGTCCAAATCTAAATTTTTCTCTGGCGACCGAACAGGTTTGCACCGACCCCATTCAGGCAAAATCGGTGCTTGGGCTGGTTGAATCGTCGAGGATTTCTGCGCAACCTCGAAGTGAATCAATTCGGCCTGTGATTGTCGCCAGTTGATGTCCAATCGAGCGCCAGCGAAGTGCTCTTCGTGGGCCAGTGCAAAACCAACGGACAAGGTATCATGGCACGGTGATTGGACGGTCCCCGGCCCGAACAGCCCCCACCCCATCCGACTGGAACGGGAGGCCAGTAACCGATGCAGTTTCTTTCGCCCTCCAAAACGAGGCTTTGCGAATGAAGAATGGCGGAGAAGAAGCTCCTCGGCGTCGGTAGCAGAGTACAGGATTTTGCGTCCGATCGGTGCTGCAAATCGAGCGTCGAGATGTCGGAGAAAGGACTCCATTTCCACCACGCCCCAAAGCACGATTGGAAAACCGTTGTCATCGAAAAAGTATCCGTTTTGGCCGAAAAAAAAACCCTCGTGTTTCCCCCCGCTAAGTGACAAACGAGCCACCTCACAGCGGATAGCCCGTTCGCTCATCGTCATTAAAGCAATAACGGATGACTTGGTGGTTTGATTTGAGTTCATGAACGTCTTTTTTGACCGTATTCGGATCTTCATCATGGAGCAAAACCCGAGCATAAAGAGAAGCGACATCGTTCATTTCATCCGCCGTAAATCCCACCCGAGTAAGTTCTTGGACACCAAGACGAAGACCTGACGGCGACATGGCCTTCGTGTCACCCGGGAGCATGTTCATGTTCGTAATGATGCCAGCTTCCTCAAGCAATGCGGCAGCCTTCGCACCGGCCCCTGAATCCAGACCACCGTGGCGAGTCAAAACTTGGTGAGATGCTGTGTAGCCTCGGGATTCAGCCAGCACATCAAAGCCTTCTCCTGCGAGCGCTGCAGCAAATGCTTGGGCATTTGTAACGATGTCCTTTGCATAATCAGCCCCAAATTCTTTGAATTCCGCGAGCGCCATCACCTTTCCTGCAACGTGATGCAGGTGATATGAAGAACACACACCAGGGAACATCGCATTGTTCAATCGCTTTTGGAAGGCTTCGTCTTCAGATGACGAGAGCAAAAAACCACCTTGTGGCCCGGGGAATGTTTTGTGACTTGACCCCGTCATGACATCGGCTCCTTCGCGGAGAGGATCCTGAAATTGACCTCCTGCAATCAGCCCAAGTACATGCGCGCCGTCGTACATCACCGCCGCGCCGACTTCTTTGGCTGCATCGGCCATTTCTTTCATCGGTGTTGGAAAAAGGAAGACTGACTGACCGAACAGAGCAACTTTGGGTTGAACTTCTCGAATCATAGCGCATGAGGCATCAACATCAGGTTCCATGCGCTCCTCGTCCCAAGGGTATGTGGTCAAATTCAGGTCCCTGAGGCCCACGGCGCCCATGCGAGCGTGCGAGATGTGACCTCCGTCTGCTGTCGAGACTGCCGTGATGCGGTCGCCAGGTTTAGCAAGGGCTTTCAGTGCACCGATATTGGAAACGGTGCCCGAAATCGACTGGATGTTAGCAAAGGGTGCCTGAAACACCTCTTGAGCGAGAGAGATGCCCAAGGATTCGATGGTATCAAAATCATTGCAGCCCTGGTAATACCGCTTTCCCGGTAACCCCTCAGCGTAGCGACCGTGAAGGTCACTACGAACGATGTCTTGAACGAGAGGGGAAACGATGTTTTCGCTAGCGATCATACCCAATCCATTGGCGTAGACGAGACCGCTTGCCCGTACTGCATCCATCACCGTGGCGGCATACTCACGGTGAAGGGTTGTGGCGTCCACAGTTTCTTTCGCTCGGGCCATGCTCCTCGTTTACTTGAGCCAGTCTTTGAATGCTCCGAGAGGAGGTTTGGCGCCCTAGCCTGTGCGTTCACTTCGGATGGTGTTGCGAGGTATGAAACGTTCCTTGGTGTAGTCATCCCTTCCTTCTGCAACGGCATTCAAGGATTGAGGCTCTTTCTTACGAATATAGTTCGTTCGTCCACGATAAGCAATCGGGCCGATTTCCCTTTCAAGCATCGGCCCAGTTTCGTTGTGTTCTTTGGGCCTCTTCAACCACCAAGCCTTCCCGAGCGTGCTCACTCGAGGTGGCCTTCCTTTCTCCATTTGGACCGAACGGCGGCGAAGCCTTCCACGAACTTTCTTTTCCGATTCTTTGGGGAGGCGTTCAAACAACCACGCGGGGAAACCAACATCGAGGACAACACCGTTGACGGATACCAAGATACCGCTCATGAGCAGGTGATTCCCAATCGGGATGTTTTCCGGTCCCGGTTTCACCTTGAATCGGCGCATTCGGCGCGCGTATTTGATCAGGCCCCGCTGGTCTCGGTGTTTGATCTGATGTTCTTGTTGAGTGGTGTATCTTGAGTAGGAGAAATGGAGGCCAAGCAGACCTCCAATCAAGGCCAAGCCCTCTTCTGCTCCAACTTCTTGGTAAGCCAGAATTCCAAGAACGAACCAGAGAGGAATCAGAACAAGGAATTGGAATATTCGGGACAAAATACCCGGGGCATACCGCGGCGGCATGGCCCGCAGCGTGGCTTCATGGGCGGCCACCAAAACGTTTGCATTCAGGGCTTCATCAACGCCTCCCTTCTGCAAAAGGGCTGCATATGCATTCACGGGGGCGGCATCCATCCACTTGCGCGTGCTTTTAGCATCATCCAACAACAACGAAACCTCCATGTGTTCGTTGCCTTTTTTGCCGTATCCAAAAATAACGGCGAGAGCCATCACCCGAGGGTCCTTGCTATCGCTTTTGATGAGTTCATCCACGACCGTTTTCGCATCGTGCCACTGACCCGTATCCATGAGCGTGAGGGCCACAGCAACACGTGGACGAACCCCCGTCGGGTCTGTTCGAACCAAACCGAGAGCCAGTTCAAGGGCCTCATCGTACAGGCGTTGAGCCCGCAACAAAGCAACCATGGTCAACTGACCGACCTGAGAGATTTTGTCATTATGAACCAACATGTCCTTCGGTTGTGGACGCCAATAGCGCATCATGTTTTGCAGCATTTGCAAATGATCGATGACGGGGTTGTTTTCCCAATCCCAGAGGTCGTCCTCCGTGACAGAGCCGCGCCACGGGTCCAACCATTCGCACATAAAAGAGAGCAATTCCGGCTCGTCGTATCCTTCGGGTTGTTGAAGGCCGTGCAAAGCCTCACGGGCTGCATCAAGTCGACGTAAAGCGATATACCCCGTGGCGATGATCATCCGGGCCTCGTCGTTGTCCCCACCGGATTGGGCGAGCAATTTCCGACTTTCTTCAATGGCTTCAGGCCAAAGCCCACGCAATGCTTTCTCCCACATAGAGGCTCGTGATTGCTCCTGCCGAATGAGGGCTTGATCGCCGGGGAAATCATGGGTTTGTACACGGATCAACAGGTCAATGTCTTCGTTGTACGCTGCCGTTTCAACCAAGTGCTGTAAGCGATCACCTCCGGCAAGTTTGACCGCTCCGTCACGTCGTTCATCGGGGTTGAGGTCGAAACGAAGTTTCACAAGCGAGCCAAAGCGACTAATGGAAAGCAACCAAGCGATCAAGAAAACGGCTTGCCCCACAGCAATAAACAGCCAAGTGGTCAGAAGGCGCATTTCCTCATCAAAATCCCGTGCCTCCAACCACGAGGTCATCGGCATGAGGTCCCCAAATTCCTTGTAGCAAACGAGGATGAGAAGGAGAACGGTGTACCCTGAAAATCCAGCGAATGCAAAGGTCAACTGGCGAGCTTGTGCCGCCTTTTCTGCCCGGATTTCACGAGGCGTATCCAACGTCACGCCGAACATCCCGCCAAAAGTCTGTCCTCCGAGGATCAGGTTTCGTGTCAATTCAAAAATAAACGCAAGTCCAACAATCGCAATGTTCATGGTCAAATAAAGCGAGAGGATTTCGGGGAGAGATTTTATGAATTCCAATTGAAACAGGATTTCAGAAATCACATCGATGTTCAGAAAAATCGTATATCCAATGATTCCGCCATAATTGAGAATTTCTTCGCCGTTTGGGGGACTGTTCAGCATGACGTAGAGAACTGTCAAAATCCCGTTCAGGGCCGTGATGGGCATGGTGAGGAGGAACAAGACGAGGATGAGGGAGAATAAACGTCCGATGAAACCGTTCTTTTCTGGGTCGATGGGGTTTGGTCGGCCTCGGGAAGTACGCCATTTACTGATGAGGAGCATGTTCCATGAGGCACCCATGATTCGTCCGTAGGCAAAGATGGTCGGCGCCATGAAAGCCAACAAACCGAAGGCGAACCATGTCGGCGTCAATTGGCCCTCTGCTCGGAATCCATAGGCGAGGACAAGAGCGGTTGCGAACAAGAGCAGCGCAAGCGTCGTCAATCGGCGAAGAAGGTCGGCTCCGATGGAACTTCTGGTCTCACGCTTTTTGTTGGAAAGTAAACTGCTCAACGATTCCCAAGGCGAGATAACCACGGGGATGAATATCAAAAAGGCAATGATGTACAGGTTAATGCTGGAGAAAACATCGGCGTTGAAGAGGAGTTCGGCGATTAAAATCAAGACGCCCGTAAGACCCATCATGTAGAGCAGGACACCGTAACCGGTGCGTCCCTCTTTCAATAAACGACGAGAATCTCGCAAGGTCCTGGTGATTCTGTGAACCTCGTAGAGGTCGTTGTCAATCTCAAAGGCCACTTGGAGGTTTTTGAGTTGTGCAGGAATAAACCAGCGACGAATCGCAAAAGCAACGACAAGGGCGAGGCAAAGAGGGGCCACCAAATCCACGGTCAAGCCAGTGCTCGAAGAGACGGTTGAAGCGGAGGCACTTTCAGAGAACCAAGACAGCGCGAGGACAGCAAACAACGCATGGAACCCCCTCCGCATAAAAATCACGCCACGACGATTACTCATCAAATCTCCGCCAAATCGGTCCTTCAACGGTGCCTTTCCAAGAAACGCTCAATCCGAAGAAAGGCTTCTTCAAGCACCGCAATGTCAGCAAGGTAGACCAATCGAATGTGTCCTTTGCCCAACTCGGGCGAAAAGCCGCTGCCGTGAACGAGCAAGACATGCTCCTCTTGGAGCAGTTCGAGAACAAACCGTTTGTCGTCCGTCGCCCACTTCGGATCCGTGAGCTTGACGAACATGTAAAATGCACCACCAGGGGATTGCACTTCCAAGCCTTTGATTCCGTTGATGCGCTCGATGCAAAAATCACGTTGACGCAAAACACGCTCGCTGTACAGTTCCATCCATGCCCGGTCGCCTGTCAAGCCTGCGAGGTAGCCAAGTTGTGCGGGCGTGGAGGCGCAAAGACGGGAACGAAGAAGGCGTTCAATCCCGTCGCGAACCAAAGAGAGTCGGTTTGTTGGGTCATGCAGGGCCATGTATCCAATCCGCCAACCCGGTGCATAGTACACCTTGGACACTCCGTTGAGAGCGACCACCGGTACGGTGGAACTTCGACTGGCTGCAGATACATGCGTGTTGGTGAAATCCAATCCGTCGTAAATTTCATCCGCAACGACAATGCAGTTAGGATGATTTTGGGCGATAGCGAGGAACCGGTCAATGTCCTCAGCACCGCAAACCGAGCCACAGGGGTTGTTGGGATTGATGAGCACGAGCAATCGGACATGCTCGTCCATTTTTGCCTCAATGTCCTCAAAATCGGGCCGCCAACCGTTGTCCGCATTCAATGCATATTCGACGGTTTCGGCACCGTACAACTGGGGGTACGCCATGTAAGGTGGATAGTGCGGACCTGGAGCGAGCACTTTTGAGCCCTCCTCAAGCACGGCTGCAAAAAGAATCTGCAGAGCCTCGGTCACCCCGTGACAGACGTAGATGTCATCAGATCGGGCAGGCCAGCCCTTTCGCTGCTCATCGACAGCCAGGGCAGTACGGAGTTCAGGGAGCCCGTACGAAGGCGAGTACCCGTTGCGACCGGTCCGTAAGGCGGTGGCGTAGGCCTCAACCATGTGAGGTGGTGTGGGGAGCCCTGGATAGGCAATTGGGTCACCGATGTTGAGTTTGATCACCTCGTGACCAGCCGCCTCGAGGGCCATTGCGGGCACCACCACGTCACGAATCGCGTATTCAATGGCTGCAGCTCGCTTCGAGACGGGGATGGGTAAATCCAACGAGTTCACCTCACTCAAAATCTTCGGGCGATACTGCGGCCATGGAGAGGACTTCGTTGAAGTGTTCAACATCAACCGGTTGGACGGACAAACGCTGGCCTCGGCGCAAGAGAGGCATGCCCTCAAGGGCGGGATTGGCCTTCATGGCATCCAAAGAAACCATGGGAAGTGCCCGAACGGGAGCGATGTCAACCATGAACCACCGAGGGTTTTGAGGACTCGACTTTTCGTCACGGTACTTGCTCTTCACGTCCCAGGAGGTAAAATCCGGATACCCCTCACGCACGACTTTAGCCACCCCACCCACGTGTGGTGGTTTTGTATTCGAGTGGTAAAACAAAATGAGGTCGCCCAATTTCATATCGTCCCTCATCATGTTGCGAGCTTGATAATTTCGGACGCCGTCCCAATGGGTTCGGCCGTCTTCAACAAGTTGCGAGAAAGGATAGACATCCAACTCCGACTTCATCAGCCAACGGTTCATGTTCGGTGGGAAACGAAAGAGGTCTATGGAATGCTCGCTCACCAAATATCGGTCACATCATCCAACAATGCTGCTTCCATGACGGCATCGGCAGCCTCCTGTGCGCCAATCAACCCCAGCTTTTTGGCCATGCTGTTTGAACCGCTTACCGCACCAATACCCATTTTCTCAAGAGTGACGAATATCGCAGGAAGCAAGATGAGAGCACTTGCAGCCGCGACCCACAGAAGAATCAAAATGACAGTAATGAAGGGTTGAATTTCGGGAATTGGAATGTTGTAAGCTGTAAACATCCCCAAGGAGGTGACCACCGCTGCCTCAAACAACGACATGCCCGTCCCAACTGCAGCACTACGAATCGCTTCAATGCCTCCGCCCAGTTCACGAATACGATTGGCAATGTGGATTGAAAAGTCAACACCCACACCGACCAGAATCGAGCCGATCATCACCGTCACGAGGGAGAGCGGCACATCCATCTGCCACATGACCAACCATTGGAGCGCAACCGTGGCGATGACAGGGGAAGTGGTCCAAATGGAGTATCGTATGTCTCGGAACACCACGGCGAGCGTGATGAGCGTCAGAATGATGGCGAACCCAAGCGATGTCCATTGGGAGCCAACAATCAATTCGTTCACTTCAATGGCGGTCGCTGCTACGCCGGTCAAGTCCTCAGCTGTCTCTCCATAACGGCCCGTGAACGTCGCAGCCTTTTCGTTCACCGAATCAACGCTTTTCGCCGTGTCGGCAACGGGAATAAACGGCATGTCAACGTAAATGAGCGAACGAGAGAAATCATCGCTGACGAAAATTTCTCGCGTCTCTTTGGTGAGCGAGGCGTAAAACACGTCGAGCAGGAAAATTTCGCTTTGAGTCGAACCTGGGAGGTTAAAGCGACCTGGGTTGGTGAGAAGGTCCCAGAACGAGGTGTTAAGCGACACGCTTTGCCCGAACAGCACCTCTGCTGTCTCCTTGACATCCTCGCACCCTTCGTTACCGCCGCAGGGGACCAACTGAAACAATTCGTTGATTTGTTCACCAGAAACGGTCACCTGTACGCCTGAGGCTTTCATCAAAAATACGACCGAAACGGCGGTGGTGTTTTCAACGGTGTTGAGGGATGACTCAAGATTGTTGATTTTTTCAAGAATTTCAACGGGGTCATCGTTCGATACATCGTCGTCGTTGAAATCTCCGCTGACGTTCGCATTGACGAGGATCATGCCCACTTGTCCTGCCTCAAACTCTTTGCTGTATTGTTTCATCTTGACAACGGGCGACTCGCCTTCTGGCGCCATTCCAAGCAGGTCAATGTTTTCCTCAACGTTGGCTTGACCAACGGTGGCTGAAAGCAGAATGACGAAAACAAAGGTAGCAATGACGGCCTTGTTGTGCTTGACCGGGATATCAACCAACACATCAAAGGCTTTGAGTGGAGGGTGTTTTGGTTTCTTCAAGTCAAGAATGAGGGTGAGGTTCGGCACCATGAACATCGTCAAAATGTAGACGATGACGATGCCTCCGGAGAGGGCGATGCCCACCGTTTGAATCGGGGCCATCGGTGTAAAGACCAGAGAAATAAAGCCGATTACCGTGGTGACCGCAGACAGGAAGACAGCCTTTCCTGTCGATGAGAGGGAGGCTTTCATCTTCTCGCTGCGCGTCCCATCTTCCTCTGCGTACCGGTTGGTGATGTGCAGGCCGTAAGAGACCCCCAACGCAA
>JAUREJ010000027.1 GCA_030827475.1 Candidatus Poseidonia sp.
ACCTACTTGTTTGAGATCGACTTGAACGAGGTATAAGGTTCGTCCAAACGCGTTCACCCATCCGATGAACGAGATGGGTTTGTTGAACGAACTCACCGACCAAAGTTCTCGCCCGTGTGCTGCTCAACGCCACACCATGCGCCCGAACCGGTTATGAACGAATGACGCTTGAAGCGGCTTGAGGGGGGCATATGGGAGACGGAAGGCCGGCGAAACAGATTGCACTCACCCCCGGAAAACGGGTGCTTTTCCTTACCAAGGATTTGGACCTCATCAAGCAACAGCTCTACGAGGGCCTGAACCTGCGTATGGAGGACCTTACGGTCGATGATTTGCTTGACGACATCAACACGGACGTGATGACACCCGCATGGGTCTGTTTTGACCATGACCCCGCGGAAATCGCCAAGAACGCCTATGCTGGCTTGATGCACAACGGCTTGCGCGTGTTCCGAGAGAATGCCCTCAAGGACGGGAACTTCGAAGTCATCGTCTCCGGTCAACGCAAAGGTACGGGCTCCAGCCGTGAAACCGCGGCACAATGCGAACGATGGGCCGGGATCAGCATCGTCATCGCCGCTTCCTTCGCTCCCATCCACGAGCGCAACAACATCAACCTCGGTCAATTGATGGGCAACCATGCCGTGCTCGAACGCTTGCAGGCTGGCGAATCCATCGCCCTTTCAGAATTCACCGCCAAATACGATTCAGTCACGCAGTTGATCGTTGAACACGGTGGCTTGTTTCCCTTCGCCAAGGCTTTGAAGGCGGGCGATCTTAACTTGGCTCCGCTGGACACGCCCGCCCGCCCGATGACCATGGCAGAGCGCATCATCAGCCGAAACCTCGTCGGCCAGCCCGAAGGTCAATGCGTGAAACCGGGAGACCCCGTCATCGCTGAAGTCCAGGGGGGCTACTCCCATGAGTTCACCACCGCTCAAGTGCATTCGTTCTTGCAGGCCGAATACGGCCATGACTATGCTTTGCCGAACCCCGGAAAATTTGCCGTCTTTGAAGACCACCTGCTCTACGCTCAACACAACCCAAAGTTCGTGCCCTTCATGAACAAAGTACAGACGTTGCGCGATCTCCAAGTTGCTTTCCAACATCATACCGGTGTGCGCGACTATTCCGCCGTCGACGGGGTGTCGCCGGGCATCTGTCACCAAGTGGCCCGAGAGGAGTTCATCGAAATTGGCGATTTCATTCAGGCCACCGATTCGCACACCTGCATGGGCGGCGCATCAAACGCCTTGACGTGGGGCGTTGGAGCAACGGAATACGCCAACCTCGTCAGTGCAGGATTTACGTTCGTGAAAGTCCCCGAATCCATTCGGTTTGAGTTGGTGGGCAAACTCCACCACGGCTGCACGGCCAAAGACGTGATCCTCGCCATCCTCGCAGACCATGCTCGTAAGGAATTGACGTTGAACAGGAGCATGGAATTCGGCGGACCCGGGCTCACATCACTTTCGATCGACGAACGGGCCACGTTGTGCAACATGGCAACGGAGTGTTCGGGCAGAACGGGCATTTGCGAAGCCGATGATGCCTTGATGGCGTGGATGATGAAGGCACAACCGCACCTTTCGGAACCCGAACAGCGAGCCCGCATGGTCGCTCCTGACGAGGGAGCTCACTACGATGGCGGCGTTCACACCATTGACCTCACGACCATCGTGCCGATGGTTGCCCATCCCGGCGACCCCGATCAAGGCATCCCCAGCGACCCCACCAACGGCGCCAACATCGGTGACATCGGCGAAGTGGCCATCGACATCGCTTACGGCGGCTCGTGCACGGCTGGAAAGAAAGACGACATCGCCTACTACGCCGAAGTCTGCCAAGCGGCCAAGGCAGCGGGCTTGAGCGTGAAAGACGGGGTTGACTTCTACATCCAATACGGCTCGGGTCAGGTCAAGGATTTGGCCGTTCGAAACGGGTGGCATGACCTCTTCCTTGAGGTCGGCGTGAAACTCATCGACCCCGGCTGCGGCGCCTGCATCGGTGCAGGACCCGGCGTTTCCATCACGCCCGACCAAGTGACGGTGTCCGCCATCAACCGCAATTTCCAAGGGCGGTCCGGGCCAGGAAAACTGTACTTGGCCAGCCCGCTCACCGTGGCGGCATCGGCGTTCACGGGCCACATCAGCATCTGGAGAAGCGACCTCTTTGCTTAACGGACGAGCGAAGTCCGTCCGAAAATGGCCGTTCTCCATCCTCACCGGCCTGTTCTCTTATTTACCCTCATAGAACGGGGACGGTCATCTGTCGGCCCAACGTCATCAAGACGGAGGAGGACCGAGGGAGGCGAAGACCATGACAGACACTGCGGAACGAATGGCCCAGAACCAAAAGCAGGTTGCAATTTCGGAATTTTTTGAAAAGAACAAACACTTTCTGGGCTTTGATTCCCTCGTTCGCTCCCTCATCACGGCGGTCAAAGAAGCCGTGGACAATTCCCTTGATGCTTGCGAAGAAGCGCGGATTCTCCCGGACATCCGCGTGAAAGTTACCAAGATTGACGACAAGAAAGACATCATTGAGTTGCAAACCGAAGACAACGGGCCCGGCATCCCAAAACGCAGCATTGAGAAAGTGTTTGGGCAACTTCTCTTCGGTTCTCGCTTTCACGCCATTCGTCAATCGCGCGGTCAACAAGGCATCGGCATCACCGGCGTGGTCATGTACAGCCAACTCACCACCGGGCGGAAAACCCACGTTCGCTCAAAGATTGCAACGGAAACCTCTGCCGCCGTGGTTGACATCGGATTGGATACCCGCAAAAACAAAGCGACGAAGGCCAACGAGGACCGTGAGATTTGGGAATTGCCCGACGGTTCGCTCAAAGAGCACGGGTTGGAAATCACGTGCCGCATGAAGGCAAAGTACCAACGGGGCCGTCAAAGCGTCTACCAATATTTGCGCATGACCAGCATCGTCAACCCTCACGCAGACATCACGTTTGAGGACCCTGATGGGGAAACCCATCACTGGCCACGCGTCACGGAGAGGCTCCCAAGAAAGGTCGAGAGCATCAAACCTCACCCTCACGGGATTCACTTGGGCACCTTGCAACGGATGTGCACCGAAGCGACCGACAACCGAATGACCTCGTTTCTCTACAAAAATTTCTCCGGTGTCTCGACGAGAGCCGCCAAAGAATTGCTCGCCGCCGCTGACATCGATGAAAAGGCAAAACCCAAGTCGCTCAAACCCGAGAATTACCGAGCCCTGATCGAAGCCTTCCAAGGCGAGCGCTTGCTCAACGAGAAGCCCGTAAAGTTGCTGAATCCCCCGACAAATTGCCTTTCCCCCATTGAAGAATTGCTCATCAAAAAAGGGCTGTCAAAAACCATTGATTCTCGCTTCGTCACGACGATGACGCGGGCACCAACGGTGACCCAAGGCAACCCTTTCCAGGTCGAAGTTGGCCTCATCTTTGGCGACGGCATGGCCGCTGACAAACCGGTCGAGGTGTTGCGCTTTGCCAACCGAGTCCCTTTGATGTACCAGCAGGGTGGATGTTTGCTCACCAAGGCCATTGAATCGGTGGATTGGCGTCAATACGGCTTGGACCAAGCGGGTGGACGCGGCGTGCCCAAGGGGCCCGCTGCCATTTTGATTCATCTTGCAAGCACCAACGTCCAGTTCACGTCGGAAGCGAAAGAAGCTCTGGCTGACAACGAAGAGGTGCTGGATGAAGTCCGAAAGGCCATGCTTGAAATGGGGCGAGGGTTGCGAAAGCACTTGGAAAAGAAAAAGAAGATGGCCAAAACCCAAGAAAAATTCGAGCTGGTGAACGACATCATTCCCGCCATCGCAGCCAAATCAGCGGCGATTTTGGACCGTCCAGTTCCCGATTTGTCCGGATCCATCACGAAGATCATGGGCGCCGTCCTCGCCGAAAGCGAGACCGTCTGGAACAAGGAAACCAAACAAACCGACGTGACCATCACGTTGTTCAATTACACCTCCCGAGCGCGGGCGTACACAATTCTTGCTGCGTGGCCTGAAAAGGAAGGTGCTACGATGGAGGGCAACGAACACGGAGGGCGAAAGGAGGCCACCGGCGTTTGGGCTTGGAAGTTGGACACCCTTGACCCCGGTCAAACCTTC
Organism: Candidatus Poseidonia sp.; assembly: GCA_030827475.1. Taxonomy (GTDB): domain Archaea; phylum Thermoplasmatota; class Poseidoniia; order Poseidoniales; family Poseidoniaceae; genus Poseidonia. Next base: position 4,120 of record JAUREJ010000027.1, read on the forward strand.
ACCTTGGCCTACAGTTTGAGCGGGCTTGAGAAAGGCGATTGGACCGACACGGATGTTTTCTTCCGGGGGAGTCAGGACGTCATCGGCGCCACCAAAATGGACGAGAAGTTGCTCGATGAAATCCGTCGACGGGAAGAGGTCTTGTCCGAGGAAGAAAGCGCTGAAGAAGACGACGAACCGGACGATGATGACGAGAGCGATGCTACCGTCGAGGCGGAACCGCCTCGCACTGCGGGTCAACAAACCCTGATGGGCTACGGGAGTGATGTATGATGTCGGCGAGCCACACGCCTGATGAAACGAAGGCAGCCCTTCATGAAGTTGTGACAGAAATGTACGATAAAATCGTCAAAGGTGAAGCCCCCACGATGACATTACCCGTTCGTACGAAGAACAACATCGGTTTTGACAACGCCTTGGGCGTGTACAAATACGGCAAGAAAAAATCCGTTCGCGACGCCACAAGCTTAGGTTCTGCGAAGCAATTGTTGCGGGCCTTGCACGTCGTGGAGTTCATCGAAGAGATGATCGACGCTGGAAAATCGTCAACCTTGAGAGAAATGTACTACATCTCCGAAAGTTGGGGGTTGGGGAAGTTTTCATCTCAAAACGAATCCAACAATCTCGCAGAAGATCTGGAGGCCGTCACGAAGTGCATGCGTGAGGATTTCAAACTCCGTCCAGAAGAGGACGGTGCCCGCATGATCGGCAACCTGACATTGCGTGAACTCAATCGTAGGGGCGAGTGGATGCGCATCAACGCCCGAGACGATGTCGGGGATTCGGGATACGGCGTCCCGTACAACGTGGAAGAAGAGAAGATCGAATTGGTCGAGCACGACATCAATTTCATCATGGCCATTGAGACCGGTGGTATGTTTGACCGTTTGATCGAGAACGGATTTGACGAAGCGTACAAGTGCGGGCTCCTCCATTTGAAAGGGCAACCAGCTCGTTCCACACGGCGAATTCTCAAGCGGATGAGCGAGGAGTGGGACCTCCCGGTGGTGGTGTTCCTCGACGGTGACCCCTGGTCCTTCCGCATCTTCGCTTCCATTGCCTACGGTGCCATCAAAACGGCCCACATTTCGGAATACTTGGCCACTCCGACGGCCACGTATTTGGGCATCACTGCCGATGACATCGAGGCTTACGACCTGCCGAGTGACGACCTCTCGACCCGTGACGTTGACGCCTTGAAGGCGGAACTCACCGACCCGAGGTTTGCCGATGCATGGTGGCAGGAACAGATCAAAATGATGTTGGAACTGGGCAAAAAGGCTGAGCAACAATCGCTGGCAAAATACGGGTTGGATTTCGTGACCGACACCTACCTGCCGGAGAAACTCGCTGATTTGGGTCTGGCTTAATCCCATGAGCGAGCCTTATTGAGGAAGAGGGTTTGGAACTCTTTGATGCAAGCACCGGAGGCTGAGATGCGGTCGCCGTGGGCGCTTCGCTTGGGGATGGCTGGCGGCATCATGGTCCTGCTCGGCGTCGTCGTCATGTCGAGTCAATCGGGGGCCATCTCGTCTTCCATGGACCCCAGAGAACAGAACCACGATGTCTATACCGGTCAAGGGACCTTTGAGACCGGTGCGCTCAACGACACCTGTTACCGCTTCTACCAAGTGGCCGAGGACGAAGTCATGTCGGTTGAACTCTACCGCGTTGAAGGGTTCAGTGTCGTCGGAGAAGCCATCGAGGAGAAGAAGTGTTTGCAGGACTTCCAACCGATGAACGCCGATGCTGTGGCGATGCGAGAAGTCGCCTCGTGGACCCTCAACGGATCCTACGAATACGCTCTGGTCGTGACGTGTGAAAACGACTGCACCGAATCAAAGGGTTACCTGATGAGCATCAATGCAATGCAGTCTGAGTTGTTTGGTTCGACATGGTTGATGATCGGCGTCTCGTTTTGCTGCCTCGGCGTGATGACCACCCCCATTGCGCTGATCATTTACTTCGTCTCAAAGCCCAGTAAGGCTCCACGCGTCGTGATGGTGGGCAGTGACGGGAACCTCATCCCCCTCACCGACCTCACTCCAGACCACCCCACGTTCTTTCAACAAGCTGAGCAAACCGTTCACCAACCTCCGTCGCAGACCGTGGCCCCGCCGTTTGCCGACACGGCAGAAAAAGCACAGTCCGAAACCTACGTTGACGGGTTGCCCGAAGTTGCAGCGGGGACCATGCTCACCACTGAACAGGTTTTCGCCTTGATGCGAGGTGATGTGGAAGGAGCTCAAGAACATGCCAAATCGGAGCGCGCCACCAGCACGAAAACCGCTGAAGACCTCGTTCAAGAAGCTGCAAGCGCAGCCATCATTGCATCGTGGGACGAAGGCGTTCCGCTCGCATCACCATCTGACCAAATCCCGAACGCTGCTCCGAAGGCTCGCCAAGAACCCGCAAAGCCGTCCGAACAAACGGCCGGTGCTTGGAAGGAATGGGACGAACTTTGAAACGACGGTGAGTTCTTAGGGGGCGGGCCACTACCCAACCTCGAGTTGAGAAGCATGACCGACATGGACAAGGCCCTGTACCTCCTTCACAACAGCACTCGCAGGCAAATCTTGGAACTCTTGGCGAGGGAACCTCACTACGCCATGCAACTCTCCGAGCTGATCGGGGTATCTCAGCCCGCCATCGTCAAGCATCTGAAGGAATTGGAAGAAGGTGGGATGGTTTCAAAGGCCAAGGTGCCTTCTGAAAAGGGCGGTCCTCCCAAGACGATTTACTCCGTTGAGCAGGCGTTTTCCATTCAGATGGACATCGGGCCGGACCTCTTCCGGTGTGAATCACGTCGTCTTCCAAAAGGTGGACCCATGCGCTTGTCAGGCTCCCTGCCAGAAGCGTCCGTGGGGATCGCCGAAGCGTTGAGCGGACGAAAGAAGATCGCTGTGGCTGAAGGCCTCGCCCACATGCGATCGCTCGCCAACATCATGGAAACCCTGGATGCCCAACGAGACGCCCTCATCTCCCTCCACCAACACATTCGCCACCGGGTGTCTGCTGCGGTTGAATCCGATTTTGACACATACGAAGAACGGAGCCTCATTCAGAACATGGTCGAAGCATCGGGCGACCGCATTGACCTGACTGCCCTGGTGCAGAAGGAATTGATGGCAGGTCATAACCCTGAACAGGTCTTGCAGACCTTGCGCTCGAGGTTGGAGAAACAAATCGCCCGACGCTCAGGTCAAGTCATCGCAACGCCGCTGGACACAGAGCTCCGCTGGTACCTCGGTCCAGGCACCGGCTCCTGAGGAAGGCCTCAGTTCGTTTCATCTGCGAGGACCGAAACAAGCGAAGATTGCTCGGCAAGACGCTTGTTCACTTCGTCGCGACGACCCTTGCCCACCAAGTAGACAACGCCCAAGAGCGCAATGGTCAGCACGATCACCGCAAACGGTAGAGCCGTCTTGCTCACGACTTCCTTCGCCATGTCAAAGACCGGGCTCTCGGATTCAAGCGCCTCACCGATGGCTTTGACGTTGTCGCGCTCATCGGATTCGACGATCTCATTCATCGGGTCAACAACGACGTAGACGCCTTTGCTTCCAGCCGTAACGGGGTAGAGCAGGTAAAGTTCGATCTCCTTCGCCTCTTCGGTTGCATCGGGTGCAAGCAAAGCACCGACGACCTGACGCATGACGATGCGGTCTTCCTCGCAACCGTTTTGACGGATTTCCTTGATGAGGTCAGCGTCGTTCACTTTATCGTATTCACAAAGGACGATTTCAATGTCCGTTGCATGGACGTTCCCGGTGTTCTGCAAGATGATGCCGATAGGGATGGTCGAGTCGACTTCTCCGTTGAGCGTTGGTGGCAGGATGATTTCCTTGATCTCCAAGTTTGGTGCACGCAAGCGCAGCGTAACGATGAACTCGTTGCTGTCAAAGTCGTCACCGCTCCATGCAGGGGAGTCGTCGTGGTCACCGTCGTTCTCCATGTCGCCAAACATGGAGACAACCTTCAGGCCAAGGGGACGGGTGTCCAGTTTAGCGTTGGTGCCGATGGACACGGCTGCAACGACTTGAGCGGTCTCGTAGGGCGCCATTTCAGGGAGGCGGTACTCATAGATGGATTTTCCAGCAGCTTCACCGACCTTGATTTTGACACACTGGTCTTCAGGGAATTCCGTGGCGGTTGCATCGAGTTCAACACAGGATTGCTCGACCACGACATCCGCACTGAGTTGCTTCAGCATGAACCACTCGACACTCCAGCCGTCCAACATGTTCATGCCGGGCAGTTCGTTCCAAAGAAGCGAATCGCCATCGCGCTGAGCCGTGTGGTTGTTGAGGGTAGGGATGTCGGCGACGTTTCCATTGTTGGTCACGTTGAACGTGAATCGGACAATGCGTCCGGGGGCAGAGGTCTTGATGGCGTTGTCCACCGTTGGGTCCATCGAGATTTGCATGTCATGGAATTCGTCAACCGTGACAATGAGCACGACCGTATCACGGACACGCGTCTCGCGTCCGTTGGCGTCCGGATAGGTTTCTTCGGAGAAGGCCTGCAGGACGACGGTGTATTCACCAGCTTGGACTCGGTCGGGGACGTTCATGATGACATCAAACGCCTGATAGGTGTCCGGCGTGAGTTCCTGCAACGTTTCCCGTGGAATATCGATGTCCCAAATCACGTCCACGCCGAAGGCATCGGTCACCCGTGCCAGTCGGAAGTCGAACCGGTCAGGTCCGTTTCCGTCGTTCGTGACGGTGAAGGGCAACACGATTTGTTGGCCGGGGTTCACGTTCAACTCAGTACCGATATCGGGGTCAATGCCGGCATCGAGGTCATACACGTGGACCACATTGGTTGACAAGATGACCGAATCTGAGATTCTCGGGTAACCGTCAAGGTAGCCTTTCAGCGTGATCGCTGGGCCGAGTCCTGCGGTGGCGTTGGTTGGGGCACAGATGTGGACGCTCACGCGCTTGGTCACCTTTTCAGCGCCGCCCGGGATGGTCCAAGCGATCGGGTCGCCAAGGCCGTCACCGGCATCACCGGGGCCGGTGGCGTTCGCAAAGTCCACCGTGACCAGCCAGTTTTCCTCTCGCCAGGCGTCCATTGCAATGCCGTCAGGCTTCGTTTCTGGCGCACCGGGAGTGGCGAACACAAGGTCACCGGAATCGAAATTCTTCGTGACATTGATGGTGTAGGAAGCACACTCTCCTGGTTTCACTTGTGAAGAACGGTCGTCGGCAGCAAACACGATGTTGCCCGTGGAACGGATGGAAACGAAGACCCCCAATTCAAGGATGTCGTAGGTTCCTTTCTCCACCGACTTGATGGGCTCTCCTTCGGACCAACCCTTCACGTAAATCACGAAGGCGCCGGGGTCTTCGGATGTGGGAACAAAGACCTCGAGGTTCTTGGTCACCGATTGGCCGGGGTCAAGTTCAACGCGAATCGGGAAGTTGACCTGCCAGCCGAACGGAAGCAGCCATTCCTGTTGCCCTTCGAGGCTGTTCGGGTCCCAGAAGACGAACGCGTCGTGGACGTTGCCGGTGTTCGTGATGGTGATCGAGAAGAGGGCCGTATCGCCTTGTTCGATGTCCGCCATGCTGTGTGATGTGTCCAAGTTGATGCCGTGGACGACGTCCATGAGGGTCAACGTGATGATGTCGTTCTGAATGGCAGGGTCCTTGTAGGATTGAGCAGTGATCCGGATTTCAGCAAGCTCGTCGCCGTTGGCCTGATAGATGGACGGGGCTTGAACCCGCATGTAAAACCGAATGTCTTCACCGCCCTCGAGGAAAATCGGGGTGTCGGGGAAAATGCTCGAGTGGTTGGATGCGAAGTACAAGTTTGCAGTCCAGTTCATCGGAACGCCGGAGATGTTCAAACCGTAGGTATCGGCAACGAGGTCCTTCGGTCCAGGGGTCGAGTTGTTCAGGGTAAGGTTGTAAATGGTCTGCTGTCCGGGTTCAATCACATGGTAGAAGGTCTCTCCAACATCAAATTCAACGTCGACTTGGCCGGTCAAAATGTGTGAATAACAAATGGTGAACCGGTTGTTGTTTCCATTGTCATCGCACGTGTTGGTGTCAGACCATGCGATGTGGGCACCGCTTCCCAAATCGTTGGAAAAGGCGGGCGGCATACCGATGGCGGGTTGACGGCCGTTGTTCGGACCGAGTTTGTTTGAATTCCATGAGGTCACGGCAACAGGTGTCCAGGGGTCGAGAGCGATTTCGCCGTCGCCGGTCAAATCGGTTTGGTTCAAGCGCACGTAGAGGACTTCCTCTCCTGCAGACAGGTTTGCCGAGTCAACCCACGCGATGTGGACGTTGTTCTGGTCGTCGGTCAAGAGGGACGGGAAAGCGGAATTCCCGGCATACGGGGATGCGGGTGGCAAGCCGTTCTTGCCTTCCACGTTGGAGATGGGGGTGTCGTTGATCTTCTTGATGGCGTACGTGGACAGCCCTTGATCGGCGCCGTCCCAAGCACCAGCACCTTGGAGGCGAAGTTTGGTGTAATAGACCTCGTAGTTGACATCTTTCTCAAAGCCATAATCTCGACCGTCCATCCATGCAATGTGGGTGTTGCCTTGGTTGTCCACGCCGATGGAGGGGTGGAAGGAGAAGGCGTCGTCGATGGTCACACGGGTGTCGTTAACAACCACAAGGTGGCCGTCAGCGGCTGAACCGGTGTCTTCGTTGTACGCTCCACCGTTGGCCGTCGTGCCCCGGATACCGGGGGTGAAACTGGGGTCGTTGGCCATCTTGGCGTACGGGTCGAGGACAGTCATGTAGATCTCACGGGAGTTGTTGGTGGAGATGTAAACCATGGCTTCCACAAGAAGGGCCATTTGGTTGGTCCCTGATCCGGATGGGAATTCGTAAGCTTGGCCACCGGCGTCGGTGTTGCCGAGGGTGTTTCCGGGACAGTTTCGGGTTTGGGTGGAGACGATGCCGTTGGGGCACTGAACCAAGTCCATGAAGTGGGATTGGATGTTTCCTGCTCCGCCGTAGCCTTGGCCGTACAAGCCAACAGGGATGACGCCAGCGAGCAAGCAGTTGTCATGTGCTTCCTGGATGGCGGCTTTGTCGTCGGCTTGTTGCGATGGGTCGCCGTCTTTGGGTCCTTCGTCGGACACGGGGATGACGATCTTGGTGGCGTTGGGGTTCCATCGGTGGTCATCTTGTGTTGGAGGGTTGCCCGGGACGTTGCCGTTGGCATCCTTCCAAGAAAGGCAGGCCCAGTTGGATCCGGGTCCCCAATCTTCGCCGGAGTATCCGGAGTACGTGTTTCCGTTGTAGATGGTTCCAGGCAGCTTGCGGATACCGCCGGAATCGTCGCCAGGGGTTTGTCCGAGTGGCGTGGTTCGGGGGCCTGTGTTTTTGTTGTAACCCTGACAGTTTCCGGAGCTCGCTGCACCTGGCAGGGTGTTCCCGAGGCCGTAGATGGTCTCGTAAACCGTCATGTTGCCTTCTTCAAGCATGGGCTTGATGCCTTGGAAGTAGGGTCCGGAAGCAAAGTTCCCGCCGTACACAACGGTGCAGATGTCGGCCCATTCGGAGTACATTGACCCGGAGGTGTCGACGACGAACGCCAGTTCGACCTTTCCACCGCGGGTGTCGTCCCAAGCGATTTGGACATAATCGTTGGCGTCAACGACCACATCGGGGTGGCCCTTGTGCCCAATGATGGGCGTGAGCAGAGTGTCGTCAAAGAGCGTGACGACTGCGCCCGAGCTGATGTCGGGCTGGATCATGGAGTAATAGATCTGAGGTTGGTTAAAGAAACGACCGAGTTCATCGTAGTTGTCTTGCCAGACGATGTGGACGTTGTTTTGGCTGTCGATATCGATGGCGGGCCAGTCTCGGTTTTGCGAGCGGCGTTCGATGATCGTGTCATCGATCGCGGTGATGGTCCCGTCGTCGGAGGCCATGCCGTCCATCGGCGCAGCCCACGGGGAAAGAACGGAGTACATGATGGCGTGTTGACCTGCTTTGTCAGCCCACACGACGTGGATCCGGTCGTATTCATCGACTGCGATGTCGGGGTGCCAAATCTTGTGAAGGCCGGAGTTGGTGATTTGGGTCGCATCGATCATCGTCTCGCCGCGAGGCGAGAGCATGGCGTAGTAGAGGTGCAAGTTGTTACGGGTCCACACGACGTGGACGTTGCCCGAGCTGTCGGCAGTCACGGCGGCCTGAGAGTCAGAAGCGGTTCCACCGTCAACGATTTGCACGGCTTCGGTGATGACAACGGTGCTCGCACTTGCCGTGACGGAGGCCAACAGCAAAGAGGACATGACGGACAAGACCATCAAAGAGGCAAGGCTCACGGATTTTAGTTTCTGATTCATAGGTATACCCCGGACTTCGCAATTTTTTGGAGACTTTTCTCCTACTTAACCGCGCTCCTTATCGGTCAGTTTCACCAGCGTGCGGCTGGCTTACCGTCAAACTGTTTTGGAACCGAAGGAACTGGGTTTTACGCCCATTCTGAGGGGTTGAATCCCGAGCCAAAGGACATCTTCTCGTCAAACTCAATTTCCGGGGTCGGGCCCGAGTTTTCTTGCGGTATTTCACCAGGGGATTGCTTTGATTTCGCCCAGTCGTCGACGGGTCCAGGTTTTCCAATGCCCGGCCCGTAGGAGTACTTGATCTCGTGAATCAACGCCAGTTTGGCCAGCCATAATTTCCGTAGGCTGTTCATGAATTCGTTTTTGGTCAAGCCGTCAAACCAAATCGGAAGGCTGACGTTGAAGGCTTGGAGAGGGCCTGGTTTTTTGTCACCAACGTGGCCCATGTGAACCACCCAATCCACGCCCGTTCGGATGAGGTGGAGGCGGCTCTCATGAATCCATTCGGACCAATCGCTGTCCTCGTCGTTCATGTGGTCGACCATCTCTTTTTGCTGGCCTTCATCAACGCGAGTCATGCTTGAGGCGGCCACCAAATCCCGTCCTTTGGGAATGACGATGGCAAACATGTGGCCTTGCTTTCCGCTCGGGTACCGAATGAGAAAGTGCGCATGCGCTCTTGGGTCGTCCTGGGCCTTCGCCGACAAGCGTTCTTCCGTGAGCCACTGTTTGATTTGGTCCACTGCTTCTTGGGGCGTCATGGTGAAGCGAAGCCCTCATCCCGTTTGAAGTCCACCCTCCGTGGAGGCAAGTTGGTTCAAGCATTCCGCCAAGCGCGCTTTGTCCTCTGAAGGCATCGAGACCCGAGCCCATGCTTTCTTGAGGTCAACCCAAGCATCCCAAGCGCCAGCAAACAGCTTTCCGCTGAGCCAAAACAACGGGAAACAGCCAACATACACTGCGAGTAAACTCAGTGCAGTCGTCCCCGTAAGGCCCGTGAGCCAATCGGATGAAAGACCGAACGTTGCAGCGACGGTTTCCTGCTGCCACCAAATCCCTCCAGTCCACAGAGCTGCGACGACAGGCCACACCAGAAGAGAACCAAAAAAGGCCGCAAGAAATTGGTAACTCGTCCTTGCATCCAAGCCTTCGTCGGTGGAATCGCCAAGCAGGCGACCCAACGCAACCTGCGGTCCAAGCGAGGTGAGGAAAACGGGAAGCATCGCCGCAAACAAAGCCATCCGCACAAGGCCGCTGGGCGCATTAACAACCCTCGCTCGCCGCAGGCCAAGTCCGCTGGAGTCCAAGTCACGACCGTCCAGTCCGTGCCGATCGAGGAGGTGCGCGGCCTGGGTTGCAACTTCGATGCTCTCCCCCTGCAGAGGCTCGGGAGGGAACGCCGGTTTTCGGTTCGGCCATCCATCGCGAACCGCTCGGGCGGCGTGGACTTCATGTTGCCACGATGGGAGCACCCTGCCGTTGGCCCGTGCGCGTACATGGGCGATCAAATGCAGGGCTCGGTGTTCCGCCCAGGTGGATGCGTGAGGCGTGAGAGAAGGCAACACCTCTTGGAGAGCATCGCGGATTTCATGGACGGTTTCAGCGGGAGGTTCAACCCACCCCCCGTGCTTGACCGCAGCAACCATCGCTTCGGGGATCTGTTCATCCTTGAGAGAAATGGCCGGTCCAAATTCAATGTATTGGTCGGTGCGAAACAATTCTCGTCGTCGGAAATGAAGGCCAACCGGCACGAGTTTCGGAAGGGGGAGGTCGTTGGCTTTCGCCAAAGCTGCCGCGGCGAGAACCGTGCGAATCGGCCCCGTTTTGAAGCGGATCATGTGCGACTTATCGTGGCTGGTTCCCTCCGGAAACAACACGCAACCGAAACCGTGCGCAATCCCACTTGACAAAGCAAGCAAGGAACGGCCGTTGAGGTGCATCGCTTCCTCTTCCGTGCATCCGCCCCGAAGCAACTCCGCCTTTCGGACAACAGGCTGGACGGCCAGTCTTCGTGTCCACCAGCCGAGCAAGGGTCTTGTCACCAAATCGTGCCGCGCACCGACGACGAACTCTTTCGGGTGTTGAAGAAAGATACCGAGGGGATCCATCAACCCGTTCGTGTGCCATCCACAACACATGGCTCCCGGTCCGTTGCGCTCAAGCAGTTCGACGCTTGACGATGAGGTGGTGCGAAACTGAACGCTTGACGCTCTTCGGCACATCCAAAATGCGATCTTCGTCCAAAGATACGAACCGGGTACCGAAGATGTGGCGGTCGGCAGGGGAGTCGCAAGCAATTTGTCAATTCGCATTTTTTTGGCTGAGGCAGAAAGAACGGGCAAAACTTCGCCGTTGTGCTCCAACTCCTCTTGTTCGGTGACGATGGTGGCCATCAAACCACATCCTGCAGGCTTGCCGCTAAGGCGCGAAGAGTTACGTGGTCCGGTTCACTTGCGGGGTGGCGTGGCCACATGGACATCAGCGTCCCGCCGCCGTCACCCTCGGTACGCGGAAGGACGTGGATGTGGACGTGCGGGACTTCTTGACCGGCCAAAGGGCCGTCGTGGAGGCAGACCGTGAAATCGGCGGTCCCAAATCGCCTTGCAAGAAGGTTTTGGACGTTTGCAACGCCGTCCATCAATTGATGGCGCTCGGCCTGAGTGAGTTCGGAGAGGCGTTGCCGTGGGGCGGTTGGAATCACCAACGTATGGCCTTCGCGTCGCGGGAAAATATCGAGAAAAGCATACCAGCCTTCGCCGCTTGCCACGCGATGGGAAGGAACTTCGCCGCTGATGATCTTCTCAAACAGCGTCGCCATACAAATGGGGACACCGCCGATGTCTTTGTTCATTGTGGAGCAAGGACCCAATGGCCGCCCGTCCCTTTCTTGAGGGCCAGCGTGGCAACGGTACCGTGCTTGTCAACGGTGTTGTGGTGAAGGAAGTTATCGTCGGTTTCAGGGTAGTCTTCCCGGACGAAAGAGCCACGAGACTCCTTGCGGGCCAATCCACTTTGAACGGAGGCTGTGACCATACGAACAGCGGCTTGCACACGAAGAATTTCGAGAAGGTTCGTGTTGGCGATCAGGGAGGTTTGGTCAAGGTGCAAGGATTCTGCAGCAAGAGCGACCGTTTCCAATTTGGTCAAGAGACCGTTCATGGAGGCCTCGTCAAACGTCGGTGTGCTTGCCAGGGCGGCGTGCAAGGAGGCCATCACCGAGCCGGTGCGAACGACATGTCCTTCGCTTTCACTTTGCATCATGGCGGAGAGATCGGCCTGAGCTTGCGCCAAAGCACCTTCGAGCCGTGCAGAAGTGCTGAATTTTCGTTCGCCAACCCACTGTGCCGCCGACTGTCCGGCTGAGGCGCCCGAAGTCAAGGCGTCCAGCAAGCGATTTCCGGGGAGAGCAGCTGCCCCGTGGAGGCCTGTGCAGGCAGCATCGCCCGCTGCGTAGAGTCCCGTAAACCATCGAGACCACGTGCCCACGACACAGCGACCCATCGCGTCCACCGGCAAGCCGCCGATGGTGTGACCCACCGTTGAGAAAAGCGGAACGGTTTGTCGGTTCATGTCGATGCCCGTCCTTTGTTTCACAAGTCGGAAAACAGACCCCCACCACGCCGCAGACTCGCCCATGTTGCGGGCATCGAGGACGGGTTGAACAGCTGCTTGGACAGCCTGAGTGATTTCCAGGGAGGATTTCCCGGCGATTTCGATGGGGGCGCCTGAACCTTCGTGCAAAGCCGCTCCATCGTTGAGGAGGCCGGCGGGGAGAACGATGTTGGTGTCTTTGATCGCAAGTGTGTGATGCGTCATGAACTCCATGTCACGGAGGGGGGCGCCGGCACGGAACGCCATATCCATGCCCAAACCGACCACGCCGCTTGAAAAAGCACCTTCAAATCCCTCGTCGGCGATGATGAGGGCTTTGCACTGGAGGCCAATCAAGCGACCGTTGATCATGTCGAGAGCCACGATACCTTCCACCGATTGGTCGGTGTGAACGAGGGTCAGTGGGAGTTGATCGCCTCGCCGAATGACGCCGTGCCGCATGCATTGTTCTTCAGCGACGTGCTGGAGGCCGTTTGAGGTCGCGCTACCAGCGTCGATTGTCCGTTGTTGAGCATGGCCGGGAGCCTTCCGCGCCAAGGGGAGGCCTTGTTGGTCTCTCCGGAAATTGAGGCCTCGCCGTTCAAGCAGGTCAACGTGCTTGATGGCCCCTGCCGTGGTCTCGGAGACGATGTCTTGGTCGCAGAGGAAGCCTCCTGCGCGTATGGTGTCCTCTCGGTGGCTCCGGTTGTTGGCTTCTTGAATCGGTGCTGAAAGCCCTTCGAGCGCGGCGTTGCCGGGATTTCCAAGTCCCGTCGCGGACATCATCAAGGTGCTTGCTCCGCCTTTTGCGGCCTCTGCTGCAGCATAGAGTGCTGCCGGTCCGTCGCCAAGAACGATGATATCCCATGCTTCCATGTTGATACGCCCCTTACCTCGGCGAGACGGAGGACCGCCATAAGGTGCGCGCTTGCGTCGTCAGACAAGCCAGGATGGAAATCGTCGGCCCTCAGGGCGAAGTGACCTTGGGCATGGGCCTTGAAGCCCATGCTCGAGCACGTTCAAGGTTCTTGTTTTTCTTGAGCGTATGGGTGCTTGTCCTTCGTGAAACGACCGTCCTGAGCACCCTCGATTCAAGGACGACCCCTTCTTCATCCCTAAGGATAACTTGCACGTAGCGGTCGCCGTCCACCCGCTCGGGCCAGGCAACGCCAAGCCACAAAACAACGCCTTGCTGAAGGTAACGGGGCACCCAATCCAGGGCGTCGTCTTCACCTTCTGCATTAAGGCGGATGGAGTGGCGCGGGGGAGGGCAGGCTTGGAGCTCGAAGCGGTGGTCCCGTGCAAACGGTTCACCTCCAGGACAAATCACTTCAATCCGCGCCACGGCTTGCTTGAAGGTTTGATTGTTCAAAGCGATGAACAGATGACCCGTACCCTCGTCACACTCAGCGTCAAGGGAAACGTCCATCCGCCAAGGTGCCCGTAACATGGTCGGCGTCCCGGCCAAGAGATCGTTTTGCAAACGCTCGAGCAGGCGGAAGGCGCTGGGCTGCCAAACGCGGGCGTGCGCCAAAAGACGCTGGAGAGAACGCCAGTTGAACTTCGCCTCCCCGTCAAGCAAGACCTCGGCCATGGCGTCCGGACGGATAAACTCGCTCAGTTCCCGGAAAGCCATCTCATCGGACAGATCGTTCTTCGCATGGAGGTGAAGAATGTACAACACCCGTTCCCATGCCTGGTCTTTGTCGTATCCTGGAAGGATGCTCTTTCGGAAGAGGGTAAGCCAATCAAGCCAATCCAAGTACAAATCTGGGTCGAGATGGAGGACGATGAGTTCTCCGAGAATGGACCCCAGTTGTGTTGGGTGATGTGTCGGGGCGTGGTGCACCAAGCAGGCCATTTTATCGCCTTGTTGTCGGACCAAATCCGATGTAAAGAAGGAATGAAATGAATGGGCAAAGCCCATCGTCATCGAGACCAAGAACGCAAGGTTCCAAACCAAGGATCCTTCGCTGATAACCGTCCCGATGCCGAGTAAAAACAACGCACTAAGCGCCAACAGAGTGTTGATGGTGTTGGCCCGACGTACGTCGTTGAGGGCTTCGAGAATTCGGTCCATTCCGGGCTGCGAGCGCAGCGAAAGTTTTCCTGTTGAACTCTTGTCATCAATTTCTCGTAAGGAGATTCGCGCTTGCATCGCCTGCCACATCGATTCGCCAGCCAGCAACGAAGGTACCGTGGCCAAAACAAGAGGGACGGTCCCGACCAGCACCACATAACCGGGGTTCGGGGGGGCGAGGTCGGAGAAGAAAACCGAGAGAAGGGCGGTCAACGCCACGGAGATGCCAAACAGCAGGCGGACGAAGATCATGGCCGGACGCCGGGCAAGCGCCCCGAACCGCATACGGAGGCGTTCCTGTTGCTCCCATTTTTCCATGGTTCGTTCAACGGGATTTTCCCCCCGGACAAAGCCATGGCCGTACGGATCGGGCAAGCTGTTGGAGGCATCCCCGTCGTCCCCCGCCATGCGTTCCCCGGGGACACCGTGGTGATGCCCAAATATGGCTCTTGTCCATGGAAAAGCGGGCGCGGCAGGATTCGAACCCGCGATCTCCGGCTTAGGAGGCCGGTGCATTATCCAGCTGTGCTACACGCCCAACCCCGGCTGACCGGCGACCTTAGATGACGCTTACGCCGTGCCGGAGGTTTGGGATTTGCCAATTTCAGCAACATGGTGCAGGAGCTCTTCCAACTGGATGCGGGGTTGGGTTGAGTGCTGGAGGCGCGTGTCGCAACGGGAAACCGCATCGAGAAGGGCGGCCAACATCGGCTCTGGGTAATGGCTCCTCCCGGCGACAAGGAATTCATGGATGCGATCGACAATGTCCCTTCCGTCAAGGTCATGCGTAGCCATGGCGGCATCCAAAGCGCCCATGGCTCCTTTCAGGACGCGCATGTTTTTCTCGCCTTGTCGATCCCATTCCCATTGGTGAACGCGCCCCCGTAAGGCTTCCTCCAACACAAACTGAACCTCTCTTCGCGTGCTGTTCGTGACGAGGAGTTGGACGTTTTTCCGGTCGTTCAGCAACGAACGTTCGGCGAGGAGTTGAAGCATAAAAATCGCTTTACGGAGGTTGCCCGCTGCAACGTGGGCTAAATCACCAAGCACACCAGAGGAGGGAGTTTGTCCCTCAGCGTCACTGATGGCCTCAAGACGTTGTTCGATCATCAACCGAGTGAGATTGGGCATGCGAACGTGTTGAGTTCGGCTACGCAGCGCTTCAATCACTCGAGAGGGGGTTTGGGTCGTGAAAATAAAGCGTGCACTTCGGCTGCTTTCTTCCATCATGCGGCGGAGATAGGATTGCCGAGCGCGACCAAGATAATCGGCGTCTTCGATGACAATGATTCGGGATACGGGGGCCCGCTGTCCGACGACGAATGCTTCCGTATCGTTCCGAGCCGGCGAGGGGGTTGCATCGCCCGTTGTGCTGAGGGTGTGGTCAAAGGCGTCAAGACTCGTTCGGCCGGCAAGCGTATCCTCTGAGTCGGAGCCTGCGGGTCGTAAGAACGATTCGAATTTGGCCATGGCGCCCGCAGAGCCTGCGAGGTCACGCGCTTGCAACACGTGCGTCGTTGACCGCCATGAGGGGCCGAGAACTTGACGGCAGATGAGTTGGTAAGCTGTGGTTTTCCCACAACCGGACGCCCCGGAGAGGAGCAAGTGAGGGGGGTTGGCCTGGAGCGAGAGGTGCGTGAAGGCCTCAATGACGGAAGCGGAGGTCAACAATTCGTCGAAATATCGTGGCTTGTGGGTTTCAAGCCAGACCGACATGGTGGGTTTGCTGAGTCCAAGGTCTTTGAACTCTGCGAGGCGAGTATCACTCGGCCGTAATCCGCTTGGTGCCGTGGCGGCGGAGTTTCATGAAAATACGGGAACCGCAGCCTTTGCAGCTGATGCCGTTTCGGTCTCGGTGAAACGATTCGAGGCTTCCACAGGAGGCGCATTTGTAGTCAACGAGTTCAACCATATCACTCTCTCCGTGGTGAGCCACCGTTCTTCCTGTTTTGAATCTGTTCCTTACCACGAACCCTTTACCAATGCGTCAAAGGTTCCTGGAGCCATGATCACCAAACGACCGGTGGAAGCCAAATGGACGACTTTCATCGCTACCGAAGATGGCGTTCGCTGAAGCAAGGTTGCGATGATGTCCAACTCGAACCCGAGTTCGAGGTTTTCAACGAGCAAGTCCACATCGACGGACGTCCATGGTTGGGCGCCCATGTCAAGCGGTGATGCCACCAACAAGGCCGGGCATCAAGCGAATACGGCTGCCAGCGTCCAGGTTCATGGAGGCGACGTCTGCGGCGCTGACCAATTGGTCGTTCACAAACACCCAGGTGCCTGCGGAGCGGTTGGCGGTTTCTGCAATCTCAGCTTGATTCATCACAGCGGCGCTGTGACCGGTGCTGTCGGCGATTTCAACTTCGAAGGTGGGCGCATCGGCGCCACCAACAAGGCCGGGCATCAAGCGAATGCGGCTGCCAGCGTCCAAGTTCATGGAGGCAACATCGGCGGCGCTGACCAACTGGTCGTTCACAAACACCCAGGTGCCCTGGGATTGGGTGGCCTTCTCGGCGATTTCGTTCTGTGACATCTGCACAACGGAGTGCCCAGATGCGTCTGCTATTTCTACGTCAAACACGGTCTTTTCGTTCATGGTCGTTCCCTTCCGAGGCGTTGACCCGTTGACCACATATAAAGTCCCGAAATTCACGAACCCGTTGGGTTCGTTCAACCTCAAAACGTTCCGGTCGTCCAAGCCATTCACCTCATCGGTAAAGGCCGCTCAAGCGTATATGAAGAATCAAATCTTAAGGTTGGCTTGGCGGGCAAGCAGGTGAATGTGCATGCTGTGTTCCAACATCGCAGCGTTTGCCCATGCCTGGTCAAAATCCGCCCCCACAGCGTATGCGCCGTTGCCGCGGACGACAACGCATCGCATGCCGCCTTGCTGAAGCGCTTCTGCCACTTGACGAAGGAATTCTTCGGGGTGGTCTGGGTCAGGGTCAACGATGATGATCTTCCCGATGTGGTGTTTCCCCACGGCGTCCAACGGCGTCAAGAGCACCAAGTCCTTTTCGCAACTAGCTGCTGTTGTGTGCGGGCCGTGCATATGAATCACGGCTGCAGGACCGCCCGTGACCATCGAAACCGAAGCCAACACGACCTCCATGACGTGCCAGTCCCCGGGCGCCCCACGGGGCGACATGCTCCCAAGAGGAGCAGCGCACAAACTACGCTCGTTCATTCGGGGCAAGGTCACCATGTTGCGGCTTGAGATCATGAGATTGGGCTGCTCAGGGTGAAGCATCGCCACCGAACCCATGGTCGCCCGGACGAGGTGTTCCCTGTCCAATTGCCTCCCGATGCGGACGAAATCCGAAACCACGTGCGAGGGAATCACGATGTTCTCATCGACGTGCGGGGGCATCGGCGGTTCCTCCAATTGCTCGATGACCTCGGTCGCTCCCGCCATCGACTGACGGAGACGGGCGTTTTCCATGTGAAGGCGTTCGAGTTCCGCCTCTTTTTCGGCGAGAACATCGGCGGTGGACGTATCGGCAGCTGTTTGATTTGATTCGCTCTCGGGAGAAACGACGGGTGCAGCCGTTTCTGGGGCAGGCTGTTCCAATGAAAGTTCGGGAACCGGTTCCAGTGCAGGTTCTGCCGCAGGTTCTGTTGTTTCTTTGGAAGGGGTTTCAACGGGTTCTGGAGCAAGTGGTAAGTCGGGGACGGGGGATACTTCGACGGGCGGTTTTGCTTCGGGTTCCTGCACGTCAGGTTCGCTCACTGTCTGGGAGGGTGGGCCAGAAGGCGGTCCGCCGGGAGGGCCCGAGGGGGGTCCACTTGGAGGACCTGATGGTGGCCCCAACGGTGGTCTGCTTGGTGGACCTGATGGTGGCCCCGACAGCGGTCCGCTTGGAGGGTTTGATGGTGGCCCGGAAGGAGGACCAGCGGGGGGGCCTGTAAGCGGAGAAGTGGGCGTTTCGCTTGTGGCCTCGCTCGAGGTCAAGGCCTCATCGACGCCTTCGGGTGGGGCCTCAGTTCCCTCCTTCGATGCCTCCAAAGCACGTAATTCCAGGCCTTGAATGTCGCCAAAAGCACCGCCAAGCATGCTCTCAAGTTGGGAGCTCTCTTCCTCCTCTCGGGCTTTTTCAGCAGAAGTTTTCGGTTTGGCCACGGTAGCACCCAATTCACCCACATGGCGCGGCTTAAATAGCGGTTGCGTCCCCGAAGGCCTGAAACTGCCCGCTTGGTGTAGAGGTTATCATGCAGGATTGTCATTCCTGCGACCCGGGTTCAATTCCCGGAGTGGGCGCCATCACTCTTCCTCGAGATTCGTGAACGTCGGCTTTGAAGCCGGGAATACCAGCCAAAGGAATGGGATGGCAAACATAGCATCCAGGTTTTTTCCGTATTCTATCGCGAAGGTTGACTCAAAGGCGATGAACGATTTTGCATCCGGTGTACCGTTGAGGGGGACGGCGTTTGAGACGTTGGTTCGGTTCTCGGGTTGTACCAAGCCCAAGTCGTATCCAGAAAACGAGGCCTCAAGTTCCAAGCCAATCCATCTGAGGTGAACATCGGAGTTGGCCTCGGAATGGGCAAATGCACTGTTTTCGAGATCAAACCCCGGCGAGTTTTGAGCCGTTGACTGCCCCCCTAAATCCGCCACGTAGGTGGTGGGGAAGAGGATGAAAATCGCCAATAAGGCAAGAGAGAACGCCCCGACACGCCAAGCTCGGGCCCACTTGAAACCCTTCCAAACGGCAAATTCGGCGATCAACAACAACAGGAAACTGGTCGTGACGAACAGTCGGCCCAAGCCGAGCCAATCCGTGTCCGATGATTCGGTGACCTCGCTATCGCCTTCCGTATTTTCATCGCTGGCGTTGGTTTCGACTTGGCGGTCTCGC
>JAUREJ010000028.1:0-13466 GCA_030827475.1 Candidatus Poseidonia sp.
GGACTGAACGCCTTGGGGCGGCGAAAGCGGTCGCGAGGTTCCCGTAGGCGGACGTTGATGTCTCGCTCCCACATGACTCGGGTGTCATGAACCGTCTCCGGAAGGAAACGGGGATTGAATAACCGGGGGACTAGGTCAGGCCGGGAACGGAGCAGCCCTACCTGGGGCCATGGGTGCTGTGGGAATCCGGGATGGAGAAAGCCTGCGGATTTGGCCGGGCGAAGCGCACGTCCACCCTTGGCACTCCCACCTCAAATATCAAATACGACGTTTGCAATCCAACCTGGTCCAACAAAGTCTGGCACGTCCTCATGCCCACCCATGATCGTCTTGCCCGCTTCAACTTCGCCCACTTGCAATTCATGTGTGGTTACGGCTTTGATTTCGATTTCTCGTTCAATTTGAGACCCGTCCACCCACGAAACCTGAGCGATGATCTCAAGCCCTTCTTTGGATTCTTCGACCCGAAGATGCACCTCGGTTAACCATTGTTGGTGCACCTCATTTCGATACAGGATTTCGTCCAACCAAGCAACAAAGAGCATCGTGCGGTCGTGGGGGCTATGGTTTGCACGAACCCTCCATTCGCCCGTTTGTCGCAGGAGTTGTTGAATCCGTAATTCGGCGGATGGTGACATCAGATACGCTTGCACACCCAAAGCAGCATCGACCATCAAGGTGGAGAGATTGGGTGCATATATCCTCATGCCCGCATCAGCAGTTGTTGGAAACACCCATGCACTCACGGGCTCACCTCAGCGCTTTGACACCTGCAAATTCCAGGCGTGTTCGCCGATTCTATGGATCAGGTTTTCCTTGCTGATCACGAAAGCGTCCGTTTGTTCTGCAGCGAGGATGCATTCACAGGCAGCATTCGCAAGAAGCGCCGTTGAAGCAACGTCGAGTCCTCGAGAGAGGGCGAAGGCAATGGCGACCGCAGCGGCGTCGATGATGCCGATCATTTGCCTCAAATCGATGAGGCTGCACGGTGCATGGACGGTTTCTTTGTCGTGCGAATATATGGTCACTCCTGCCTCTCCAGAAAGCACGACCAAGTGTTTCCAGCCGTATTGGCTGATCAGTTTTTTAGCAGCTTCTGCTCCAGTGGCGGCTGCGAGTCGCCGCCGCATCAATTCAAGCCCGTGGGATTGAAAAAGAATCCAATCAACGCCCTCGGTCCGGTGCAGTCCGGTCAATTTCGGGTCAGCGATAACGGGAATCCCTCGTTTTTTAGCTTCTGAAAACAATTGCTCTGCGCCTTGGTCGGTGAGGACGCCTTGTCCGTAGTCCGAAGCGATTAAGGCAGCGGCTCCCTTCAAGTCCTCTACTGCCTGTGTGTAGAGCGCATGGGATGCTTCTTCTGGAACTGGGTTATCGTCTTCGATGTCCCAGCGCAACAACAATTGCTCTTCTCGGATCAAACTCTCCCTCGAGGCCAACATACGTGTTTTGACCGTCGTGATTCGGTCCTCTATGATCGCCAATCCATGTGTGGTCACACCCTCCTGTTCCAATGATTCAATGATACTCAAGCCCGCAGCGTCGTCGCCCACCACGCCGAAAAGGTGGCTTTCCAAACCCATGGCTCGCAGGCCACGCGCGACGTGAGCAGCGGCTCCTACATCTTCTTCCCGTGAAGTCTCTCGCAAAACCGGGACGGGAGCACGCGAATTGAGATTGTTTGCGAATCCGTGAATGTAGCAATCCATCATCACGTCACCGATGAGGACGATTTTTGCAGATTCCTTTGACCTCAATTGATCTTTGATGGCAGAGAGGGTGTCGTGTAGGTTTGCTTCTTCATCGGTCATTCCCATGGAAATTACCTCCTCGATTTATCCAAAATTTCGTTGATGATTCGTTCATGTTCATCTTCGGAGATGTTTAATTCCGCTCGTAGCGTTCGGAGTATCGCATGCTCATCCGCCGTGATAATGTTGTCTTGAAGGGCTGTTTTAAGCGTGGCCGCATATGCGTCGTAATTTTCGGATTTTGTCGGGTGAGATTTTGCTCGTTCGAGCAAGGTGTTGTGTGTCACTTGGTCGATACCGAAGGCCACGCGAAAGGTGTTCAGCAGGTCGATTTCGTCTTGCATGATCTCTCCGTCGTCCAGTGCCTGAAGAATCATGTCAAAATAGACCTCCTCGGGAGGCGGTATTTTCAACGATTTTCGAGCCTCGTTTGAGAGGCGTCGGGCTCTTTCAGGGTGCATGCCGAGGAATTCTACAACTTCGTTCAGCAGCGTTTGCTCGTCTTTTGTGATTTTTCCGTCCTCCCATGCACGGGCGAACATCCGCTTGACGAGTTCCTCGCCGTATTGAGCATCGAGCGACACCATGCCCTCCGGGTTTGAAACCGGTGAAATCAGTGGACTGTCGTGATACGTCAACGAATCATCGACATGGGAAAGAAATTCAAGCACGGATTGAGGCGAAACCCAAAGGTCGCCAAGGCGCACGGAATTGCCGTTTTTTATGACCGCTTCGTCAAAAATTCGATCTCGGAGGATGTGTGCATGTTCGGTACCTGTTGCGCTCAGCGTGTACACGCGTTTCCGTTGCTTACCTCCTGGAATGTGCCGTTGGGCAACAGCGAGTTGTCCGTTTTTCTCCATTCGTTTGAGCGTCCGAGGAATGTGCTTTCGCTGAACATGAACCGCAGCGGAGATTCCAGCCTGCGTTAACGATGCTGGGGCTTCCCACCCTCCACTCGGTAAAGTTTGGTTGAGGAGATGCAGAAGCGTCCGTTCTTCAGTGGTCAACGTCCCGAGGAAACCTTCAACCATGATTCGCCCCAAGTTGTTGGTGCCGTGGGTAGCACATAGGCCAATCGGTTAAGCGACGACCTCAAATGCGGTGCCTTGGTGGCGAAATCATGGGAGGGCGGGAACGAAAATTTGCCCCGCGCCTCCGTACCATCCGTCCGCTTGGTGATTCGCTCACGACGAACACGCCACCTGCACTCCCGCTTCCTTCACCGGAACCCAGGGATGGTTTCTGGTACCTGCCTGCACCGCTTTCTCAAAGACTTCACGAGAAAAGTGCGCTCGGGTCACCGACTTCCGACGGAGGGATCCTTCTCACCACGGAGGAGGTGATGTTTTGCCACTGGTACCGTCATGTTCCTCTGCCAGAACCAGCGGAGACTTGGTTCGATGACCAAGTTGCGGCCTCCCCCCAGTTCGGTCTGCGGACGGTGGCCATGGATGTTTTGCGAAACGGCGGGGAGTTGGTTGTTCCTCGACAACACTTGACCCATCGCCTCACCAATCTTCATTCATCAACATGGGCCGTTCGTTGGCAACGCCATGAACCCTGGACAAAGAACCAGGGTTACAGCCAAGTCAGGCTGCAACACACAAACGATCTCCTTGATTGGGATGAGTTGTTTGGGTGGGTGGTCGCCGTCATCGACGCAGGTCATGTCCCAGAACTCTGTGTGGTTGATGACGAATTCGATGCCACGGTTTACCACCTGCAACTCTCAAACCCCACGGGTATGCATCGCACTCTGCAACAACTTTCAGATGACGAACAGGCCATCGTCCAACGCTCCTGCAAGACAGCAAAACCGATGACTGGAGGGTATTTTCTTCTACCTGCGGAACCATGGCCATTGTCAGCAGTGGGGGTTGAACACTTTGGAGGTCGCTTCCTCCGGGAAGAGGAACATCGTTACCTCATCGGTTCCCGAAGGGAAGCTCATGACGACGTTTATGATGATTTGAGCCGCCGAGGGCTCCTGCTTCGCCCGGGTTTCAAGTACGGTTGTAAATGGCGCGTTTATGAGAATGCAGTTCACGTCGAACATGCACCCTGGCTTGTTCAACGGCTGTCTCATGCACCGGCAACTTGGGAAGAGGTTTGTTTGGCGGTTCGTTTAGCAGAGGGCGTCAACAAACGGTGGCTTTGTGCGATACCGCACTCAGGGCTCATCTCGTACCTGAACATCCATCGCAACGCCTGACGCTGGGACGTCCAACGGTCTTCCCCATGCATCAAGTTCGACCTTGAGTGGTTTTTGCGGCTGAATCGAAGGAACGCTTTGAACACTGGACGCTTCGGAGCGTAGTTGCGTCCCAATCATCGAGAAGGACATCAACAACAGAAGTGCCGCAAGAACGTGATGCGGTTCAGGCACATACATGCGCCATCCTTCTTCATTTGATTCTGCCACCAATTCAACCGGAAGGGACCATGACAATCCCTCCGTTGTTGAAAGGACGATTTCGCCTCTGATGAGCATGTTTTCAACCAGCAAACCGTTTGGCTCAATGCTCAAATCAATCGAGCCTGCAGCGATATCGACGGTTTCGGGTGTCGTGGCCACACGGGCAAGAGGGCCGGTAAGAGCAACAGAAAGGATTTGATTTCCTTCACCCGTTGAATCCAGAGGGAAAACCAGCGTCGTTTCCTCAGTTGGATGGACTGAATCCGAGAACGAGGTGATGACTGGAATTCGGTTGAGAATACGAACACTGTAATCCAAATCCACCGACCTCCCGTCACACGTGACGGAACCCACGATGCGAACGATGGAATTGGGTGTGCCCGATGAGGTGAACTGAAGCGTGGAATCGTCGCCGTTTGAAATGAAGGTCACCCCTCGTCCATCGGAAGAGGTAAGGTTTGAACTGCAGGTTGTGTTTAGCGTCGTCATTGACAGCGTGACGGGCTCATCGAAAAGGACCGTTGCTCCGTGGTCGGGCAAGTCCATGTCAAAATGAGGGCTGCAACCATCAGCTCCAAACGTGAGGGTTGCGGATTGATTGTTCAGCATTACGCGTGCGGTCCAAGGGACGAGCAGTCCGTCGTGGGTTCGGATTTGAACCCCGCTCGCACCGAAACTTGTGTTGTTTTGAAACAGATCCGATGCTTCGCCTTGGTTTGCACCGCTCATGAGTTCGTTTCCTTGATCTGCTTCAATCACCATCAGCCAAGGTAGGTTGGGGTTGGTGTTCAATTCATTGGATTCGATGTCCCCGACGCTCAAATCTTGATACGTGACGAGGACGCCATGTCCGGGTAAGCGTTCATCAAATCCCGAATTGGAGCGGTGTTCGATGTACACGTATTCCTGTTCCGAAATTTGAATTTTCAATACGTTTCCCGTTTCGGACAGACCCGAGAGCGCAACGGTTGGTCCAATGCAGGGTTTGACTGCGGAGGGCGGCCACTCCAGTTCAACAGGTTGTATTTGTGGAGCACCAATCAAATCCAAGGTGGCCCCGCTCGGCAGAGCAGGCCAACGACCCCCTCCGTTCCAGTTTCCACTCGCCATGATGTCCCAATCTCCCGGACCTTTCCATGCTTGGAAGGAACCCTCGTCATGGACTGGATAGAGGTCAACAGCACCCATTTGGTGAAGCATTTCGTGAAGGATTGTTCCGACGCCGCTTGACCCCGTTTGCAAGCTCGCCATGGTGTAGTGGGACACGGTGAGGCCGTTCTCGACTTCTAACGGGTCCTCAAAGGTGGTAAAATGGCTCCAAATACGTTCTTGAACACCCGAACTTTCTTCTTGCCCTTTCGTGGAATGGAGGAGCAGCAGTCGATCGACCTGTCCGTCTCCGTCCAAATCAGCATCAGCCCATGCGAGGGTCGATTCAAGTTGCTCAACCACCTCCTGGGCGAGGGCTGCTGGGAGGAATTTCCCGTCAGCATTTGTGTCTTTCCCTGATCCGTCTGATCCGTAAGCAGCCAAATTGGACGAAGCTCTGACCACCGTAGGATGAACCTCCAATGTCAATGTGGAGGCTCCGCCGGAGATTTGGTCGATGTAGGGCTTCGCTGCTTGTTCAAGGAGGGTTTGTGCCTCAACCGGCCCCCATGCATCTGATGCGGGATGGTCTGGAAAATCGACAACGACGACCAACCAGTGCTCGTTGCTTTGCAAGCCAAGAAGCGCTTTCTCTTCACCTTCTTCAATGATGAAGCGTTGCTCTGCAAGCCAATCGGTCACCGTTGCCCCGTTGAACCACATCATGAACGAACCAGCGAGCATCAAAACGGCCAACGCCAAGGATACGGGCCGCTTCATGGTGTGAAGTGAGCAGATTTATGTTTGAACCTTCGTGATGTTTGAGAGTTTTAGGCCCCGTTCTGTACGCCGTTCACGAAGGTCAGGACCTCGTTGTCAAACGTTCCCCAACCGTGCAAGCCCCCATCAATTTGGACAAGTTCGGTGGGAAGAACGCCGTGTCGCTCAAGCACGTCTGTGAACCAACGTTCGCTCGGGCCACCGAGAACGCTTGCGTAAACGGAAGCCATGGCGAGTTCTGTGTCAAGTTTTTGATTGCCAGACCCGACACGATGTGAGCGAAGTCGCATTAAGTCAAGTCCGTGAACCCCGATGCGAAGCACTTCCGTATTTTGTAAGAAGGAATCGGGGAGTGGTTGACGATTGCAACCGGTGACAACCAGATCGGTTATGCCGTTTTTTATCGCATGGTCAAGGACGGTTTCCCGCTCCTTATATGACTTGCAAAGGCCCTGGAATTGGAGCGTGGTGCAGCCAGATAAGACGGATGTTTCGTAATGATCGTTTGCACCAAGGCACGAACAATCCATGACTGCAAATTTTCGCCTCCGACCTTCCCGGTCAAACTTGTCCTTTGCTTCCCCAAAGATGGTTGAGGTGAGAGTGTACCAGCGTCTTCCCACCAATTCACTCATCCCAAAATAGGTGGCCAGGAGCGGGAATGTCAAGGATGAAGCATGGCTTGGTACGGTGGTGAGGATGAGGAGGCCACCCAGCCCGTAAATACGGAGTCGGAACCAGTCTGCTGTTGCCGAGGTAATCAGACCGAGTGTGCCTCCGATGATCAGGAGCAACACGGTCGTTGCGAAAATCCAAGTCGTCCAAACCAGGTACAACGCGAGCATCACCACATGGACGGTGTTGTACTGTGCTTCGAGGCCAGCTCCCCTGTGTTGTTCAAAACCGAAACGATACAATTCGGGCAGGAATCCAATCACGATGACGTAGGTGGCGGTGAGGCCAGTAGCGGTTGCGAGCAGTGTCCATCGTTTGAAGAAGCGGTACTCAGAATCGAGGAGGCCCGGTTTCGAAAATTGGAACAGGTGGTAGAGAACAAGAGGAAGTGATGAAATGAATCCCAACAGCAGGGCTGTTGACCACCGGACTGCACTCCATTGAGCCGGGTCGTAAACATTCATGCATTCACCTTGACAAGGTTGGAGATGTTGAACAAGGCTCTGGAGAATCTGGTCAACCGAGAACGACCAAACAAGCGTCAAACCTCCAACGAAGAGGAAAACGATGGTGACGCGAATGGACAATTCATCCAAGTGCGATTGAGGGGCATCAAAGCGGTCCGATTCGAGAAGAATCGTCATCCGTGCACCCTCATACGAGGTCGATGTAGGTTTTCGGTGCCCGTGCCTGAACAACGGTCCGGTAAACGCCAAACACGGCCCAGAGCGTTAACATCCCGAGAACGAGGGAATATCCCCATGGTTGCCCGGCATCGACGAAGGAAGCAAAGGCAACAGCAAGCAAAGCTGCAAGAGCCCCTCGGCGCAGTCCCTGTGGAATGGCAATGCTCTTGTCCAAATGCGGAGGTCCACCTCCGAATCGTCGTTCGTAAAACTCTCCTTGCACAACAGCCGCGACGATGATGAGTGAAAGTGTGGTCCAGTAGTAGAGGTTCCCGTTGGTGAAGAAGTCGTGAGCAATGCCTTCCTGTCGCTCCGCTTCAATGGCTTCTGGGTCCTCCTCCGCAACGAAAAGCGATTCGTAGTCGCCCACACTGATGGTACGAAGACTAATGTCCTCATTGGTTGCGATTTCGGTTGCCCCGGGTGCGCTGATGGTGAAGGTGAGGATGTTCCATTTATCCCCTTCATCGAAGACTCCGTTACCGTTAACCGCATTCCCCACGAGTTTGAAATTGACTGGGCCGACATCTTCCGATGGTGCCTGCCATGAGATCACCCAATTGTTTCCGGGTTCAGACTGGGAGAGGGCTCCGGGTTCATCCGGTACGGTTTGACTACCTTCCCCTTCAAGAAGTGTTCCTGCCCCTTCGTCCCAGATGAGAAAGCCACCTCCATCATTCGATGCATGCTGGAGCGTGATGGTCATGGTGTAGGTTTCGCTAACGTTGTAGGCGCGAGGCACCCCCGAGATGGAAACGACAACTTCCGTTGAAGGAGCGCCGCCCCCGTGACAGGTACAACCCGTGTCAACCACAAGGCTACCGCCGTTGTCCCAAGGAGGGCCGTTTGGATTTCCGAGAACGGGAGCCACCAGCATCAGGGAGAGGACGAGCATCAAAGAGAGGTTCCTTGTGTTGCGACGCATGTCCTCACCTGTTTATTTCCAAAAGCCCTCGCTCTTTGAATGTTGCTTCATCGCCTTGCGTATTGGCTCCATCAATTCTCTTTGATGGCGTTGTTCAATCCCGTCATCATGGCCTTCCCATCGCCGAACAACATCATTGTTTTATCCATGTAGAAAAGGTCGTTGTCGACACCGGCATATCCAACGGAGAGGGATCGCTTGACGATGACGACGGTCCGTGCTTGGTCAGCATCGATGATCGGCATCCCGGCAAGCGGTCCCTCGCCAGTGCGGGCTGCGGGGTTGCAGGTGTCGTTGGCGCCGATGATTACGGCGACATCACACTCTGGGAATTCGGGGTTGATCTCATCCATTTCGATGAGTTGTTCATAGGGTACATTGGCTTCAGCCAACAAGACGTTCATGTGTCCTGGCATACGACCTGCAACCGGGTGAATGGCATACTTGACATCCGTGTCGTACTTTTCTTTGAGCAAATCGCCGAATTCTTTGACTTGGTGCTGACATTGTGAGACTGCCATGCCATATCCGGGGACGATGATCACCTTTTGAGCCCCATCGACCATCATTGCCACTTCATCTGGGTCGGAGCCGACCTTGGTTCGTGTGACCGTTTCCTTGGTTGTTCCTCCGAAGGATTTGAACAACACATCAGGCAATGTTCTGTTCATGGCCTTGCACATGATGAAGGTCAAAATCAATCCAGATGCACCGACGAGCGAACCGGCCACGATGAGAACGGGATTGCTGATGATGAAGCCCGTAAACGCAGCAGCAATACCCGAGAGAGAATTGAGCAGGGACACGACAACTGGCATGTCGGCACCGCCGATTGGGAGCACCAGCACGATGCCGAGCACACAGGAAATACCGATGATGGCCCAAAGATAGTCGGTGTTGGTCGGGTCGTTGATGGACATCACAATGAGGGCGAGCACGCTTATTGCGAGGAGCACCTTAATCGGGTTGAGCCACGATGGTCCCCATGTTGGTGTACCGAACCATTTTCCGAAGATTTCGACGCCGCCTTTTAGTTTGAACATGGCGAGCAGCGACCCGGTAAGGGTCATCCATCCCACCAAAGCTGAGAGTCCAGCAGCGATGACGACCACTTCCAACTCCAGTCCGGTTGGAAGAGGAAGGTCAGGGTCTTCGATGTATTTCCAAGTCTCAGAGAGCGCAACCAACGCGGACGCAGCTCCGCCGAATCCGTTGAACAAAGCAACGAGTTCTGGCATTCCCGTCATTTCCACCTTGAAGGCCATGATGAGGCCGATGATCGAACCAACGACAAGGCCGGCGACGATGAGTTCCCAATGCATGCCTCCGGAGGCGAGTTGCATGTCAACGACCGTCGTGATGACCGCGACAAGCATTCCCATCGCTCCGTATTGGTTGCCTCGGGGCGCCGTGCGAGGGTGACCCAGTTTTTTGAGCCCAAAAATGAAGAGTGCTGCAGACAGCAAATAGCCGAGTGGAATCCATGCCTCCATCTCAAGCCCTCCTGTTCTTGCCGGCGATCATGTTCAGCATTCGGTTGGTCACGGCAAATCCACCCACCACGTTGATCATCGCGAGGACAAGTGCAACGAATGCCAAAAGGCCGGAAACAGCCGTTTCGCCAGCTTCGTAAGCCACGTTGGCACCAAGGAGCGCACCGACCACGCTGATTCCTGAAATGGCGTTGGCTCCGCTCATCAGCGGTGTGTGCAATGTTGCCGGAACCTTGGTGATGAGTTCGAACCCAAGGAAAATGGCGAGCATGAAAAGGGTGAGGTTAGCAATAAGAGAGGCTTCGGTTATCATTCAATCACCTCTGCGAGGCGGGTTTGTTTTGGATGGATTTCCCCATCCTTGCAGATGAGTACTCCTCCCATGCCGCTGACATAGAAGTCAGAACCTTCGGGTGCTCCAACGAGGATATCGTCGTCGTCGGAGATGACGACAGCGCCGGATTCCTTGTCCACCAGGGATGTAAAGAACGTCGTGAGGTTGTTGGAGTACAGCATGCTGGCGGTGTTTGCGAGCGTACCGGGAAGGTTGGATGTCCCCACGATGATAACCCCGTTCTTGGTGGTCGTCACTTCTCCGGGAACGGTGTCTTCACAATTTCCACCCACGTCGGCGTTCATGTCAACAACGACGGCTCCTGACTTGAAGTTCGCCACAGCGCTCGATGGAACCGTGATCGGTGCAGGACGGCCGAAAATACGAGCTGTCGTGACGACGATGTCAGCATCGGCTGCCACTCCGCACACCGTATCGTTCACCTTCTGAATAAACTCAGGAGTAAGCGGTTTTGCATATCCAGATTCATCTTCAAAATCGTCCATGCCATCAACCTCAATGAAGCGCCCACCGACAGATTCGATTTGTTCAGCAGCGGATTTGCGAACATCGGATGCATAGACCACGGCTCCGAGCCTTTTCGCGGTTGCAATGGCTTGCAAACCCGCTACACCGCTGCCCATGATGACAACTTTCGCAGGACGAATTGTCCCCGCCGAGGTGGTCATCATTGGGATACCTTTGGGGACATGTGCGGCTCCAAGAAGGACCGCTTTGTACCCCGCAAGGTTGTCTTGGCTCGAGTTAACATCCATGGATTGTGCACGTGAGAGGCGGCGTGGAATCATGTCCATTGAGAGCAAGGTAATGCCGTTGTCAAGACATGCTTTGACGTCCTCAGGTCGGCGGAAGGGGTCGGAGACACAGGCCAAATTGGATTTTCCTGAGATCCCATCAACGCCTGGGAAACGGATGCAGACGATGTTCTCGCATGCCAGCGCAGCGGACCTGTCAACAACCGTTGCACCGGCTGCTTCGTATTCTGCGTCAGCGTAGTTCGCAGCCACACCTGCGCCGGTTTCCACGAAGACCTCAAATCCTGCCTTCGTGAGTTTTTTCATGCTCGAAGGGACGATACCAACTCGTGTTTCTCCCTCGGGTTCTTTTAGCACGCCCAGTTTCATGATTTCACCGCAATCTCCTCGCCGGAAGGGTGAGGATAAATTCGCCACCGGGAGGAGGTTTTTAGATGCGACGCTTGCTCAAACTCCAACGCTCGTTCACTCAACCTCCTTAGTGGCGGTAAGGCGACGACAAGCGCCCACCATCGTTCTTAAGGACTGCATGCCGCATGTGGGGACCAACAGGTGAGAATCATGGCGAACGGCAGGAGAAAAATCTCGGTTATCGGGGCTGGAAATGTTGGTGCAACATGTGCGTTTGTTCTCGCGCAGATGAAGATTGCAGACATCGTCTTGCTCGACATCTTCGAAGGCTTTGCAAAAGGAAAGGCGCTCGATATGTCCCAGAACGCAACGGTCCTCAACTACGATGGCACCGTCACCGGTACAGCAGACTACAACGACATCACTGGATCCGACGTCGTCGTGGTCACCTCCGGTTTCCCACGACAACCCGGCATGACCCGAGAGGATTTGATCGGTAAGAATGCAGAGATTGTTGCGCAAGTCGGAACCGGCATCAAAGAACATGCACCCAATGCCGTTGTCATTGTGGTGACAAATCCTCTGGATTTGATGACTTACCACATGCAACAAACAACAGGCTTCCCGCCCCAGCGCGTTCTCGGTCAAGCCGGCGTGCTCGATAGCGCCCGAATGGCCCATTTCATCGCCCTAGAGCTCAATTGCGCCGAAGAGGACGTTTCGCCCATGGTTCTCGGTGGACACGGTGACACGATGGTTCCTCTACCAAGGTACACCACCGTGGGTGGCATTCCAATCACGCAATTGATTTCCCAAGAACGCATTGATGCAATCAGCGCGCGAACAGCGAGCGGTGGTGGAGAGATTGTCAAACTCCTCGAGCGTGGTTCAGCGTTTTATGCACCTGGCTCAGCAGCAGCCATGATGGCTGAATCCGTGTTAAACGACCGCCGTCGGGTTCTTCCAGCCTCGTGTTTGTTGACTGGACAATACGGTCTTGAGGATGTGTACATCGGCGTTCCGTGCATTCTTGGTGCGAACGGTGTTGAACAAATCTTCGAGCTTGAGTTGACCGATGACGAACTCGGTTCGCTTCAATCTTCTGGCGAATTTTACAAAAAGCAACTTGCCGATGTGCTCGGTTATTGAATTCGTTCGATGGATAAACTGTGCGTCTTGCCCACGGTGGTAGCACCGGTGACTGGGTTTTCCCCAACCACAAGCCGGTGACCAAATTTCCCTCGGCTCTTCATCCGTGTAAGCACTTCCTGCCCAATGTAGCACCCCTTGCTGCTGTGGACCAAAGGTGCAAGGCCACAAGCAAACGGGTGATGGCGTGAAGTGACCTCGTGTCCGGCGAATGGAATGACGTTTTTAACGCGGTGTTCCCGCCAATCCTCCTCGGTCCATGTCGCTTCGTAGGCGGTTGAAGTCCCAAGGATACAAACCGTACCGAACCAGCCTTTGTGTATGGTGGCGTTTTCCGGGTAAACCTCTTCGCCATCCCCGATGTAGATCTTGTTCAATGATGAGATGTCGCGAATCTGGATCTTCTGGCCAAGAAGATGGTCCAAAAGGTGGTGAATCAATCGGTCCTTCGCATCACCGTACCCAACGATCGCCACGTTCGCTCCAAGGACAAGAATGTCACAGGCGTCGATGATTTTGGCAGCCCTGTCCGTGAAAACAGTCGTGCAAGGGCCGTCGACCCGGTTGCTTGAGAGTCCATCGAGAAAGGGAAGAATGTTTTCACCCTGCAACAGCAGAACGTAACCGTCCACGTGATGCAAGCCCATTGGCCTTCCTCAAGCAAAGGATTCGCCGCATCCGCAGGAAGAGGATGCGTTTGGGTTGTTGATTTTGAATCCGCCACCCATCAAGCGGTCAACATAATCAATTTCAATCCCGTTCAAAAGGTGACTGGATGCACGGGGGACGAGAACACGAAAGCCACTGATGTTGAGTTCCTGGCAGGGTGTTTCGGTGGTTTCAACGATTTGAAGGTCATACATGTAGCCGGAGCAACCACCGCTGAGGACGCCCACGAGGAGGGCGTGGGAACGGTCGTCGCCGAAGGCATCGGCGAGCATATCTCTGGCTTTCTCGGTCATGGTGAGTTCGACTTCAACTTCGTCAGGTACGTGAACTTGAAGGGGCGATGCGGATTCACAGGTGCCACAGTCCATG
>JAUREJ010000028.1:13474-22102 GCA_030827475.1 Candidatus Poseidonia sp.
CATGGTGAGTTCGACTTCAACTTCGTCAGGTACGTGAACTTGAAGGGGCGATGCGGATTCACAGGTGCCACAGTCCATGGCGGTTCCACACCTCCACCGTTCTTGAACTTGACCGATAAGTCTCCGTCATTTCTTTTTCTTCTTGTCCAAAGCTTTCTGTAGAATGTTGCACCGTCGGATTTGGTCTTTTGCGCTTCTGACTGCGTCGTCCGCTAAGCCTCGAGGGATGGCTTGTTCAAAACACTTGATGGCGTCTTTGTACCGTTGCATCATGGAGTAGGCGGTCCCCATGTTATAGAGGGTGTCTCCCCGTACTTCTGTCGGCCGGATCAGCATGGCTTGATGATAGGATTCGACGCATTTGGGATACTCTTCAAGGAGGTAGAAAGCGTTGCCCCGATTGTTGAGGATACGGATGATCATTTCATCGTTTCCGGCAAATGCAGGTAGCGCTTTGTCAAAACATGAGAGGGCTTCACGGTACTTTTTATCTTCAATCAACTGGATTCCCTGATTGAACCAAGCCACATCTTGGTTGGCGATGGCTCGGGAGCCGGTACTCTGCGGTGTGTTGACCGTCACCGCCTGTGCTGCATCTAGGGCGGCTTTGGCGAGGTCGACTGACGGGTTAACTTCCTGCTCAACATTTCTCGGTGCGATTTCAACAGGCGTTAGCAGGACATCTGCTGAGGGGATCTCCTCGGCCGCTTGAACCGTTCCAGAATCAACAGTTTGCAACAACGGGTCTGAAAGTTCGCTTGTCATCCTTTGTGGCGATGAAGGAAAGTCAACGGCCTCATCCAGGACGGTAGGTTGCATGGCAGGAACATCGCTAGGGATTGGGTTCTCCTCGATTGGTGCAGATTGAACCGCTCTACCCGTAAGTGCTGCGGCTTTTGCATGGCATTTTGCTGCCGTTTCAAGGTCTCCTGCATGCTCAAGAGCCCGGGCCAAGCCCGTCCATGAATCGCCGTTGGATTGATCTTCCTGAATCAGGGATTTCCACATCAAGACAGCATCGCTGTGTTGGTGGGAGAGCGACAATGCCGTTGCTCGTTCGGGCGAATTCTCGTGGCCCATGTAAGTCAAGGCTTCAGCAGCCATTTCGGGTCCAGCGGGTAACGTGGGGGGAAGGCCAGTTGTTTGTTCGAGCACCTCGTTCTCACCTTGTGCAAGTTTCAACAACATCGCAACAAACGCAGACTTTGAGGCGTGGTCTGCATCTATTCTGAGGAGGGTTCGTACGGATTCCAAATACCGCTCAATCTGTCCGTTTTCTTCGGTCATTTGAACCATTTTTTCTGCTGCTTTAACATAGGTTGGATCTGCTTTGATTGCTTGTTGGTAGGATCTGTATGCTTCGTTAAGTTGACCTGACCGTTGCTGAATGGAACCCAAATTAAACCACCCGGGAGCGTGCGATGGTTCGAGGTTTTGCGCATGTGTCATCGCTGCTATTGCGTGGTTGTCCAAGTCCAATCGAGCCATGGCGCCTCCTGCGATCCGCCATGCGCCAGAATGTTCCGCAGCTTCGGTTTTGAGGTGCGGTTTGAGCAGTTGAAGTGCTTTTTTGGCTTCCCCATTTTTGAGGTAATCGGTGGCGGTGGAGACCATGGCGTCAAGATTGAACGCCGGTTCTGTCTCGAAGACACGATCCTCTGAAATTTCTTCGACTTCAGGTTGATGCTGTTCCGTTTCTGGTTTGATGGCTTGTTGAGCAACAACGACTTCAGCTGCACTCTCCAATTCCTCCACCGTGAGTGTCGAATCTTCGTCATGGTCGTGATGCACGGCCTCTTGGAGGAGAATTTCGGGGTCTTCAATCCCGGCTTTTTTTGCCACATCTTCAACGACTTGCATGTCCACTTCTTGCGTGAATTGAACGGAAGGTTGCATGGATTCAATGGGCACCGAGATGCCGCTGTCTTTGCAGCGGGTTTGCAGGTCGATGAGTGCTGGATGTCCAGGGTAGAACTCCAATGCTCGCTCGGCCATCAGATGGGCGCCCTCAAGGTCGCCAATGCGTTCGAGGAGAATGGCCATGTTCGCCGTTGCGGGGGCATGGTTTTCGTTCAAATCCAAACAAATTTGGAAAGATTGTCGAGCACCACGTGCATCTTGCTGGGCTTCTAATAAGACACCTCGATTGAACCATGCCATGTCGCATGATGGGTCCAGAGCGATAGCTTTGTTGAAGGCCGCCAATGCACCTTTTACATCGTTTTTCCGACTTCTCTCCTCGCCAACGGTGAGGAGAACTTGGACCATTTCTTCGGGGTCCTCAACGTCGTCCAATTCGGGGATGACATTCGCTGGGTTCCGCTTGGGTTCTTCCTTTTGTTCGCTTACGGGTTCGTTCTCAACAGCCGTCAGGGCATCGTCAACCGATGCCAAGGCAAGATCGTCAGGATGCTCGGTGGGAGCCACGTCGGAATCGGTGTTTAACCCGTCACTCACGCCATCACCGTCCTCAACCAAACTGAGTTCATGAATAAGCCTTGCTTCTTTGTGCACAAACGGACAACGCCTACATTCAAGGGGGAGGTCCTGCTGGGATAAACATGGGAGCCAAGCCATTGAAAATTCTCGGACTTGCGGGAGAATACCGTGCCTCCTCCAAATCAGGTATGTTGGTGAACGCAGCGCTTCAGATGGCTGAAGCGCGAGGCGCAGAAATCCACTTTTGGGACCTGGCTGAACATCCGCTCCCGTTGGTTGGCGAAGATGGATGCTGGTCGCACCCGAACGTCAAGGCATTTCAAGAACTGCTCACATCATGCGATGCGTTCCTTCTGTCCTCGCCCGAATATCACGGAACGATGTCGGGTGTCATGAAAAACACCATGGATTGGATGTACGACAAGCATGTTGGTGGCAAGGTGTTTGGATTGATGTCCACCCTCGGGGGCGTCACCAACGCTAACACCCTCAATCACATGCGCATTTCGCTTCGTTGGTTGCACGGGTGGCCTGTGCCCGATCAACTGGCTGTCGGCCATGTGAAGGAAGCCTTTGACGAGGAAGGCCGCTTGGTTGACGATTCGTTGAACCAGCGCTTGTCGGCCTTGGTGGATGCGGTGTTGGATGCATCAACAAAGTTGCGGGCATCAGCATGACCAACAATCCTGAGCAAGTTCCCTCCTTCACCGATGGGTGGGGTGCGACCTACAGGCTGATCGAACCAGGAACATTTGTGTTTGGGAACGCTGGAGGGAATGCGCCGAAATCGGAGACGCCCAGTCAACCGATGGTCGTTTCAGAACCATTTTTCATTGGTGAACATCTTGTCACGCAAGCGCAGTGGGCCGACCTCATGGGTTTCAACCCCTCAA
Organism: Candidatus Poseidonia sp.; assembly: GCA_030827475.1. GTDB lineage: Archaea > Thermoplasmatota > Poseidoniia > Poseidoniales > Poseidoniaceae > Poseidonia. Next base: position 16,807 of record JAUREJ010000028.1, read on the forward strand.
AATTTCAAGAGGGATGGAGTGCAGGTCTGAGACCGGTTGAATCGGTCAATTTGGTCGATGTCCTTGTTTTTCTTGAAAGGTTGAATGAACGTGATGAAGAGACGAGTTACCTCGGGCTGGTTGGTCGCTGGCGATTGCCGAGTGAAGTGGAGTGGGAATACGCCGCAAAGGCGGGCACGAACTCCCGCTGGTGGTTTGGGGACCGCGATGTGGATTTGGAAGACCACGCCTGGCATGCAGGCAACTCGGGAGGTTCGACACGTGAAGTTGGGCTTAAGGCGTCCAATCCTTGGGGGCTGTTTGACATGAACGGCCTTGTTAACGAATGGTGCGCTGATGGATGGGAACACCGTTTGTCAATTCCTCGCACACAACGCCCGCTACCATCCAACGGAACGGAACGGTTCGCTGTTCGTGGTGGTTCTTGGTTTACGGAAAGCGATGCCACCAGAAACACGGCGCGACAACCAGCGCACCGTACAAAACAAAGCGATGGCCTTGGATTTCGGTTGGTCTGGGAACCGCACCAGCGAGGATGAACCCGTCGTCAAGGGGCATCTCCGGCGATACGGCCCGTATCGAGATTGAGTGCTGGATCGGGTTCAGCGAGCGTTTGATGCTCGGGACAACAGCCAGGCCCAACCAGCCATCGACGGTTGAGCGGTTCATCGAGCATCAGCATCAAATTCTGTCGCTGGAAAACACCGATGGCAAGGGCAGTCCGGTGCAGTACGGGTGCGATGTCTTCTACGAAAAGGTCGTCGAGAACGGTGCACATTTCCGCAAACGTTCGCGAACCATCAGCGAGTTCCCAAACCATGCTGTTCATCGTATCGAGGGGCCGGCGGACTTCTTTTGGCGCTCGAAGGAGTCGGGCAAAAAAACCTTCTATTCGACCAAAGGTTTTGGGAATTCTCAAAACAATCCTTCGTCCAGAGGCCCCTGGCAAGCCGGGGTCTTTTCCAACCTCGCCATGACGTGCCCACCACACCGGTGTTCGGCATGGGTATTTCAACGAAAGAACGTGGTCTTCCAATCCTGAAATATCGGCCATGATTCACTCCTCAAAAATCAGTCCATGTCCAAAGAAGGAGCGTGAGCATGGACACCGTACCAATAAGAGCCATCGCCCGAGTTGCTTGGACTCGTTCTGTAAAATGGCGCAGGTACCAGGTTACAACACCTGCTATCGCAACGACGAACCAAAGTCCGTACCATGCTCCAGGATACGTCGCCACGGTTCGTGGTGATTACAACGTTCCATCAAGGTATTGTTGGCCGTAGTAGACCCATTGTTCTATGGTCCACCCCTCTGGCAGACCCGTGTCGGGTAAGGGTGGACCTTGGTTTGGGAGCGCTTGAGATTCAACCGATGCAGTTTCGTCTTCAACTGGAGTTTTCTCGATTACTTGCTGACTTACGGGTGGGCCAGAAAGGCTACCTTCGGAGACGGTGTCAAATGTTTTGTTCACATCATCTCGGTCACGGCGCCCCAGCAGAAGGGCTGACAAGAGTGCGATAACACTCAAACCAACGCCACCGGAGACCAGAACTACACTTGACAGGCCCTCGGATTTTGGGGGCGCATGAAATGAAATGTTCAGTGTCTCGCTTTGTTTCAGGACGCCATCATATGACGTGATCGTGAAGGCAACGTTTCCTTCCAATGCACCATCAAGGCGGAGAATTTCGCAGATGTGTTGCTTGGCTTGGGGCGTCAAGTGGCCCGGAGCCAACTCATAAACCGTCCCGGTGGCGTTCATCAATCGCTTGTCGCATGTCACCTGCCATCCTTGTTCGTGATCAGCTTTGAGGATGAACGATTCTGTGAATGTGGATGTTGATGTGTGGTTGACCCAAATCCGAGCTGCTGTGCCGTGAGGTACCGTGTCCGGATTCGCCAGAACGACGGTGGCCTCCATGCTTCTGCGTTGGTCAAGCATCACCATTGCCTCCCCGACCATCGGGAGGGGTAAACCCGCTTCATCAACAGCACCTTCAACATCAAACTTCAACACGAAACGCGTGTTCAACGGGGCATCCTCTGGAACAAGAATTTCAAGGCGTAAGCGTTGTGTTCCACCGGGTGGAATGCTCAAATCATTGGATGAACCCACAGGTCGGTCTCCGCCATCAACCGTGAAGAACACTGCTAGGCCCGAAACGGGAGGAGAACTGGTGACGCTCGCCGTTACCGAGAGTCGGTCCTCAAGAGCATTCCCTGTGTTTGTGATAAGTGCGTCAGCATAAATGACGCCACCTGCGAGGGCAGATAAAGAGTGGTTGCCCAAAGCAAGTGATGGAACACGGACTGCACCTGTGGGTGCGACAAATTCAACCATGTTGTTCTCTGGGGCGATATCCACCTCGTCCCCACTAAGGGTTGCGACAATTGAAACGGTGTGCAATTCTCCAGCGGATTCTGTCATCGGAAGCAGGAGCCAAAGGGAAACATGTCGAACATGTTCGAGGTCATAGGAAACGGACAAGCCGAACGGTTCGCTCTGATTGGCCCCTTCCACGCTGAGCCACCATGACCAGGTATCTGGGAGATCAAGGGGCATGATGGAGGCAGTTGCTGGGCCGTTCCCTTGATTTTCAAGGCGAAGTTGAACCTCAGTAGCGATTCCAGGGTTGAGTCGGTTTGGTTGCTCGATCAACGCCAAAGCCAAATCGTGACTCGTTGTCACTCGGAGGCCATCGTATTCATGGCCTTCAATAACCATGTTGCTGCGTTGGGATTCGATGACCGGCGTGAGTTTGGGCCCTCTGTCGTTGGCCTGGGCCGTCGCAGGAACCCGGATGAGAACCTCAAATGTGGTGGTGGTTCCAGCGTTGAGGACGGCGTTCGGACGTGTTGGTTGTACAACGACCCACATACCGGCTTCTTCCACCTCAACTCGCATGGAAAAGATATCCTGTCGCGTGGCGTTGTTCCATATTCGATATTGAATCGTAACCTCCTCTCCAGCGTCAACCATCATCCGGGGAGTTTTGAGCGATTCAACCATATCCACAGCGGCAACGCTGGTCATGGATGCTGAGACCTCAATCGTTTTCATGTCCGAACGCGTGCTGTCGTTTTGCGCTTGGAGACGCATTTCAAACGAGCGAACGGTATCGGGGGCCACACCCTCAGGCACAGCCATTGTAAACAACGTGGTGACGGTCTCACCCGACCGGATTTGGACTGAAGACGGTTGTGTCCATGCCAGAGCCACGGTCCACGAGCTCGGGATGTTGTTCGTGTCGAGTACGATATCAAACACATCGGTGGCGGCGCCTTCGTTGGAAACGTTGACCTCAAAGGTGCACGTGTACGACGGAGGGCATGATGGTCGAACAGTCGGAGGAATGATGACGGGAATACGGTCTGCTTTGACCAAAAATTGGACCGGGAGGTTCGTGGTTACCGACGCATAGGATTGGGAAGTCACGCTCACGGACATTTGTTTCAAACCGATGGTTGCGTTGACGTCCGGTTGAATCATGATGTTGAACTCTTGAGGCGCACCTGGGCTGACAACCAATCCGTTTGTGGGATCAAAGCTGGTTCCGGAAGGTCGAGTGTAATAGACACTCCAGCCCGATGGAAGTCCAGTGAGCGACGGAATGTAGGTTTCCGTGATGTTTCCCGTGTTGACAATCTCCATGGTGATGCTGCCCCATTCCCCAGGAAGAGCGCCAGTTGTCGAGACACCTTGGGCCGAGACATTGTATTCGTTGAGGCGTACTTTTTGGTCGTAAACCATCACGATATCGTCAATGTAAAATCCAATATCCGTGCCGCTTGCGTCAGAAGTGAATTCGTATTTGAATTGCGATGTGCTGTGGAAGAGGTCTTGGGCTACAGGCATTAAGGGCGAGGATGCCCCTTTGTTGCTGAAGCTGAATGTTTGCCAGTTCGCTCCATCGGTGAATATTTGGTCAACCGTCCCCGAGACAGAACCGATTTCAGTCCATGATCCAAACGGTGACCGACCGTACATGGTGAGTTCATCGTTGGCTGCAGAACTCCCCGTGTAGAAAAAGGAAAGTCCATTGGTTCTTGTCGGATTGGAAACCGCATCAGAAAGGTCCATCACCGGCGTGGTCATGCTGGCTACCATGTTGTTGTTGTAGGTTGAACTTTGACCGTTGCCTGCATGACAACTCCGTCCTTGTGAAATCGATGTATCCGTGCTGAGGGTCCAGCCACCGCTAAAGGACCATACGTTTGTTGAGTCGCAGTTGAAGTAATCAGAGCCGACCGTAAAATGACCGTTGAAAACATCGTTTGATGGGACATCATCGGATACGGTTGAGGTTGCTCTGACAAGGAGCGTGTGGTTTCCGGCATAGGTCGGCGTAATCGCTACGGTCACGGAGTTGGAGTTCCCACCTCCCAATGATGACATCTGGGCACTTTCGTTGACGAACTCAAAGTAGGTGTATTCGTTGTGCAACAACAAGACGTTGATGTTGATCACACCCGATTGGGCAGTGCCAATATTTTCCACCGTCACCGTCAAGGTTGAAGACACATTCACCATTCCGTCGATGACAAAAAGTTCTGCTGGACGGTTAAACCCAAGAATGGGGTGATTTGAGGAGAACATTTTGTATTTTGCCGAATCGGCGCTGCTTGTGTATGTTACGGCTATGTCCGTCACCAAAACATCAACGCCAGTGGGGTTTGTCGGGCTGTAATCTGGCTCTCCCTTGTTGTTGAGTAGGCTTTGAGCAGGGCTTGCAGACATGCAGAGGAGGAGGAACAAAATTCCCAAGGCAGTTACCCACTTCATCTCACTCGGTTATGCATAGACACTCTATGTATTTATGAGCGATGCAAGCCGAAAATGGTCATTTCGGCTGGTGAATCTCGTTACGAGGTCTCTCCGGACGTGGATGACTGCGATAATTCTTCATCAACATCGGCATTGGAGAGCGCAAGTTTTGCCTCATCCCGCTTTTCTTTTGCTCGCGCCGCAAAGTACACCGTAAACGACGGAATGAGAACCATGGAGAAACATCCTACAACAGCCGCCAAAGCCCACAAAAATTCAGTAGCAGCGTCTACGGAGAAGACTTCGACGGAGGCAAAAGCCTCGTTCACCGTCTCTGCCGTTATGCCAGGCTGTGTTGTTCGGTTTCCTTGTTCCACAAGCTCAATCCGGATAAGGGAAGGGCTGTGAGTGTAGGCGACCAAGTCCCTTGATTTTTGTTCGGCCTCTGCTATATCTTGCGCAAAAACGCTTCCATTCGACCTCCGAGCGGGATCGACGGAGGTGAGTGCATGAAACACTATCTCGCCCCC
>JAUREJ010000029.1 GCA_030827475.1 Candidatus Poseidonia sp.
GAGCCGAGCAAACCGAAAACGCCGTCTTGATGTTCGCAAAAATCACGGCAAAGTCACGAGTTTCCTCTGCATCTTCGCCGGATTGGTCACCAGCCTCCACCGCCTCACCCTCGTCCCATGGGAAACGCTTCTCGCCGGGTCGCTCTCGCATGAACAAGGGGACCAACATGATGACCACCAAGATGGGAATCTGAATGAGGAAGGCGCCGCGAATGCCCACGATGCCGATGATGGTCCCGAGACCGGCGCCACCGATCACACCGCCCAGCGATTTGGCCGTGAACATGTAGCTGTTCACCCGCTCAAATTCATGCGATTGAAGCACGTCCACCGCTAGAGCATCGGTGGAGACGTCCTGCAGTGCCGTGAACACGTTATAGACGAAGAACAGCGCACCGAGCAGGGGGATGTTGTTGGTCAAATCGGGAACCAGAAGCATGGTGACGAGCAGTGCCACCATCCCGGTCTGGGCGATGAGAATCCACGGCCGTCGCCGGCCGAATTCGGGTTTCTGGAAACGGTCGATGACCGGCCCCCACAAGAACTTGAACGACCACGGAAGCGTACCCAAAGTGAGCAAGTAGGCAAGGTCACCGGCATCGGCGCCTTCAGCGGCGAGGAAGGTCACCATCGTGACGGTGATGAAGCCCCAAGGAACGCCTTGGGCCACGTAGAGCGCTGAGAGCGTGAGCACCCGAGCACGGTAACTGTCGACCAAGGTTTCGCCGTTGGAGGTGGAAGGACCGTCTTGTCCATCGGCGGAATTGCTGTCCTCGGAGGGTCCGAAATCCACGTCGAGGTGGAAGCGTTCCCGTTGCTTGATGGAGATGTAGCCAACAAGAACGACCACGGGGAAAATCCACGCTGCAAACATGAACACGGGAATTGAGCCGTCACCGACGGCCATCGTCGTCAAGGCATCGCCCTCCTCATTGAGAATCGAGAAATCCAACACGAGCAGACTCACCACCGTTGTCACCTCTTCGCCTTCGTCGTCGTGAGAGCACAATGCACCGTTGAAGGCCGCCGCATCGACCGTGACGCTGAGGTCGTACACGCCGAGCGCATCCTCCCCAAAGGCCAACTGCGCTTCGATGTCCTCAACCGTCAATCCCTCAATCACACCGGAGAGAAGGCTTTCGTTGTACCAGGTCAGGTTGACCTCGTGGGCACCCGGGTTTTCTGCTGAAGCCGAAAGCGCCCATTCGCCTTTGGTCGCAGAACCGGTGATGGTATCGGGTGCATCTGCTTCACCTCCGGTGCACAGCGGTCCTGCCGGTGATTCGTCTTCACCGTAGGTCAGCGAAAGGAAGACACCGACGACGTTCCCCCCCGAGTTCTCAAGAGCATCGCCGACCGAAGAGGATTCAATGGACCAAGATACGGCTTCCTCGTCTTGGTAATACGCCGTTTTGGCTTCAACCTCAATGCGAGAAAGCGTCGCGTCAACCGTGTACCGCTCCCCGTCCCCGTCGGAGCTTGCATCGTCTCCAAGACAACCCGTCAGAGGCAAACATGCGAGCAAGAACACCAGAAGGAGACCGGTTCGCATGTTGTGAGGGCATTGCGGTGAGCCTTCAACGTTCTTCATTGAGGATTCGGGCGGGAGCGTTCAATCCCAAATGCCCATGTCCATGCGCGCATCTTCGCTGGCGTGAACTTTCGGGTCCCATCGTGGCTTCCAAACGAGGTTGATGTGGACCGAGGCAAGGCCGTCGGTTTGCAGCGCAGCACGATGAGCGGCCGCCATGATCTCGGGGGCTGCAGGACAGCCGGGTGAGGTGAGCGTCAGGTCAACTTCGGCGTGAAGTCCCTCGTCCTTCTGTTCGAATCGGACGTCGTACACGAGCCCCAATTCCACGATGGAGAGTTCCAACTCGGGGTCCTCAACCTCATCCAATTTCTCTAACACAGCTTCTTTGGTCGTCATGTTGTTCACTCCATGCATGCTCGAATCTCGTTCATGACCTTGTCGTACATGTTCCGAAAGCCGTTTGAACGGCTCGGCGTGAGGCTGTTCAACAACCCCATCTCCTCAGCGAAATCAACGGGGACCAAAACGGCCTGCGCAGGTGCAAGTCCTTCGAGAGCGATGCTGAGCACGCCCATCAACCCCTGAACGAGTTTGGCATCGGCTGCACCAACCATGTGGATAAGACCGTCCTCAACGGCGATGCGAACATGCGCTTCGGACTGGCAACCGCGGATTCGAGTGTCTTCGGTCCATTCTTCGGTGGGCAGGAGCATGATTTCATCCGCCAGTTCAAACACCATTTCGAGACGTTCCCGCTTATCTGCTACTTCCTTGAATTCCTCAATGAGTTCCTGAAGGGCTTCTGGATAGAAGGTCATGCGAATTTCTCCACGATTTCTTTGAGTTCAGCCACCAGGCCTTCCGCTTCTTCACGCGTGTTGTACACGTAAAACGAGGCCCGGACCGTGCCCGTGATGCCAAGGCGGTTCAGCAAGGGTTGAGCGCAATGATGTCCTGTCCGGACGGCGTAGCCACGGGCGTCGAGGAGGTGAGCCATGTCTTCGCTGTTGATGGTGGGATGAAGGAAGGAAACCACCGCCGCATCGTCGTCGTCGTGGCGGCCGTACACCGACATGCCCATGGTACGAAGTTCATCGGCGACCCAGCGAGCGATGTTCACAAGGCGTTCGTGTTCAGCATCGAGGTCAAAGGAATCCATCCAGTCCAATGCGGCCGACCAACCGATGGCTTCAGCAATACGGGGCGTCCCTGCCTCGAATTTGTGCTCATTGGTTTGGTAGGTTGACCCTTCAACGCTCACCGTTTCGATCATGTCACCGCCACCCATGAACGGCTGCATTTCTTCGAAGGCATCGGGTTGAACGAGCAAAGCACCGATGCCGGTAGGGCCGCACATTTTGTGCGCTGAAAAGGCCATGAAATCCGCACCGAAGCCATCGAAATCAACGGTCGAATGCGGAACGCCCTGTGCCGCATCGATGAGCACCTTGGCACCCGCAGCGTGAGATTGCGCAATGATGTCTTCTAGCGGATTGCGGACGCCGAGGACGTTCGAGGTGTGAACCACACAGACCAATTTCGCTCCTTCAAGCGAATGGGCAAAGGCGTCCATATCCAGGGTGAAGTGCTGGGTGACAGGGACATAGCGCAATTCCACGCCCCGCTCCTGTGCGAGCATCTGCCACGGGACAATGTCCGAGTGGTGCTCCATTTCGGTCAGCACAATGGCATCGCCAGAGCGCAGATTGGCTCGGCCCCAAGCGTGAGCAACGAGGTTGATGGCTTCGGTGGTGCCGCTCGTGATGATCGCTTTTGAGGCGTTGAAACGTTGCTTGAGTTTGGTTCGACAGGATTCGTATCCTTCGGTGGCCTCGCCGGCAAGCGTGTGAACCGCGCGGTGGACGTTGGCGTTTGATTGGGAGTAGTAACCGTTCATCGCGTCGAGCACCACTTGCGGCTTTTGCGTGGTGGCTGCGTTGTCAAGGTAGACCAGCGGGTAACCGTTCACCTTGCGCTGAAGAATGGGAAATTGGTCACGAAGCGACATCCGTTCACCTCTTCAATTCGCATTCGAGGTGGACGGTCAACCGGGTGCGCATTTCGTCCACGAGCGCATCGTGTTTGAGCGATGAAAAACCGGCTTGCATGAAACCCTCAATCAGCAAGGCCACAGCCGATTCCTCGTCCAATCCACGGCTCATCAAGTAGTGGAGTTGGTCAGGGTCCACCGGTGCGCTTGCCGCACCGTGTGCTGCAGCGACTTCGTCGGCGAGCACCTCGAGTTCGGGAATGGCTTCAGCCCGGGCTTTTTCGGAAAGAAGGAGGTTCTTGAAGACCTGACCTGCATCGCAGTGATTCGCGTTCTCAGCGATGGTGAGAAGTCCAGTGGTGATGGAATGGCTGCTGTCGTCGCACGCTGCGTGGACGTTGAGTGAGGAATCGGTATGGGGTACATCGTGGTAAATCTCGACGTGGTGGTCGACGTGTCGCTGACCGGACCCGTGGACGGAAATCGCTTGGTTGAGGCGTCCTCCTGGGTTGAGGAAGCGGGTTCGAAGGTCGCTTTTGCAACGGAAACCACCAATGGACAGACCGGCCAGTTCAAGGAAGGCGTCCCGCTCAATCGTCCAGTCCTCACAGTGGAGCAGTTTGCCGTTGGATGAAAGTTCGTTCACTAAACCGAAGGCCGAGCGTGTGTTGGCAGCGACGGCCCCGGTGATGTGGAGCCCGGTCCAATCGGCCTCGCCGGAGAGGTGCAGGACAACCACCGTATCGCGGGTGAAATCAAGATGCAGATGACCGACAGCGACGTGGCCTGAGGCCACGGCTTGGAGATGAACCACCTCGCTGCTGCCGTCGGGTTGAACGGTGGTTGCGGACGAACCCAGTTCGCTCAAGAACACCCGAGCAATGTCATCGCCGTCAAGGATTCGAGGGGCGCCATCAACGAGTTCTGCCCCGCCTTCGATGAGCGAAAAACGGATGGGCATTGCCTCGGGAACCGCGTCTACCGAGGTGGGATGAATGCGCGCCCATGGAGTGTATCGCCACAGATGAAGAGCACGGGAGGGAACGGCCAGGTCGGCATACTTCATCCGATGGAACCCTCCATTTCCAATTCAAGCAACTTGTTGAGTTCCACAGCATACTCCATCGGCAGTTCTCGCGTGAAGGGTTCAAAGAATCCGTTCACGATGAGACCCATCGCCTCTTCTTCCGTGAACCCTCGGCTCATCAGGTAGAAGAGCTGGTCGCCCGACACCTTGGAGACGCTGGCTTCGTGTTCAAGGTCAGCTGTTGAGTTCCCCACTTCCATGGTCGGGTAGGTGTCGGACCTTGATTCGCTGTCGAGCAGAAGGGCGTCACAGACGATTTTTGAACGGCAGCCGTGGGCTTTTGGCGTCACCTGAAGCATTCCACGGTAGGAGGAGCGACCGCCGTTCTTCGAGATGGATTTCGAGAGAATGTTGGAGGTGGTGTTGGGGGCGAGGTGATGGACCTTTGCACCGGCGTCTTGGTGTTGGCCTGCGCCAGCGTAGGCCACCGAGATGATCTCTGCATGCGCACCTTCCCCTTTGAGCAAGACGGCGGGGTACTTCATCGTCAGTTTAGAGCCGATGTTCCCGTCCACCCACTCCACGGTAGCGCCTTCGTGGGCCACGCCACGCTTGGTGACGAGGTTGTAGACATTGGCCGACCAATTCTGGATGGTGGAGTACCGAATCTTGGCGTCCTTCATGGCGATGAGTTCCACCACGGCGGAGTGGAGCGAGTCGGTTGAATAGGTTGGGGCGGTGCAGCCTTCGACGTAGTGGATGCTGCTGCCTTCATCGGCGATGATGAGGGTGCGCTCAAACTGACCCATGTTCTTGGCGTTGATGCGGAAATACGCTTGCACCGGCATCTCGACATGCACGCCTTTTGGAACATAAATGAACGAGCCCCCGGACCAAACAGCGGTGTTCAGGGCCGAGAATTTGTTGTCGGAGTGTGGAACGACCGTTCCGAAATACTTCTTGACGATCTCTGGATGTTCGCGCAAGCCGCTGTCCATGTCCAAAAACAGGACCCCTTGGGCCTCAAGGTCCTCTCGGATCGAGTGGTAAACGGCCTCGGACTCGTATTGCGCCGTCACGCCGCCAAGCCATTTTTGCTCGGCTTCGGGGATGCCCAAGCGGTCGAAGGTGTTCTTGATGTCTTCAGGGACATCATCCCAATTGCGCTCTGTGGCGTTGGAGGACCGGAGGAAGTAGGTCACGTTGTCAAAGTCAATACCGTTGAGTTGGCCGCAGTTCCCCCAGTCGGGCATCTCGCGCTCCATGAAGTGATGGTAAGCTTTGACGCGGAGTTCGGTCATCCACTCGGGTTCGTTCTTGAGTTCCGAGATGTCCCGTACCACTTGTTCGGACAGGCCTTTATCGAAGCGAATGGTGGCGTTTTCGGGGTCGTGAAAACCGTACTGGTAGTCGCCAACCGCCTCACGTGCATCGTCGCTCATGTTCAGGCCTCCTTGGGCGCATCCAGCCATTCGTACCCTTCGCTTTCCAACTTGTGGGCCAACTCAGGGCCGCCTGATTGAACGATGGCACCGTCGATCATCACGTGGACAAAATGCGGTTTCACGTGGTCGAGCAGGCGCTGGTAATGCGTGATGATCAGGCAACCGGCATTGGGAGCAATCGCATTGATGCCTCTGGAAACGATGCGAAGCGCATCGATGTCAAGACCCGAATCCGTCTCGTCAAGCAGGGCCAGATGGGGCTTGAGCAACAACATTTGGAGAATTTCCAAACGCTTTTTTTCTCCACCGCTGAATCCATCGTTCACGTAGCGGTTGGTGACCGATTTCTGCATTTCAAGGCTGGCCATGGCTTCGTTAAGTTCCTTCCTGAATTCACGGCCTTTCACCTCTTCGTTGCGAACGGCTTGAACCGACTTCTTGAGGAAGGTTCCCACTTTCACCCCCGGGATGACCGCAGGGTATTGGAAGGACAGAAACATTCCGGCACGAGCACGCTCAAACACGTCCATCTCTTGAAGGTCTGTGCCCATGTAGTGGATGCTCCCTTGGGTGATTTCGTAAGCAGGGTGGCCCATCACGACGCTGGCCAGCGTGGATTTCCCAGCACCGTTGCGCCCCATGATCACGTGGATTTCACCGCGATGAATCACGAGGTTCATGCCGTTGAGGATCGGGGTGCCTTCAACGCTCACGTGGAGGTTTTCAACACGCAGAATCTCTTCGCCCATGGTCATCCCTATTGTACCGTCTCGTCCCTCCTTTATCAAGGGATGTAGTTGCGTGGAACGGTGGGGCCCGTGGCGATGAAAGCGAGGAGGAGGCGAGGATTGAAGGTGAACAGACCCTGCCCGAAGCATGGACGATGATTTGGTGGCGAAGTATGCCGCCGAGGCCAAAGCCGCTATGGAAGCGGAAGCCGCACGGCGAATCGCAGAATCCTCCGACGCCGAGGAAGACGAACGCCTGCGAAACATGGCCCTGCACGACCTTACCGAATCCGAACACTTTGTCCCGGCCCTCGTCGCCCGCCTTGGTGCTGTTCGGGCTGCGCTCGACGGCCATGGCGGCGGTATTGCCGTGACCTCGGTGCACCGGGCTGCGGAAGGCCTTGACCTCGTTCTTGACCTCACGGGAGCATGCCTGTCATGCGGCGCGGCCCCTGGTACACTCGAGGGAGTAAAGAACGACTTGGAAGCGGACGATGAGGTCCGACGCATCCGCTTTTCATCGGCGCTCCTCGACACCTTTGATGACCTGGGCAGAGAATTTATTCTTGCCCACGGAAAGGTTGAGTTTGTTGACCCTGATGATGCTTAAGGCGGAAAGTTCAGCGAGCCTTTGAAAACAAAACCGCATGAGGGGTGTTCATGACCGCATGGAAGGAAGGCGTGCGCCCCGACCCTGCGCCATGCAGAGAGCAAGACCTGGGGCGTTTCGAAGTAACCCAACGGGACGGCCAAGCCCGTCTTGGACGGTTGCACACCAAGCACGGTGTGCTGGAAACCCCCGCTCTCCTCCCGGTGGTCAACCCGAACATTCGTACAGTTGAGCCCCGTGTGATGTGGGACAAGTACGGGATTCAAGCACTCATCACCAACTCCTACATCATTTGGAAGCACGAAAATCTTCGCCATGCAGCGACCTCCGAGGGTGTTCATGCCCTGCTCGATTACCCCGGTGTGGTGATGACGGATTCGGGGACCTTCCAATCCTATGTGTACGGCGATGTTGAGGTTGGTGTCGATGAAATCGTCCGCTTTCAACGGTCCATCGGGGTCGACATCGCCACCATGCTCGATGTGTTCTCGCGTCCGGACATGACCGAGGAGGAAGTTGAAACGGCTGTCCGTGAAACGGCGGAGCGAGCCGAACAAAGCGTCCGGGCGGCCGAGGACACGATGCTCAACGGCCCGGTTCAAGGTGGTCTGTTCCGTCATCTGCGCCATATTTCGGCCCAGCTCATGGGCGCCCATCCATTTGCTGTTCACCCCATCGGCGGCATCGTCCCGGTCATGGAGCAGCAGCGCTACAAAGACTATGCGAAGATCATGATGGCAACGCTTCCGTTGTTGCCCGCTGACCGTCCCGTTCACATGTTTGGATGCGGTCATCCAATGCTGTTCCCGATGTCCATCGCCTTGGGCGCCGACCTGTTTGACTCAGCAGCCTATGCTCTGTTTGCTCGTGACAATCGCCTGCTGACCCCTTGGGGAACCGAGCGGTTAGCTGAGTTGGTCGATTGGCCCTTGTTGATGCCTTGTGTTGCCGCCCTGACGCCTGCTGATGTTCGCGCCCTCCCGTCGGATAAGCGCGAGGAAACCCTCGCCCTGTACAATTTGGAGGTGACGCTTGCAGAACTGGCTCGATGCAAGCAAGCCGTGCGTGACGGGACCATTTGGCAACTCGCAGAACAAAGGAGTCATCAACACCCTGCCCTCAGGGAGGCGTTCCTCTGGCTCACCACCTCGCCGTCCTCTGAGCGAGATCTTCGCCCTGAGAAGTTCTACACCGACCGAGATGCGGCCAGAGACACGGGCAGCGACCAAGGCATGTGGGAAGACGCTTGGGATTGGGTGGTCTGGAGCCAACAAACCCCACGACCCGGAGGCGTTCAGTGGGGCAGTGACGACACCTTCGTCCGCCCCCAAATCGTCAAGGCGCGTCGCTTGTTGCACAACCGATGGGAAGGCCCTGAATCAAGCGAGGCAGTCATCGTTTTCCACGGCATACGTGGCCCTTATCGTGAACGGCTGGGGGAGGTTTTGGAGTGGTTATCAGATCGATGTCCGGCCGTTCAGCCGCTCGTTCTCTCTCCACTCGGCTTGGTGCCAGCGGCGCTTGAAGACCTCAACCCCTTCGCCCACCTCGATGCACCGCAGTGGGTTTTACGTCGCGAGCCCGAGATGGCATGGATCACCTCAGAACTCGCTCGGTTAGGGCTTTCAAACCATCCCTTCTCGACCGTCGATGTGAACGGACCAGGCTTGAAGCAGCGCCTTGGTGAAGCCTTGGTTGCTGTGAATCAAGAGCGGGACGTGCATCAGCCCTTGACCCAAGAACAGGAGCGCAATGCCCGAAACCGTCTCCGTGTTGAGCAGGTCGTGGCGAAACAAATGGTTCTCTTGAACACATCAAGAGCGGTGGGGACCTCCATTGTTCATGGATGCACCTTCGTCACCAATCGGGAAGGGCGTGTCAAGAACGTGAACAGCGCAGATGGCCAGCACCTGTTCAGTCCACGTTTGCGGGACGGGGGCATGTCCATGGCCAACAACGGGGCACTCGCGTTGTTGACCTTACGAACGCAGCCCCTCCCAACGGTCATCCCGGCAACGGAATGGCGAGGGCATGCGGGCAACGGGCCTGCCGTGGTGGTCGTTGACGATGATGCTGAACCCTTTGTCCGAAAAGGGCGCAATGCCTTCCACGGCTTCGTGCTCGCTTGCGACCCCTGGCTCTCTCCGGGAGAACCGTGCCTTCTGACCAACCAAAACGGGATCTTGCTCGGCCACGGCATTGCCCAGTGCACCGCCGACGAAGTCCGAACCTTCACCAAGGGCATCGCCGTCAAAACGCGAGGCGGCGTTGGCGACGAAAACGAATGAACAAAGCCTTCATGGGTTGCCGCTGAAAACCTCGCTTCGTGAGCCCGATGGAGGATGACCGCATCATCCACACCAAGGCGCTCACCAAGTCTTACGGTCCGCACGTCGCATTGGACAGCCTCGACATCAGCATCCCGAGAGGGGCGACAGGATTGTTGGGTCAGAACGGGGCTGGAAAATCGACGTTCCTGAAGACGATTCTCGGCTTGATTCAAGCGACCTCCGGTGAAGGCACGGTATTGGGATACGACATCCGTCACCAGGGTGTTGAAATCCGTCAGCGAATTGGGTACATGCCCGAATACGATGCCCTGAATCCTGACATGGACGCCATCCACCAAGTCCGTTACTCCGGGGAACTCTTGGGCATGAACCCTGTTGTGGCGATGAACCGCGCCCATGAAGCCCTCCAATTCGTCGGCATAGGGGAACAACGTTACCGTGAAATCAGCAGTTTCTCCACCGGCATGAAGCAAGCCACAAAACTGGCTTGCGCCATTATCCACGACCCTGATTTACTCATCGCCGATGAACCATCCAACGGCTTGGACACCAAAGCACGGGAATTCATGATCTCAACCCTGAACACCATGGTCAACGACGGGCAGCGTTCGGTGTTGATGGCCAGCCACCTGATGGACGATGTCGAGCGGGTTTGCGAGAACATCATTTTGTTGCACAAAGGCAAACTTGCCGCTCAAGGGAAAATCAGGGACCTCAAAGCCATTGACCGAGAGATTGAGATTCATGTTTGGGGCGGCGCTACCCCGCTTGAAGAGCGGCTCACCGACCAAGGCTTCCGCGTACGTCGGGAAGGCCGAGTGATGCGAATTGCCCACACCGTGGACGACACGGCTACGCACATTCTTCGGGCAGCTGCGGAGGTTGGCGCCCAAATCCGGAAAATGCACGAGTACGAGGCCTCCCTCGAAGACCTCTTTCTGGCCATCATGGACAACCTTGGCTACACCGTCAAATCAAGCGACGACCTGCTCCGCTCACCGATGGAAGCCAAGCGAGTGGACGCCCCAGAATCGCTCGGAGGTGGCGCCTCATGAACGACGAAGAGAGGTTGCAACCCGAAGCACCGGTGACGGGCCAAGGACGAATGGATGTCGCTTGGGGGGCCAACACAGGCGACGAAACCGAACAAGAATTGTCCAATGCAAACACCGCCCAAGGCGGTGAGGTCTTTGAGCAACACTACACCCCTTGGCGGGGTACGCTCAACCCGCGATGGATGCGAAATTGGGCGATTCTGCGCCATCACCTCCTCGGGATTTTCCGGAAGGGTCACCGGCCATGGACGATGCCAACGCGGATTTTCATTCTCATCGCCTTCCTCGCATCGCTCTCGGATGCGGGCATGACCTTGCTTTCGGGGCTTGTCGGGAGTTCGGAGTTCCACAGCCTCTTCGGTGTGAGCAGGGACAATCTCTACGGCCATGTCTTGGGTTTCTTCCCTCGAAACGTCCTCTACTACCCCATCATCGCAGCCCTGTTGGTGGGCAGCGTCATCTCCGAAGACCGAGAACATGGCACCTCCGCCCTCTACTTTTCCCGGCCCGTGTCCCGCGTTGATTATGTCGGGATGAAGTTCGTCTCGGTGGGTCTCATCCAGGCCTTGGTGGTGTTGGGCTCCTACATCCTCTATTTCCTCGCCGAGGTGGTCGCCTACGGCAGAGGATGGGCATGGATGGTCGATGTCTTCCCCATGTTCCTTGCGGGCTTTGTAGCCGGGTTGCTGCTGATCTTTACCTACACCAGCATCGGGCTTAGCCTTTCCAGCGTCTCAACCGGCCGGTTCTTCCCCGGCATCGGCCTCTTGGCCATCGTGTTCGGTACCAAAACCCTGGCAAGCATCGTCAAGAACCTCTTCGGGCGAGAAATTCTCTACCTCATCTCCCCTTACGACTGCGTCGCTCACGTGGGACAAGCCTTGATCGGAACCCAAACCACCTACGACCAGTATTCGTGGACGTACTCACTGGTCGCTTTGGTCGCCATGAACGCCCTGGCCCTCTACGTCTTGGCCTCAAGGGTTGCTTCGATGGAGGTGACCCGTGAATGATTCCCGATGTGACCCAACAAGGACGACCGCCCTCGGGCGATTCACTCCCCCCAACGCCAAACTTCCCGGTCGTCTACTTCCATGGTGTCACCAAATCCTACGGGCGCATCCATGCCTTGAGCAACATCACTCTCGCCTTATCAGGCGGCGTAACGGGCCTCTTGGGAATGAACGGTGCAGGAAAATCCACCTTGTTCAAGCTCCTCATGGGCAAGTTGCGGCCGTCAGCAGGCGAGGTGAAACTCTTCGGCACCGACCCTTGGAAAAACCCCGCACCGTATGCAAAGGTTGGCTTCGTTCCCGAACACGAAAAAATGCACGATTGGATGACAGCGCTTGATTTCGTGAGCACCTTTGCCCGACTCCACGGCATGACGCGTAAGGAAGCCCAGAAAGAGGCGCTTCGCGTGCTGGAATTTGTCGGCCTCGCTGACGTGGCCAACAAGGAGATTGGCCGGTTTTCCAAAGGCATGCGCCAACGGACCAAAATTGCCCATGCGTTGGTCAACGACCCCGAACTTATCATCCTTGACGAACCGTTGCAAGGCTGCGACCCACTGGCCCGTACGACCATCATGAACGTTATCCGTGAACTGGGAAAAATGGGCCGAACGGTGTTGGTCAGCAGCCATATTCTCAACGAAATTGAACGCATCACCGAGCAAATTGTGATCCTCCACCAAGGAAAATTGGTGGCCCTTGGCAACCTGCATGCGATTCGAGAACGTTTGGACCAAATCCCGCACACCATTCGTATCGTCGGTGAAGACGCCCGGAGTATGGCGAAGGACATCCTCGACCACCCCGCCGTGTTCGGTTTGAGTTTCCCAAATGAAACAGAACTTTTGATTCAAACCTATCACTTTGGCCAACTCCATGCTGAATTGCCGCGCCTCATCGTGGAAAACAACCACCGAGTGAGCGTTATTGACAATCCCGATGACGATTTGGAATCGCTGTTGAACTACTTGGCAGGAGGGAGCGCATGAGTCGGAAGAAGGAACTCCCGAGCCTCTGGAGCGGTCTTGACCGAAAAGCCATGGCCGTGGCAGAGTTTACCCTTCGTCAACAACGAAAGCGGCTCTCCACCTGGGTCGTGCTGCTGGTGGGCATGGCTGCCATGGGGGTCTTGACGATGTTTTACATCGACAGCATGACGCGGGATTACGAAGCCATTGACAACGACGGCGACAGCTACGACTGGGACGGTGACGGGTACCCCAACGGCCAAGAACGCCTTCACGGAACCGACATCCACGACCCCGATTCCCATCCGGGTTTGCTCGACCCGCCCGTACTTCCTGACGACGCAAGTGTTTGGATCAACGAAGACGATTTTGATTGGGATGCACTTGAAGAGGGAAGCGTTGGGTACGACGATAACGGGGATTGCAACGTTGAAGAACGAACTGAATCGCAAAAAGACGCCAACAGAAACCGCATCCCGTGCGACATCCAACTGACGCTAAACCAATACTCGGGCAGGTATTCTGTCCTTTCGGACGGCAACGTTGACGAAGACCCAGATGATGAGGCGTACGCATTGGAAGCAATTCACCGCAGTTTCGTTTTGGCCATCGGAAAACTTGGTGTCGTGTTCCTGATCGGAATTTTTGTTCCCCTCTTCATGGCGACCGGTCTGATTCGACAAGAAATGACCTCCGGAACGATGCATTTCATGCTCGCTAAGCCCATCGCTCGAAGCGAGGTCTTCCTCTATCGCATTCTTGGTTTCTTGGCCATTGCTTGGACCTACGTCACCCTGCTGATCGTCCTGCTCGCCATCGTTACGGGCTTTGCTGGACCGAGTGAAGGCATCTTTAGGTTCTCGGACCTCGGCGTTTGGCTCTCTGTTTGGCTGGCTGCGTTGCTCGCCATCATGGTCTACAGCATGTTGTTCTGCATGCTGGGCGTTCTGTGGAAGCACGGCATGGTCTTGGCGCTGCCCATCGCAGCCTGGGAACTTGGCATGATTCTCACCACCCTCGGTGCGCCCGATGCAGCCATTCTTCGGTTTTCCGTGATCGGTTGGGCCATGAACATCGTCGATGCTGGAGCAGCCTTGGCTTGGTCCGACACACCGCTGCTCATTCAAATGGGCATTTGGGGAGGGGGCTACGGGCCGCTTGAAGGCGCCGAGGCACTGAACACGTTTGCCTCAACACCGGGGCTCAACCTGAGCGCTTTAGCAACAATGGCGGTATCTGGACTCGTCCTGGTCGGTCAAGCAGCGTTGTGCTGGTTCCTTGGAAGCACGCTTTTTAAGAGCAAGGAAATCGAGTGAGGCGAACGCATGAGCAACGTTCCTCCCGCCAAATTTGAAGGGGATTTTTCCACCTTGTGGCAACTTGGATTGCGCGAGCCGCTCTGGCACCTGACCTGGGACTGGTGGTGGTGGCTGGTGATGCTCGATGATGAGGCGCATCCGTGCGGGAAGCAACTTATGGTCCTCTGGTCGACCAAGGACAACGATCGCGTGGAGGTCAACGGTTTCCCCTGGATGCCGAAGGGACGCCCTGGAAAGGACGACCAAGGGGGCATGGCGATTGACGGCATGGTCTGCGCTTGGTGGTTTGATGGTGAACGAATGCACGAACCCTACATCAAACGGACCTGCACCATGGTGGCGATGGACGACCAACATCCCCGCTGGCCCGCCGAAGGGAAGGGCGACGGGGGAGGCGCCGTTGTGCCGCTCTTACCCGACGACCTTTCCATGGGATTGAACAGCGACAAGAGCGCTTTTTGGATCAACCTTTCCGGCGATAAAACCGCTGTGCGTGACGGAGCACCTGTGCGCATGAACTTGACACTCACACCCTGGAATCCCCCGATGTCGGTTGCTCGACCATCCACGGCCACCTACGCTGCCGGCATGGGCTACGACATTCTCCGTGTTCACGGAACCAGGGTCTCTGGTGAAATCGACGGCGAACATGTCACCGGGACAGCGTACTTTCAGAAGGTGTGCGTCCAAGCCCCGTCTCCACCGTGGTATTGGGGCGTGCTCCACTTTGAGGACGGGTCGTACATGGATTGGTTCTTGCCGCACCTTGCACCGACCGTCTTCTCCCGGGATGCTCGTCCGTGGAAGAAACGAGACCTGAACCACATTGCACTCTCTCAAGGCGGACTGTTTCACGATGCAAAGCGGCAGCGCACCGAACGTTTTGCGATGGTTGAAGTGGTCAAGCAGGCTTCGGGGCGGAGCGAAGGCGCCCACGGCCAAAGTCCCGAGTCCCCGTTGCCCCGGTTCCTCGTTCAGATGCACAACGGGAGGACAAGCGTCAAACTTGAGGTGCAGGCGGTGGAGCGTGCCCACTGGCACTTTGACCAGCCAACCCGGGGAGGGCTCTGGTCCCATTTGACCTACAACGAATACCCACTCGAGGTGACAAGGCTCGAAATTGAGGATGAATTCGGCACCCGGAAACGGTCGGACTACGGGTGGGTCCGGGGCAACGCTGAGCACGCTTGGGGCATGCTCCACTGAACAAACCACATCGCTTCAAGGGGGAAGTTATTTGATTCAGCGGGGCACGACCTACATTGAGGGGCCCACATGACGGAAGATGCATCCGACGAAGTTGCCGCTGAAAACACCAAGGGCGAAGCGCCGACGGAAAAAGGCGAACAACACGACAAGTCCCACAAGAAATATCGCTTGATTCCAGGTGAAGCCGTGCTCGAAAACGGTGAGGCACGACCGAGTACGCTCGCCTTCTTGGGCATGTACATCCTCGGCGCCTTGGCGTTTGGGGTTCACATGCTCTTCTACTCGGCCAAAAACGGCTTGAACGTCGCGGACGACGCCAACCTTCTGGTGAAGGTGACGGCCAAACTCATCGAGTTGACGGATAGCGAAACCGTACCCATTGGATTCGTCTTCGTGATGCTCTTCCTGACGTGGGCCAACCGCATGCTCAACGTTTCGACCTCTGGAAAGTGGGTGACCACGGCGCTGCTCTTCACCACCTTCCTCCCCGTGCTCATCACCGTGGACGACCTTGTCAGCATGATCGCATCACTGTTTGGTGCCGAAGAAGGTGCTTACGATGTGATCCCCATCGGGTACAACTACCTCTGGGCAGGCTTGGCGTTCCTCGTCCTCTTCTGGGGGTTGACCTACAAGTACCAGCGAAGTTTTTCGTATGCTGTAACGACCAATGCCGTGATCTTCCAACACGAGTTCTTGCTTTCACGCGCCCACCGCCGTATCCTCTTCGACCGAATTTCCGAAGTGATGGTCGAGCGCACACCCACCGGCACCCTGCTCGGGTTCGCCACCGTCACCATCATGACGGATTCAGGCGTCGGTCTTGTTGAGGAATCCGTCGGAACGTCTGCGGGAATTGCACCTGGGCTCAGCGGTGGAAAAGGCAACACCGACGATAGCGCAACGGAAATGGTTCGCAAGGGAATTTTCCGTTCGCTCTTTGCTGTTCTCAGCTACCAGCGCACCAGCCGTCGCGTGGACCCGGACCCAAAGCATTGCTTTTACAAAATCCGAAAGTGGGAGAACATCAAGATGATGCTCAACGAAATGCACCGAAAGCATTCCCAATCCAACATGCTCGAAGACATCAAGAGCGCCCTCAGCCAAGGCAAGAACGACGAAGCCTGAGTCTTAGGCTTCGGTGCGAGGCTTGAAAAGCCGTTGGAACTACGGCGAGGTGGAGATGACCACCATGGTTGAAGAACTGCTTGAGAAACCCATTGACCTTTTCCGAAACGGCGACATTGACGGTGCCCTGGCTGACCTTGAAGGGAAACTGGGGAGCCACGCCGATGTGGCAGAACTCCACCACATGTGGGCCGAGTTTGCCAACTTGAAGAACATGGAAGCCCAAGAGGACGTGATTCCAGGGCGCAAGATCATGAATGCCTACAAGACCGCCATGGAACTCGATGAGGAGAACATGGAATACATCGCTGACTTTGCCTCCTTCGCCTTGGAATGCCGCCGTATTCCCGTGGCCGTCAAGGAATTCCAGCGCTACGCTCGTCGTCTCGAATTGGAGGACATCCCCATTGACGAAGTGCTGTATACGGCAAGCCGCAACCTTGTTGATGCCATCGAGGTGATGGACCCAAGCCGCAAAGAAGCCATGGTTCAACCTTGGCTCAAGCAAGCCCTCGTTTGGGCGGTCGGTGCCCTCGGCTATTCAACCGAAGACGCCATCGCCACGCTCAGTTCTGAAGATTGAGGGATGTTGGTGGCCGAACCGAAGGTTCGCCTGTTCTTTCGTATCGGCTACCTTGGTGACGCCTTCCATGGAAGTCAAGTCCAACCCGATGTCAAAACCGTCCAAGGCGAACTCATTCGGGTTTTTCGGGCCTTGAAATGGTTGCGTGGCCCTGAAGAGGACCAGGTCTTGGTTTTGTCGAGCAGGACCGATGCCGGCGTGCATGTTCGCATCAACGGCGGAATTGTTGATCTGGACGCGTCCCTCTGGCAGGCTTTGACACCGCGCAAGATGATACGCGCCGTCGATGATCGTCTGGATGAGAACATCGCTTTCTTGACGGTCGATGAAGTCGAGGCAGACCACAACCCCCGAATGGCACTTTATCGCGTCTACCGCTACCGATTGGAGGGCATGGAATTTTGGAAGGCTCCCCCCCTTGAAGAGTTCAAGTCATGGTTGAATCTTTTTGTTGGGACTTACGATGCCCGAAATTTTGCAAGGCTTGAGGAAGGGAAAAACCCGATCCGAACCGTCTTGGACGCCCAACCGTGGATGGATGGCGACCGTATCATGGGGTTTGAAATCAAAGGGGAGGCCTTCCTTTGGAATCAAGTCCGGAGAACGGCAAACGCCTTGTTCAAGTTAGCGGTGGGAGAACTCAACCCTCATGAAGTCAAGGCGGCCATCGACCGTCCTGAAGAACCGGTCGATTTTGGCGTTGCTCCCCCCGAATGGTTGGTGCTTTGGGGCGTCGCATGGGATGGTGCACCGCTGCCTGCGAGCACACACACCACCTCGTTTTCCCCACCGCCCGTTGGGCCGAGTGCAGAACGTACACGCAAGGCACGCTGGCAGAGAGCAGCACAGCATGAATTGAAGAGCATGCTTCACAACGAGTGGGCCACCATCGGCATCTTGCCCATCACTCGTCATCGGACTTCATAGGGTGATGGTGATTCGGTCACCGTCGTGCAAATCGAAGGTTTCCCGCAAGAATACGGTGGAAATCACTTCGATGACATCAACATGTCGAGTGAGATCGGGAATCAACACCGCACACGGAACGGAATCGCCGTTCACGTTCACCGTGCCGTGGAAGGCCGATGCTCCACCGAAGGAAACCCCGTCACGAAGAAATCCTCGTACCCGAATTAAACCGTGTTCGCTCACGTCGATGGAAGCCGCAGCAGTACGCGCTTCGTCGGGTGCGTCCAAGGTGTCGATGCCGGCCTTTTGACGCAATGCGATGTAGTGGCTCAAGAGCGCCTCATCAACGCGAACATTCAACGTTCCCGGCCAGGCTTGGCCGCCAAGAATCTCCTTGAACTGTTCTTGATAGTGCGGTTGCGCCATGAACACGTGAGCTCGGCCAAGACCGCTGCTGACCGCTCCATGAAGTTCCATGGCCCTCCTCTCGTGTTCTGCTTTATGAGGATGCGTTCACCCCCGAATGAACGGTTCATATACGGTCAAGGGACAAGAAGGACATGAGCGATGACGAAGACAAAAAGGAACCCGACACCGAGAAGAAGACCGACTCCGCAACACGTGATGTCCTCGATGAGATTGATGCCTATGCAAAAGCCTTGCATCGCTTTTCCACCTTGATTGGTGAGTTGGATTGGCCGGACAACATGAAGATGGACGAAGACACCGAACTGTGTGTTCGGATGTTTCGAGATTTTTGGCGCCAACACCAACGGATGGTTCTCGACCGGGAACGGCAGAAGTCAAACGAAACGGGTGAATCCTTTGTTTCCGTGACGGAAAAAAACGTTCGTGATTTCTTCCAACGACGTTTTCACAAAAGATGGAGTTTTGACCTGGACGATGAACCGATGAACATTGACCCGAAACATCACAACCCCGACGAGGAGCATGAAGATGAGGCATCCAAAGAACGTCAACGGCGCTTCCAAGACGAGTGGGAATGATCAATGAATAAGGCCGGTCGCAAAGGCCAAGAACTCAACGGACGAACGTTTGCTGTCCTGATTTTGGGCGAATGAAATCACCGAGGTTTCGAGCCGGACATTATGGATGGACGTGCAGCCGAGGGCTTTGGCTTGTTCCCTCAGCCGAAAAAGCACCTCTCTACGGCCGTATTCAAGCACGACTTCGTAGGACCGGAGACGACCTCCGACGAGGCTCTTGAACCACATGAAGAAGATTTGACCCATGGATGGCCCTACACAAATGCTGACGTGAAGCAGCGCCGATGCTTGAGCCGACATGAGAACGGTACTTGATGCAGTTGAAAGGTGGTTCTCATTTTGAAGGGAGCCGCCCTCGAGTTTTTCTTTTTCCGACAAGGCGTTCATGAGGCGGCTCTGGTACCAACGGCCCATTGCCCATGAAATGAAGGGAAAGAGCGGTAAGGAGGCGAAGAGGACCCCCACGATGATGCTGCTCACCGTCACGCTCAACGAACCACCTCATTCAACAACGACTGCGGTGCCGTAACAGAAAAGTTCCGAAGCCCCGGCGGCCACGCTTGAGGTTGCGAAGCGGATGTTCACGATGCCGTTGGCGCCCATGCCGTGAGCCTGCATCATCATGCGTTGGAGGGCTTCGTTTCGCGACTCGTTGAGCAAATCGGTGTACTGTTTTAATTCGCCACCAACGAGGTTTTTTAACCCGGCAAAAATATCTTTTCCGAGATGCTTGGCACGAACGGTTGAACCGGTTACAAGACCCAATGAACGCGTGATGGATTTGCCCGGTATGGTTTCGACGTTGGACATGAAGAGGGATATCGCTCCGGATTCCATGAGTCTCAAGCAATAAGGCTCGTTTATCAATCCCACGCAGGAGTTTGTATCACACCTCACAAAATGGGTTGCTGACGCAACCACTCAAGGTCGGAGATGTAGAGTTGGCGTATATCGTCCAAACCGAGCACGAGCATGGCCAGTCGTTCAAGGCCCATCCCCCATGCCAGCACCGGCGTCGTGATGCCGAGCGGTTCAGTAACCTCAGGTCGGAAGATACCTGCGCCCCCAAGTTCGAGCCATTTTCCTCGCCATTTCACCTCGATTTCCAAACTGGGTTCAGTGTATGGAAAATACGCCGGACGTACCCGGACTTCGGGATAGCCCATCTTAGCGTAGAAGGTTTTGAGGGTCGTGACCAACATTTGCAAGTTGGCACCCTCTTCGACGATGATACCTTCAATTTGGTGGAACTCCGGAAGGTGCGTTCGGTCAATGGCCTCTTTTCGAAACACGCGGTCCACGGAGAAGACACGGCAGGCTTCATTGGGATGTTTTGCGAGGTATTGGACCGTGTTCACCGTGGTGTGGGTCCGAAGGAGAGGGCGCTTGGAAACATCGGTGGAATAAGCACCTCCCCAGCCGGTTGAACCCGTTTCTCCTCCGTGTTCATGAACGGCCTGCCAAGATGCCATCAGCTTCTCATCAAGCGGGATTTCAGCGGGCTGATCGAGGTAAAACGTATCCTGCATTTCTCGTGCAGGATGGTCTTGTGGGATAAATAGGGCGTCCATGTTCCAACCAGCCGATTGGACGTAATCGTCAACGAGTTCCGAGAAGCCCATCTCGAGGAAAATCGTACGGATCCGTTCAATAAGGGCTTGCATGGGATGGCTTCGGCCGGTGCGTGGTGATGCTGCCTCAAGCGTTACATCAAAACGACGGAATTCAGCCTCTTTCCAAGCGTCGGTTTGCAACAACTCGGGCGTGATGTCCGTGATGACGGGTTGCTCAACCAAGGCCTGAGCTGAAATGCCTTTTCCAGCGTCGGTCATGGCCCACGAGCGATCGGTGTGTTCGACCGTTGTGACGAGGCCACGGCGTCCGGAGAAATGATCGAGCAGTCCCTTGTCAAGTTCCTCCGTTGAACGAGGAAGTGAATGGAGAAAGGCCGTTCGTTGTTCAATTGTTGAATTTACGGCATCCGCATCGGTTGCTCGCAGCACGCCACCGTCGATGCTGACACCAAGTTGCTTGAGCAGTCCGACTCCAGGGCCGGCTTCGTGACGTTCAAACTCAGTTTGCAACCCTGCCATGGTGGGCGTCTCTTGAGCAGACATCCACGCCCAAAGACGGGCCTCAAGAAGGCCGTGAGCCAAAGCACGTTCGCCTTCAGCGTCCAATCTGACCTCTCGCAGAACAGTCTCCTTTACGGCGACCAATCCGTGATTTTGGAGTCCATGCCCCGCCCCCACGGCAACCGCTTGGTCGTTCCATTCACAAACATCGAGGACCTCATTCAGGGACCACGACGACTTCGATGGCTGACCCTGCATGGCGAGCAACATGCGTCGCTCGGGATTCAGCAGGTTCGGACCATCCATGGTGTTCCCAACCTCGCTTCCGCTTTGAAATCACCGTCGGAGCCGAGGTACAAATGCACAGAGTAAGCCCCGTTTTCCACCTGCCCGTGTCGCTCGGTGTGCCACCTTGGCTCGGGCCTATTCCTCTTCATCCCAAAGGCGACGGTTGCATTGAGGGCAGGAAAAAACGGCCGGCTTGGGGCCATCTTGGACGGTGAGGTGTCCGCACGGTCCGCACAGGATGGAGGACGTCACCGGTTCGTCGAGGGTGACGTCAACCCTGAACATAAACCGCCCCGCATCGGGAAGCATTTCGGCGTCGGGGGTCCAACGGGCCACGGCCTCGTCCGAAAGGCCGCTTTTCCGGCCCATTGTCATACCAACCACAAAAAAAACGATGCCAAACATACCGACGGTCAGCGCCATTGGAGCCAACCCTGCGACGCTCATCGAAGCCCCGAAGACGATGCACACGATGCCCGTGATGAGGAAATTTTCTCGATTCAGACGCGTCACGAGGTCTCCTCCATGGCTTCGAGGAGGGCTTGAGCCACGCGCTCAACGCTCGATACTGGTACGGCGCAGAGCCCAATTCGGACACCGCCCGAAAGCGGAACGAGGTAGACGTGGTTGTTGGCGCAGGATTCTGCAACGGCTATCGGGTCGTCGCATTCGTACCACGCGAAGAAGCCGTCGTGGCTTGGGTTGACCGGGACGTTTCGAAGTTCGCAGGCCCGAAGGAAAGCGAACCTGCGTTGGTGGAGGAGT
>JAUREJ010000002.1 GCA_030827475.1 Candidatus Poseidonia sp.
GATATTGAGGCCACCGTGAACCTTCTCGACGCCGTTTTCGGACAGATGGACCAACAAAACCAGACCAATAGCCGGGTCCTTGGGTCTGCGAGCAACATTGACTTGGAACACTGGGGTTTGCTCGGTCATGGGAAGGGCGCTGCAGCGGCCTATCTCGCGGCTCCGTTTTGGCCCCTCGCTTCGGCTTCAAACGACCATCAACCGCCGCGAGGGCTCATCGGTTACGGTCTGGATTTCGAGGAGCTGAGTCCTGCATTCACATGGGATGATGTGGAGCAAGCCGCATCGTTCTCATTGCCCAATGCTGCTTTGTTCATGACGGGTACGGTCGACGAAATCGCTCCCTCTCAAGCGACGATGGAGCGCGTGGCTTCCTTGGGTGGGTACGGCTGGCAGTGGATGCACCTGCTGGGTGCAGACCACTATCAATTTCAAGATACGCGGTCCATCTTTGAAAACGACGGCGACCCTACCATGAGTCAAAGCGACCAAATTGAATTGGCGGTGGACCACACGGTGGCCTACCTCGATACGGTTTTACGAGGCGATCACGCACGGTTCAGAGAAGCTTTCAATCGGGCTCTTGGGCCAATGGTTGTGAGCGACGAGCGTGCTTATATCGATGAAGACTTGACGCCCTCGGCGTTTCTCGTTTGGGAGAATGTGACCGTATCCCACAACTCATCAACCGTTTTGAATGCAAACGACACGTTTGAGATCAACGCCAACTGGAGCCTTCGTAACGGCGATGTGTTCGGTGACCTGCCAGAAAATTGGTCCGTGAGCGTGACCTGCGGTTGGCTTGATGCATCTTGGAACACCTCCGCCAACCTTGACACAAACGGCACCGCCAGCTGCACTTACCCCATGACGCCCGTGGCGCCCGGCCTCCAAACCGCATGGATGCAAGTTGATGTCGAAGGTGCCCCCTCAATGCTTTGGGAGAGCGTTACGCGGAACAACACTCCCGTTTCCTTGCTTTACCCTCAACCCACGGTGTTTGTTCCTCAGCATGGTGAGGCTGAACTGGAGGTCTCCGAGGTGGCCGTGGACCCGGACGGACAAGCGGTCCGTGTTGTGAATGCCACGCTTGTTGGGCTCGACGCTCATCACTTTTCAGTTGAAATCACCGAAGATCAAAGTCGCCTCATCCTCCGTCATGCCCTCGATGAGGAATGGCTTGGCGAGTGCATGCTCAACGTCCGCCTTCGGAGCGATGGCGGTGTTGTGGATGAAATCAACACGAGCCTGCGCGTGATGCTCACGCCCTTTGACGACCAAATCGTCAAATCGGGCCCGGTCCCGATTCAGGAAATGGACGAGGACGGGGCCCCTCTTGTTTTTGACTTGCGCACGGTGGTCAGCGATCCCGAGGGCGAGGCGATCTTGTTGCGCATCGGTGGGCAAGCATCGGGGGAACAAGGTCCTGTCCGTTACGTCATCAACGAGCCCTATATCACGCTCACACCGTTGCCCAATCAAAACGGTGCAACCGTTCTTCGTGCAACGGTGAGCGACGGTTCAAACCCTCCGTTGGACTTGGACATCCCCGTCGTGGTCAATGCCGTGAACGACCCCGTTGTGGTCAATGCTTCTCTCTGGGAGGGTGATGTGGTCATGGACGAGGACACCGTCCATCGCCTTGAACTTGCACCGTTGGCATACGATGTCGATGAGGACCCGCTGATTTGGACGGTTGAGGGTTCACCGGATGCGGTGGACATCACCCGAGACGGCGATGCATTTCTTTTCACGCCAGACAAAGACCTCAACGGGGTGTTCCCTGGTCTTTGGCTGAACGTCACGGACGGACAAACGAGTTCATCCTTTGCCTTCTCTCTCGTGGTCGAGCCGGTTGGGGACCTTCCCTTCCTCGCAGTGACTGGCGTACAGCGTAACGAGGGAAGCACCACCGCAACGGTGCAGTGGTCCGTGACCGATCTGGACGGTGCAAGTTCCACCGCAGCGAAGGTTTTCATTGACGGGCGTGAAACGGCAGCCAACCATTCCTGTTTGGAAAACACCCCAGGTTCCTACCAATGCTTGACCCTGATCTCGCTCTCCCAAACCGCCAACGGCACGGTCTCGATTCAGTTGACCTTGCTGGACGAGGAACTGGCGCAAGAGGTGATCGCAGCGTACGTGGTGGACTTGACAGCCCCCGGCCCGTCAACTTCTGGTTCGGGTGATGAGGCCAGCGGTGAAGGCGACCTAAGGACGATGGTTCTGGTCGGCGTGATGCTCCTGATGGTTGCCGTTTTGCTTTTGCTGGTGGCTCGGCAGCGAGGAGGCGGAGCGAGCGCAGGGTCTCTTCAAGTCGTTGAGGAGCAGGAAGTTCAACAACTCGCATCATCCGGAGGCTTGTTGGCCCGTGTGGAGCGGCTCAAGTGATCACAGCGGAATGTTGCCGTGCTTTTTCGGTGGCGACCACTCCCGTTTGTTTTTGAGGATGTTCAAGGCTCTGCACAACCGGAGCCGGCTTTCTTGAGGTTCAATGACATCGTCAAGCCAACCGTTACGGGCCGCAACATAGGGGTCACCAAACTTTGCTTTGTATTCGTCGACGAGTTGGAGTCGCACGTTCTCCTTCTCCTCTTCGGGTGCGGCGTTGATCTCTCGTCGATGGATGATGTTCACGGCACCCTCGGCCCCCATCACCGCTAGTTCAGCGGTGGGCCAAGCCACGTTGTAATCGCTTTGCAAATGTTTGCAGGACATGGCGAGGTAGGCGCCGCCGTAGGCTTTACGCGTGACGAGGGTGAGTTTGGGAACCGTGGCCTCGGCGTAGGCAAACAACAACTTGGCTCCGTGGCGGATGATGCCGCCCCACTCTTGCACCACGCCGGGCAGGAATCCAGGAACATCCTCAAAAGTCAGCAGCGGGATGTTGAACGCATCGCACGTCCGAATGAAACGGGCGGCTTTGATGGAGGCGTCGATGTCAAGGCAACCCGCCAACACCTTGGGTTGGTTGCCCACCACGCCAACGGTATTGCCGTTCAGGCGAGCAAAACCGATGATGATGTTGTCTGCATACGATGGGAACAACTCCATGAAGAGGCCGTCATCAACCACCTCCTCAACAACGCTCACCATGTCGTAGGGTTTGTTTGGATTGTCGGGGACGATGTCCTGAAGCGCCTCGTTCAAGCGGCTGATCGGGTCGGATGTTGGTACATGAGGCGGGTCAGCCATGTTGTGGTCGGGCAGGTGAGAGAGGATGGCAGCAGCGAGTTCGCATGCGTCCTCTTCGTCTTCTGCAATAAGCGAGGCTATGCCCGAACGAGATGCATGGAGGGTTGCACCTCCCAAGCCGGCGGCGTCAACTTCACCGCTCAAAACCTCCGGGGTTTCAAGGGGTGAGGAGAGGAAGAGTTGGCCGTGTTCCTCGCCGAGGATGGTGAAATCGGAGAGGGATGCAGCGAGAGCGGAAACGCCAACCACCGGACCGAGAACCAGGCTGATCATTGGAATGCGGCCGCTGCATTGCACCAGTCGGTCGAGCATTTCTCCCGTTCCTGCCAGAGCGTTCACACCGTCTTGGGCGCGTTGACCACCGCCGTCCCACATGCAAATGAGCGGGGCCTTGGCTCGTTCGGCCATTTCGATCACTTTCGCAATTTTCAGGGCGTGCATTTCGCCCATGCTGCCTCCGTGGACACTGAAATCTTGGGCAAAGCAGTAGACGCGTCGTCCCTCGATGGTGCCTTGGCCGGCCACCACGCCATCACCAAGGGTTTGGTGAAGGAACATGTTGTGGTCGTCGGTGCGATGGGTGACGAAGGTGTCGAGTTCGAGAAAGGAATCTTCGTCCACCAAGAGGTTGATTCGGTCTCTTGCGGTTCCTCTGCCGCTTGAACGGATGGCTTCCTGACGTTTCAGTCCGCCACCAAGCCGAGCCGCCTCCCGTTTGGCGCGGAGGTCTTCGAGGCGATGGTCAACGTTGCCTTCCACGGTTGTTCCACTCCTGCACGGTTCTTGATTCAAGCGCTCATTCCATCAAGCGTTCACGGTGTTCTCCACAGAGGTTTTTCGTCATGATATCAGCGATGTTCAAGTTCTGGGAAAGCGCCCAATGAAGCTTGGTCGTGATGGTTTCAGGGGTTGAGTTGACGCCGTGACCCAACAACCCCATGCTCTTCTGCTTTCTTCCCTTGGAATAGACATTCATGTCCACCGGTCCATGGATGCACTGGTTGACGATGACAACGGGGAGTTCCCGGTTCATGCAACGGACCAAACTTCGCCACAGGTTCTGATTTTCTGGGGCGTCGTTTTGGGGGTCATCGATGGGGAGGTGGCCAAGTCCTGTGCCGTGGATGACCACGCCTTGGATACCGGTGTTGGCCACCGCCTCGATGTGTTCTGCATGGAGCCAAGGTCCGGCGATGAATTGGGCAATTCGCTGTCCGGTCTCGTACGTTGTCGGGACGGTGTTGACGGGTCGTTCGCCTGCAGTGTTTCGTGCCTCATCGTACCAAGGAAGCGGGATGATGGTCCACCCGTCGTGGCTGTTGGAGATTTTTGCAAGGGGTTCGGCGTTCACCGGTTGGAAGGCGTCTCGGCGGGAAGAGTGCATTTTTCTGACTGCAACGCCGGAGTGAACGGCCATCACCCCGTCGCTTGAGGTGTCGTGCATCACGACCACAACGCTGTCACCGGCGTCTCCAACTGGCAAGGGGCCGTTTGCTGCCCACTGGACGGCTGCGAGGAGGTTTTCCGCGGCGTCGGAAGAACCCCTGTCGCTGGAACGTTGGGAGCCGACCATGGCGACAGGGCCTGCGGGTCGTTCGCCTTTTCCAGCGAAAGCGAAATTGAGTGCGGCGGAGGTAATGTGCAAGGTGTCGGTTCCGTGGGCGATCACGACGCCTCGGCAACCTTCTGCGAAAGCATCGGCGCAAGCAGCGGCGATCAAGTTCCAATGCTGTGGGCGAATGTCATCGCTGAACATGTTCCCGATTTTGACGGCGTCCAATCGAGCAAAAGACGCCAATTCGGGCAACGCATCCAAAAGTTCGTTCGGCTCAAATCTCGCTTCAACCGCACCGGTAGCGTAGTCCACTTTGGAAGCGATGGTGCCTCCCGTGTGGATGAGACGGACGCGGGGGAGGTCGTCGCTTGTGGTCTCGGTTGCGACGAGGGGGGTCGTTGTCGACATCGCTGCAGATGCTTCCAACGGCTCCCACGAGACCAAAGCTTCGTTGGGGAAACTCACATTGTACCCGTTATCCAATTTGATGGTGATGTGTTTTGGAGCAGATGGCGGCAAGACCAGGCCACTGTGCTCCACCTCCCCGTTATGGGTCGCAAAGGTTGCTCGTGCACGCTCGCCGGCAGTGGGCAAATCGACCATGAACCTTCGGTGTCCGAGTCGCACCATCAATGAATCGCTTCACTGAGAGAGGTCTTTCACCTTCTCGACCAAATCCATTCGGCGTAGCCTCCAGATGCCGATCGGCGTCATTGCGACGGCGATGATGACCACGCCCGCTATGAGTTGATAGGCAACGCTCGGGACGATCACAATGGCCACGTAAAACTGCCAGGACGAGAATGAAGCGGCCAATCCTATGGCACCCCCGTAGGCAAAGGCAATGCCGACAAGGCCGCCGATGATGCCGATGAGCAGACTCTCAAAGAGGAGCATCAAACCGAGGCTTTTCGTTGACGCTCCGAGCACACGGAGGGTGGCGAGTTCAAAATCCCGCTCTGCCACATTCATAATCATCGTGTTGAACATCACGGCGATGGTGAACATCAGTCCAAGATACATCATGGCTTGGAAGATTTGGGTTTGCTGGTCGATGAGGCTCTTCATGCCATTGATGATCGCTTGGCGTTCGACCACGCCCATGGAAATTTCAGCGAGGGATGCATCCACTTCGACGCCGTCGGGGAGTGCAAGGTACATCGACGTCACATTAACGCCCAAGGCTTGACCAAGGTCTTCTCTCAAGAAATACATCGTGCGAGCCAATTCACCGCGGGTGACACCAACGATGGTGACTTCATGTTCTGCCCCGTTCAAGAGAACGGTGTGTTCTTCACCGATGTTCCACCCGAGGAATATCATGGCACCCTCATCGAGCATGACCTGACTGGTTGCGTTTTGTGGCTGGGGTTTCTCGCCTTCAATCACGTTGACCTTTCGCATCCCCGTCTCGTAAGAATCAAAGCCGACCAGCGTAAAGACACGAGTTAATCCATCGGCATCCTCTACTGAACCCAGAGGCATCTCGATCAACGGCTCGTAGGATGCGCCTCGTTCATTGGCCCACGCGATGACATCCGCATCTCCGTCTTCGGTGATGTAGACTTGTGCGTCCCACGATTGTTGCTCCTCAAGTCCCCCAACGATGGTGTCTTGGAGACCTGCCGACATCATCTGAACCGAACCAAAAAGCATCAACGAGATACCGACGGCGAGGAAGGTCATCATCAAACGAACAGGTTTGCGCACGCTTGACCGAATGGACAACCCCAGCGTCGTTGGCATCCACGAGGTGATGCGTCGCAGCAGGTTTGAACCGACCCGCATTTGATTTTGCCCGCTCAAGACTTCAAGCGGGTCGAGACGGCTTGACTTCCATGCAGGAAAAGCCCCGGACAGGAAGACCACGAACATCGTGGGCACGATGATGCTTGTGTGCAAGGAAAGCGGGACCTCCCGTTCCGTAATGGGAAGGCCGACGATGCCTTCGTAGAAATCCAACATGCCGTTGACGCCCCAAGGTCCAATCAGGGCGCCGAATCCACAACCCACGGCACCGATGGCCAGTGGAGCGATGAGGTACCCCGTCATCAGCGATGTCCGATTGACACCGAGGGTTCGGAGCACGGCGATTTCCTTGGCTTGGCTTTGAACCAGACGTTGGAGGC
The DNA here is from genome assembly GCA_030827475.1 of Candidatus Poseidonia sp. Lineage (GTDB taxonomy): Archaea > Thermoplasmatota > Poseidoniia > Poseidoniales > Poseidoniaceae > Poseidonia. The sequence continues at coordinate 6,880 of JAUREJ010000002.1, forward strand.
TGAGCACGATGGTGATGGAGGCGATGGCCGCAATCATCACCGTGAACGGAACGCTGGACCGTTTCGCACTTTCGAGGTCTTGACGCATGATTTCAACCGGCTCGTTCTGACCCCTGTCTCGGATGCGACCGTCCAGTGCAGCAACTTCCATGGCGTCGTTGACGAGCGCTTTTACCTCGTCGATTTCATCGCCTTCGTAGGCTTCGGTGTCAGGGAGGTCAAAGGAAGGCGTACCTTCAACGTCCAAGAGGAGGGTGTTGCTGCTTCCCAGCGAGGTGTTTGTTAAGCGAGCCATACCGCGGTCTGAGACGTAGCCCACGACGTATTGGCCCGCTTCTGGTGGGAACAAGGATCCTTCGGGTGCCATGAAGACATGAAGTGGATGGTAGCCGATGCCCACGATGGTGAATTCTGCAGCGGCATTTCCTGCACCGATCATCACGGTGTCGTCAATCGACAAATCAAGGGCTTCCACCACGTGAGCATCTATGACTATTTCATCTGCGCTTGAAGCCACTCGACCCTGAGTGTGGCCGTCTGGCATCCAAATTCGGTCGGCGTTGGCGTCATCGGGAATGCCGTGCCAAAGGGAATTGATGATGTGCGTCCCCGTATCGTTGGTGTGGAACATGGTGCCTTGAACGATGCTTCGCCCTTCGCACGAGTCGAGGGCTGCCATGCCAGATGGCCAGGCTGTCTCCAGTGCATTGCAAAAGGCGCTCACCTCGCTGGCTGACCAAGAAGTGCTTCTGTTGTCAATCCAAAGATCCGCAAGGTTGGCACCATCTTCATTATCGCCTTGGAGGGTCTCATACATTCCTTCCACGTTGTGGGAATAGCCACCAAAGGTGATGCCAGCAAACACACCGACCGAGACCATCAATACGACGGCCAGAAGGCGAAGTTTTGTTCGCCACAGGCTCCTCGCCAATCGTTTGTTCAGTAAATTGGACACCCTTTCACCTCACGCTTCTTCATCGGCGGATGTGCTTTGGTCGGCGACAATTTTCCCACTGTCAATACGGATGACTCTGGTGGCGTATTTGACAAGCCCCTCGTCGTGAGTGACAAACACCGAGGTGATGTTTTCCTGCTTGCAAGCACTGACCAAGGCTTCCATCACTTTGTTTGAGGTTTCTGTATCAAGATTTCCTGTCAGTTCATCACCCAACAGAAGTGTCGGCCGTTTTGCGATGCTTCGAGCGATGGCGACACGTTGTTGCTGACCGCCACTGATTTCCCCAGGGAATCGGTTGATCTCTGCTTGAAGCCCGACGAGTTTAAGCAGTTCTTTGGCCCGAGCTGTGTCTTTCTTTCCGGCGAGTTCTTGGATGAGGAGGATGTTCTCAAGCACCGTCAAATCCTGAAGGAGGTTGAAGAATTGAAAGACGTACCCAATGTTGTCCCGTCGAAACGAGGTCATTTTTTCGGATTGGTTGCGAGGAACTTCTTCGCCGAGGAAGCGGTATGATCCGCCGGTTGGGCTGTCAAGGGCTGAGAGACAATTGAGCAGGGTGGTCTTTCCCGAGCCAGAGGGGCCTAAGAGAATAACACGTTCTCCTTCGTGGATTTCAAAACTCACGCCGTCAAGTGCTTTGACCACCCCAGCAGGGGTTTCGTAATGCCGTTGCAGGTTGTCCATTCGTAACAAGGCGTTTGACATGTCCCTCAAAGCGTCCCAGTCAGCCCGGTTTTTTGATTGTTCACCTTGGATGCCCAGTCGTCTCGCACGGCCAGATGGTGCCGGGAGCGGGGCTCGAACCCGCGACCTTCGGATGTCTCAGACACCACAAGGGGCTTTGCACGTCATACGATCGCCTTGGAGGCTGCCCTATGAGTCCGACGCGCTACCAACTACGCCACCCCGGCCTGTGTTGTGGGTGCGCCCCTCCCTCTTTGAAGAAATCGGCATGGTTTGGTGGTTGTGAAGCGCTTCTTTTTCCGGTTTTGACCACCGATGTATTCTAACACTTGCTCGGTTCCGGTTTGATTATGGTGGACCTCAAGACGGCCATGGCGGCGGCGCAAGCCGAACGCAGAAAACGTGACGGGGCCAAGAGCGACGACAAGAAAAAACGCCGTTCCGGAGCGGATTTGGGCATTGAACCGTTTGACCCGGTCAAGTATGCGCGGAAAGAGAAGGCCGATACCGCATCCATGTGGTTGGTGATTTTCTATGCTTTTGTGGTCACGATGCTGATGCGTTTTGTCCTGATGCCTTCGACCACGCTGGACAAAACGGATGTGTTGTACCTACTCCCCCTGACGATGATGATTTTGATTCCCCAACTCCATCGCATCGTGATGCCCGAACGCTTCAAAGAACACTACACCAAAGGAACGTGGTTTCGTGCGTTTTTCCTCTACACCTTCACCTTCCTCTCGCTTTCCTTTTTGGTGGTCAACCCGCCCTTTGGCGATATCGTCGCCCCCAAACTTGCACAAGACTGGGGCATTGCCGTGATGGACGACAACGGTAACTTCACCTATGCGGATGATATCAAAGGTGGGGTTGAATGGACGCTTGAAGAAGGCCAGTACCTCCCGGGTTCCGCTTGGTTGCTCTTCGGTTTGGCCGATAACGTGGATGAAACCGGAGCCAACGTCAGCATTGTCCACAATTTCCTCGGTGTCAAAACATCGTTTGACAGCAACGAAACGTTCTGGTCAACCTACGGTGATGAGGTTGGAACCTGGAAAACGGCGAACAACAAGTCCGCTCCAATTTTCTTGCCTCACAAGGAACTGGACCAAGCGTTCGCCATCAATTTGGGCGATGGTCTTGCCATCGGCACGCACGAGATTGAAGTCACCATCACCGAAGAAGGCAATCCTTGGCAGAACACCCGTACGTACAACTGGGTCTTCAACGTGAATCCACCGACCTCCTCAACCGAGTAGATCGCTGTAGGTCGTGACCAATTCGTTCAGCAGGCGGTCGATGCGGCGACGGTCGTACCAATCAGCGGCGACTTCGTGCATCGTTCGTTGGCGCTTTGCTCGTATGAAAGGGGCCGCCAACGTCCAGCACAAAGCGTTCTCAAGCATCGTTTTCCATCCCATCATGCCTCCTACCAAACGCTTCCTGATGAGGAAGGTTTTCTTGAGGCTGGAAGTTAAAGTGAAAGTGAATCTCATTTGAGGAGAGTGACGATTTGGGCGGTGAGTGCGTCCAATTGAATCTGTTCGCCGCCGCGTCGAGGAAATCGGCGCTCTACAACCAACGGTGTAACTGGTTCACAAAATCGGTGCCGGCCAAGCCGAACTGGTCCAACAATTCCCGTAAACGACGGCGTGCAACGTGAAAACCGTCGTCTCGACAAGCCATCAAGTACTGATGAAGCGCTTCTGGAGGTGCTGTTGCAGATGTTTCGTAGACCAGGTCCCGAGAGACGGTCGTGTTCAACGCCGCTGCGACTTGAAGTGCAGTGAGCGCCTTGCGCAAGTCGCCTTGCGATATTCTCGTCAACGCCTCAACAGCGCCGTCCTCAAGCGTCAGATTCTCCAGCCCAGCGACGTGCACGACCTGAGCGGCGACATCGGCATCGGCCAGTGGACGAAACCGGAAAACGGCACACCGCGACTGGATCGGTTCAATGATTTTAGAGGAGTAGTTGCACGAGAGAATGAACCGACAGGTCTCAGCGTATTGTTCCATGATGCGGCGAAGGGCGCCCTGGGCATCGTTGGTAAGGGCGTCGGCCTCGTCGAGAAAGATGATTTTGAAAGCAGCACCGCCGTAGGGTTGAGTGCGTGCAAATTGTTTGACTTTGCTGCGCACGCTCTCCAATTTTCGCTCATCCGAGGCGTTCATCTCGAGCAAGTTTTGTCGGAAATCAGGTCCGAAAATGTCCTTCGTGAGCGCCATGGCGGCGGTGGTTTTCCCGGTGCCGGGTGGACCAGCGAAAAGCAGATGGGGGAAATTTTTCTGGCCAGCATAGGTGCCTAAACGCTGCACGACCGCAGCCTGCCCTCGGATTTGAGCAACCGACTGCGGTCGGTGTTTTTCGACCCAAAGTTCGCTCATGCTCTCGGCTCTCGTTGACGAGCCTCCTTCAACATTCGCATGGATTTTGTCGCCGTTTATTGGCGAAAAAATCGTTGCGCCCTTTGATTCTCAATTTCATCAAGGGGAAAAGTCCCTATAATGGGGAGGTGTGTAAGGGATGAGTCCCATGCGTAGCCTGCGTAACCATCGTCCGCGAACTTCTGCACTTTTACTCGCCTTGATGTTCTTATTTGCCGACCTTGCCCTCCCGCACACGATGGATGGCTGGTCCGAACTCGAGAACGAAACCACGGTGTCTCGGGTGGTCTCCACCCATGCCATTCACGCAGACACCTACATCACGGCGGGCGACCCTACGACGACCCACAACACCTCGATTAACGGGGTTCTGGCTGAAGGGCTCTTGACCGAATCCAGGTTGTTGTTGCGATTCCCAATGAATTTCACCTCCAGCGATACGATTCACGAGGCCAGCATCGACCTTCAATGCAACACGACGGCGACCGGTAGCACGCGCATGGTTGCCTACGTTGCGTCCATGGACCGCATGTGGAACGGTTCCTACGTCACATGGGGCGAGTACGCGAACAACATGCTTTGGGATGTGATGGGGGCCAATGGCGCCGCCGACCGAGGTGTTTGGGAGCCGCCCACCGAACTGACCAGCAACGGAACACTTTCCCTCAACGTGACCTCCCTCGCTCAATCTGCAGCCCGCTCAAACAGCGCCTACCTTTCGGTGATCGTCGCTTCGCTGGGTGCAAGTTATTCATGTGCCATGTCGGAAGCATCGGTCACCACAACCCACCCTCAACTTGTCCTTGACACGTCCACCGGTGGAGCGACTTCAGGTGCAACCGTGGTGCCCGATTTGCCCATCGATGACGGCATGCCATGGATGGAGAGTGATTTCCTGCTCACGCCCGTCACGACGCCCACGTTGAGTTACGCCTCCAACTCTGGCCAAGACGTCGAAATGCAACTCAGCAACGATGCCGACTGGTTTTCTTCGAGCGATGCCGACTGGCACTTCTCCACCCTTTGGTCCACATTCACCACCTCGGGAACCACGGGCTCCTACACCCTCCCTTCCTCCCTTGCTTTGACCAACGGAACCACGATGCACATGCGTGTACGTGCCGTAGACGCCAACGACCAGTGGGGTGATTGGGAAGAAACAAGTTTCCTCCTTCCCTCTCTTGATGTCGTTGACAACGGCGACGGTACCGCCACGTTGACCATCGGACCGGACGATACTGGACTTGAGGAGGACTTCTTCCAAGACGCCACCGTCAGCGAGCTCAGCAAAACCATCACCTACGGCGATGAGGTGACCACCGAAACCGGCATGACCTCGAGCAAGGAACGGCTCATCCACCTGAGAGCTTCGTTGAACCAACTTGGCCTGCACGACAACCTCACCATCGTCGATGCAGAATTGTCCATGGTCCGTTCCTCCTACAGCGGCAACCCGGTGATCTCCCTCCACGGAATGGAGGAATCCGGCCTTTGGGTTGAGGACGAAATCACATGGAACATCATGGGCACCAACGGCGTGCAGTGGTATGACGGTGGTCGCTCGAACGGAACGGCGGCGTTTGCCTTGGCCGATGGCAACCAAAGCAGCGACACCTTCACCTTCGACCTCAACCATGCGGTGCAGAATTACCTTGATACTGGTGACGAAGCGCCCCTTGACATGCTGATGGCCGTTCGGGGCAAATTTGAATCGTACACCAACGGCGAGAGCATCGTATTCCATTCGGCTGAAGCCGCGAGTTCGAGCGACAAGCCCTCGTTTTCACTCACCTACGAATGGGGCAGCGGGACACCACCTGCCTCCGTGACGTTGACCGCCCCCGCAGAGGGTCTGGCCATTTGGAACAAAACAGGGCACAACCTTTCTGGAAACACCCAGCCTTCGTTGAACTGGACAGCACCCACCTCGGGCGACGACGTGTTGTTTGAACTCGCCACCGACGAGGATTTCCGACTTCGCGAAATGCACGTTGACACCCGTGTTGACAACGATTTTGCCCCAAGCGACGGCATGCTCAACATGACTGGCGCCAACACCCTCGAGGTTGGGAACATGTATTTCTGGCGCATGGCGACGGTGGATAGCGACGGTCACTACGGTGCGTGGGAAACCTCGAGTTTCTTCATCTCGCAATTGGAGAGCGTGCACCTCGGCAACGACCGTTATGAGTTCCGAATTCGTCACGGCAACGGTTCATTGGACAATCAATACCCCTCTTGCATGGACACCTACCTCGACAGTTCGGCCGTAAACGACAATTTCGACGGCGATTCTGAGATGACGATCGATTACAGCACGCTGGGGACCGAAATCACCGCCCTCATGGGATGCAACCTCGTCTCCAACCTCCTCCCGGACGGTTACGCCGTGGAGTCCGCTCATCTCAAATTTACACTCACATCAACAACGTTGGGGAGCCCCACCGTCGGCATTTGGGAAAGCCGACAAAACAACTGGTCGGCCGAGGATGCAACCTGGTCGAGTTACGACGGTTCAAATTCCTGGGGCACCGCTGGTGCAAAGGGCGTTGAGCGCGGTTCGTTGCTCGACAGCGTCAACATCGGAAGTTCCTACAACGAGGGCGATTCCGTGGAATGGAACGTGACGTTGGCGGTGCAAAACGCCATGCGTGAAGAGCGCCGGGTTGATTTCATCGCCGGCATGCTTGGCGTCGGTTCCGGCGTCTCGCGAACGGCGTATTTCAGTACGGCAGAGGATTCGGCGGCAAACCGCCCTCAACTCTCCTTTGTTTACGTCCCCGGTTCGGACGCCGTGCCGAGCAATCCGGTCCTCACCGCACCGTTGAACGGCTCTTGGTCAATCGGCAGTGGGGTCGACCTTTCTCCGATAACGCAACCCGTTTTGAGTTGGAACTTTAGCGGTACAATGTCGTTAGCGGGGTACCTCGTCCAATTGGACACGCAATCCGATTTTGCTTCGACCAACGGGGACACGTTCGCCTCTTGGAACGATGCAGGGTTTGACGTCACCAACGGAACGTTCACCGTTTCCACCGCTCTTGATCTTGGAGAAACTTGGTATTGGCGGGTCCGTGCCGTGAGCAGCACCAACCAAATTGGAAACTGGTCCAACGTCTTCCACTTCCAAGTACCCGACCTTGACACCACCGTCTACAACAGCACCAAGGCCTCGGTTGTCCTCGAGCATCACGGCGCTTTGCCGGCTCTCAACCTGCCGCATTTCATTGACACCTACGTGATGGAAGACGGAAGCGGTGCGGACAACACTCACGAAAACTCCACGACGCTCCTCGTGGGCGAGACCTCGTCAGGATACCAAGCAGCATCGCTGATTCGAATCCCGTTGAGCCAAGTCCCCCAACCCTCGGGGGCCCGGGTGACCGACGCTCAGCTCTCGCTGTTCGCTGAATACAATTCGGTCGAGGGCGAGCCCATCGCCGTCCGTCCGGTCTTCCAGAATTGGACCACTTCAGCAAACGCCACCACTTACGACGGCGTGAACAACTGGTCCCAGCGTGGAGGCCGTGCCATCGGTGTTGACGTGGGTGCGTACTCGGATTTGGTGGACAGCACCAGCGATGACTGGATGACCTTTGATGTCACCGAGGCGGTCCAAGCCGCTCTGGCCGGCGGGCAGAACCACGTTTCCCTGATGCTTTATGCCTCCAGCCAAACCACCGATTTGGTCTCCTTCACCTCAACGGAAGGCAGCGCAAGCGAGCGACCTTACCTCGAATTAACATGGGAAGACGGGGTTGTCGCCACGCCAACCGTGAGCGGAACAAACGCCGCTCCAGCATCTTCGGCTGTTGTTTGGGACACCACGACGCATGCTGTCAAAGCCGACCGAACGCCCACATTCACGTGGACCTACAGCGGTTCAACCGCCGCAACCGATTGGCGTGTCTTCTTGCTGGAGGACGCCAACAACGACATGGCAGGCTTGATCACCTACGATTCCCGTCTCACCCCTCAAAATTTTGACATTCAGAACTTGAGTTTCACACCCACGACGGAGCTGAACTATTCAAACGAGATTCGCTGGATGGTTCAGCCCGTCAACAACGGCATGCTCGGTCCTCGCTCGTCGCCGACGAATTTCTATCTGCCCAACGACATGAGCGAGGAACTGGATGCGAACACTGCCTATGTTGTCGTTCAGGAGGGGGCATTCATTCCGAGCCTTTCCTACCCTGCGGTGACGCAAGACACCAACCTCGACAGCGGCAACACCAACACGAACTTTGGAAGCGACGCCTCGCTCTATGTTGGACGAAGCCGGGTCTCGACCACCAACGCTGCCCTCCGCTCGACCGCCCTCATTGAAATCGATTTGAGCAACCTTCCCCTCCCGGGCACCTACGAGGTGACCGATGCCGTCTTGGAACTCAACGCCATCGCTGTTTCGCAAGACACCTTGATCTCGGTCTCAGCCATGGGCTCGGCCTGGTCAGAATCCTCCACCTGGTCGTATCCATCGGGGAACACCACCTCGTGGCTCGGCACCGGTGCGTTCCGTTCGGCAGATGCCGACGCACCTTTCAACGGAGCCCAATGGGTGAACGCCACGGGGACGGTGAGTTTCAACGTCACAGGACTCCTTCAACAGGCCCTTGCCAACGGGCAGACGGGCCTCAACGTGATCCTTCAACCTGAGGACTTCAACGGGGGCGTCGCCGGCCGTGTTCAATTCTCGAGCAGCGAAGCGAGCAACATTTCCGTTCGTCCAAAACTCAACATCACTTACGACACCACCAACCCGTGGACTGCATCCTCACCAAATAACCTCAATCCGCTTGATGGTGCCACGCTCTGGGACACCGCCCAACCACGCCCATCCGGTCAGAACATGACTGATTTCAACTGGTCTGCAGGCTACACCAATCAAACCCAATGGGTGATGTGTGCTGCGGGCGACGCTCGAATGGTTGAGGACTTGACCTGCTATGCATCGGGTCAAATGACGGACGGTGACTACGCCGACCTCACCTTTGATCCGGCCAATTTGACGGTGACCAAAGACAACATGGACAAGGGTGATGCATGGGTGTATTGGCGCGTACGTGCTGACCAAAGCGACCGAATCGGGGAATGGTCTACGGTTCACAAGTTCCGAAACCCGCTGGACCAAGGCTCCGACGACGGCAACGGCAACCACACCCTCAACCTCTCTCGAGGGTCCATCTTCGAAGAGACCGGCTTGCTTCCTTTGGTGCCCGACGTTGAACTGGATTCCAACTCCACGGTCAACAAAGGTGCTTCCTCAACGATGGTGCTTGGTCGTAACGCGCTTGGAACAGGTGAAAGCCGCATTTTGATGGAGTTTGATTTGACCAACATCCCGTGGCCCTCGGCCATCACGCCCACGCAGATGATGCTCCGCATGTACCAGACCAGCGTTGGCGGAACCGCATCAACCACCATCGGCGTTTACCCGTGTGCCTCCTTTGCTCAGTCCTCCGTGGTGTGGTCCAACGCGCCGTCGTGTTCAACCAGCGAAATCACCCGTTCGACCCTGACCCTCTCTTCGCCCGTAGGCTGGATGGAGTGGGACTTGACCAGTCTTGCCCAAGACAATTTGGCCAACGGGAACACCACAATGACGTTCATGCTGAAGCAGATTGGAACGGGCGGCTCCTCGCACACGTTCTACTCCTCGGAATTCACCAACGCCAGTTTCCACCCCCACCTCGTCTTTGACTACGTTGACAATGTCAACGGTATCGTCCCACCGTCCCAACCCGTACTGAATTCTCCAAGCGACGGTGCGGTCCTGTACCAGGAGGACGGTGGACTGCTCGTCTCGTCCACCCAACCGGTTTTGAGCTGGTCACCCGTGAGCGGTGCCACCGGCTACATCGTCACGATCTCAAACGAGACCGGGGTCTTCAAGTTCAAGTCGTGGGAGGATTCTGAAATCACCAACACGTCGTTCAGGTTTGCGAACGATTTGACCGCAGGTCAAATGTTCACATGGTGGGTTCAAGGCGTGAATCAAACGATTCCTGGTCCTTCTTCGGCTCGATGGAGCTTTGCCGTCGGTTCGCCGAACCATGTGAACAACAACGACTACACCTTCACCTACACGATACAGACCGGTAACGAAATCCCGGCCTTCGGCCACACCAACATCCAAGACACGGCGCTCGTGTCGGAGTATCCCGACACCAACTTCGTGGGCGACGGGACCATGGCGGCCGGAACCTTCTGCGGCACCTTGTACGCCGATGAATGCCGCATCACCGTGGGTCTTGATGCATCGCAGATCCCGTTCCCCATCTACCAGAACGTGCACTCCGCTTCGCTCGGGTTGTACATTGATGATTGGACGTCTGCATCTGGGGCCACGTCGGTTTCGTTTAGCGTCCACCCGCTGCTGAATGCGGGTTGGTCACAGAACTCGGCCACGTGGAACGGGAGCACCGGCGGGGCGACCTGGGGCACACCCGGTATGCAGGCGGGTGTGGACTACGGTGATGCCGTTTCAACCTCCGTGGTCAACGTGGACACCGAAGGTTGGCTTTGGTTTGACATCAGCACGGCGGGCATGACCATCACGAGCCAACAGGCGTGGATCATCATCGGTACCGCAAACAGCGGCTTCGCACACGCGAGTTTCTACTCGAGCGATGCCGTTCAGACCTCGGTCCGTCCGAAGATCCTCTTCAACACCACCAACATCACGACGGTGGACATCACCCCCACGGGTGCCGTGACGACCAACGCGGACACCACCGTGAATTTCAACGCCATCGCCTATGACCACCAATCCATGGTTCAAAGCCCACCGGTGGAATGGCGCGTTGATGTCGGCAACATCGGCACGAACGGCCTCTACACACCAAGCACAGCGGGCGTCCACACGGTCTCGGCTTGCTTCGGACTTGTCTGCGGCACACAGAGCATCACCGTGACGGCTGGTGCGCCAACCGAATTGTTGGTAACGCCACTTTCGGCGACCATCACCGCTGACGAAACCCTCACCATCACGGCATCCATGGTCGACCAGCACGGCAATCCTGTCCCGGGCGAGCCCATCTCGTTCACGCCTTCCAACGGAAGCATGAGCCCGACGATGCCGAACCTCTTCGAACCCTACGCGGTCGGCGTCCACACCGTTCGAGTGCAACACGACGTCACCTCCGGCGAATTTGTTGACGTTTCGGTCACCGTCACGGAGGGCGCGGCCTCCTACTTTGTGCTTAGCGGCTGCGAGGGAACCGTCCCTGCAGGTGTATGGTGTGACATCACGGCCGACCTCTACGACCAGTTCGGCAACCCATTGTCGATCGATGACGCTGGAACGTTGACATGGACGACCACAAACGGAAACTATTCGGAAATCAACGAGCAATACTTCCCTGACCACGTCGGTCAGTGGTGGCTGAACCTCACTTCTGCATCCGGTGCATCGGATTCGCTGATGATCCGGGTTGGTCACGGGGCCATCGACCATCTTGAGCTCAATGTCTCGGCTTTGAGCATCACTGCCGACGACCGTATCTACATCAACACCACCCGAGTTGATGTACGAGGGAACCGTCTTCCCGTCGTCCTCCCATCGGACAACTGGACCAAAATCGCCGACGGTCAACTGACGGCCGGCGCTCCTGCAATTTGGGACCCTGTGGGCCAAGGCGCAAAGATCATCGAAGCCCGTTACGAAACCACGCTTGCCTCCGTCACCATCACCGTTGACCGGGGTGCCATCCAAACACTCCGAATCGAAGTTGACGATGTTGAATCAACCTGGGAGAACTTCGAATTAACAGCGGATGAAACGCTTGATGCCGAAGTATTCGCCATTGACCGGAAAGGAAATCAGTGGGCCATCATCGCGAACTGGAGCCTTGATCATCCGAGCATGGGCGACTCGTCGTCCTTCCTTGAGGTGCAGTCCGGCGACGCTACAACGTTCACGCCGTACTTTGCAAGTGACGAACCGTATGTCTTGACCGCTTCGTACAATGACGGGACCACCGTCCATGCCGTTTCCATCAACATGACCGTTGATCACGGGTTCCTCCACACGGTCAGCATTCGCGGAACGGCCAACAACCCTGATGCGAGTACGGGTGCCGTCATCGAGATGACCTCGGATTATGCCGTAGATTTCCTCTCCGACCTCTACGATGCCGACAACAATCGCATCGATGCTGGAACCCTCACGTGGGTTGAAGTTGACCTCTCGAACGGTGCTGTTCGCGACATCACGACCGAGCTGCTGCTGAACGACATGCGCTGGGAAGCCACCACCGTTGGAGAGTGGACCATCGAGGCCTACAGCATCAGCGGAACCGGATTCAACATCTCGGACAGTGTCTCCATCAAGGTGCTTCACGGCGTCGCCGTCAGGGTTTCCGCTGACGCCTCATTGACAAACCCAACAGCGGGCGACCGTGTTGACATTCAAGTGACGGGTACCGATGCCGATGGAAACACCTTTGCTCAGAACGTGGAGTGGACCGAAAACGGTGGTTCGGTTGCAACCTTGGACATCAACACCACAACCGACGGTCGCTATCACTACACCGCCGAAGTCGCAGGTCTCCATACGCTCACCTACGCCGCCGGTGGTGCAACCTCCACGCTTGAAATCACCGTTGAGGCACAGAAGATCGTTAACCGTCTTGAGGTCAATTTGAGCACGAAGACGGTCGACCAATTGGGAAGCCTTGACGTGACGATTCGAGCCTTTGACGCCTATGATAACGAAATCGCCGTCCCGGGAAGCATCAAGGTTGACGCGACCGGTCGAGCCACGGCAACGATGATCGCCTCCAACTCCTGGACCATCAAGACCCTCGACGACGGACCTCAAACCATCACCATCAGCGTGGGTGCGGTCCGTGTAAACGAGGAGATCAACGTCGTTGGCAACCTCAACGGCTTCTTCGAAGCTGGCGGCACATTGTACTACGTCGGTGCCGGTCTGTTGGCGCTTGTCGCCCTTGTCTTGCTCGTGCTCGGCGTGATGTTTTTGCGCTCAGGGGTCAACGATGATTGGGACGATGAGGATGAAGATGACGATGATGCACCTTCCGGTCCAAGCGGCCCAGCGCCCGGTCCAAAGGGTCCTGCCTCGGGTCCAAGCGGCCCAGCGCCCGGTCCAAAGGGTCCTGCCTCGGGTCCAAGCGGCCCAGCGCCGGGTCCATCCGGCCCACCTGCAGAAGAAGTACCTCCAGAGGAAGATGTTGTTGAAGAGGCTGAACCTGAGACCACGGTGGACGAAGACGGGACGGAATGGTACGAGGACGAAGCCGGTGTATGGTGGTACCGCAACGCAGGCGAAGAGGAATGGCACGAATATCACGACGAGTGAGCGGGGTGACAGCGTGTCCAAAGCAAGCATGGCCTTCGCTTTGACCGCCATCACGGTTCTTTGCTTGGTGTTACCCGCATCGACGGTCGTGTTGCCCGAACCTGCTCAGGTCCATCGCTCTGGAACCCCTGACCGTGTTGTCATCGATTCCCCGCCCGCTTCCATCTCCGCCGATGAAGTTGCAAGTTTCGTGGCCATCATTTATGACGCCGTCAACAACCCTGTTGAAGGCGAGGTCACCTGGTCTTCAACCAACGGGACCATCACCGATGACGGTGTCTTTTTTCCATGGTCATCGGGTTTGATCAAGATCACGGCCGAACACAACGGCTTGCAAGCGAGTTACAACCTCACCGTTACTCCCGGTGTGGCGATTGGGGTTGAGGTCACCTCGCTCGTGCTGGGTGTGCTTGAGTCCAACACGCTCCAAGCGCAGATCACCGACGGGCGCGGGAACATCATCAATGACGATTCAGGGCTGGTTTGGGACATCGATGGCGATTATGTCGGTCACGGTTCACCGATTTGGGTCCCTGAAGATACGGGGAACTACACCGTTCGGGTTCGTCTCAACCAACTCCAAGACCAAACCGTGCTGACGGTTCGAGCCGGACAACCACATGCCTTTGTGTTTGACGACCATCTTCAGGTGCGAGCCGGATCGTGGACGACCATTGTCCCTCAATTGATTGACATCAACGGATACGAAATGCCGCTCTTGGAAGCTGGACCCATCGCATGGTATGCTGAAAACGGTTCGTTCAACGCAGCTGGCGCCTACCACGCTATCAACACGGGTGCCTGGATGATCTCTGCCACTGCAGGCAACATCACGGGAAGCACCACCCTCTCGGTCATTCCTGGTGATGCCGTTGCATCGGAATTGATGTTTGCCCAATCCGTTGATGCGTACATGGCCGGAGAATCCTACGAACTCGTATTTGAGCGAAGAGATGCAAACGGGTACATTGGATTTGTTTCACCTTCCATCGGCTCGCTCTCCGCCACCTCCGGTGGCCTCTCGGTTGACGATGACGGCCGTGTGTTTTGGAACCCCTCCTCCGTCGGTCCGGTCACCCTATCTGGAACCGACGGTACGGTCGTCTCCTCGTTGGACGTCAACGTTGAACACGGTCGGGCCGTGGATTTGCGGTTCAAAATGACCCCTTCTCAGCCTTCAGCAGGCGACCAAGTCGTGGTTGAATTGCTCGCTGAGGACGTCAAAGGGAACCGATGGGTGGTGGAAGGCAACATCAACATGACCATGGGGGACGAAACGGAAATCACCTCTACGGATTCCTACGCATTGGTTCAAGCAACCAGCGTTCGTTCCTGGCGTTTCGATGGGAGTTGGTTTGACAACACCACGGGCGTCATGTTTACTGCCGACGGTGACTTTGATGTTCGGGCCGGGCGTTTGGCTTTCATCACGCTGGAAGGAGAGGGATCACGTGTCCCTGCCGACGGTGAACTTGACTTGAACCCTCAATTTTTTGATGCATACGGCAACGAACTGACGGAGATTGCCTTGAATTGGTCCATCAACGGCGAAGACATCACGCTTGAGATGTTGCTCAACGACGGGCGTTGGGTCGCCACCTCGCTTGGCGGGCATGAATTGCGCGTCAACGCAGACGGGGTCTTTGCCACCATTCGTTTGACCGTTGTGGCGGGCCAGGCCCATGCGCTTCAAACCGATGTTGGCGAGGAGGGTTTGGTGGTTTACGCTGGAGAGCCGTACGATATTTTCATCCAAGTCGTCGATGTGAACGGTAATGTGGGCCCGTCGTCAAACGTGGTCACGGACCTCAACACGTCTTTTGGGGTGTTGGAGGCCTCACCAAAGGGAATTGGTTTCTGGCAGTTCACGGGGAAGCGGGTTGGCACCTATGACCTCGTCCTTTCAGAATCGGGTGCAGAACACGTCGTGGCACTCACCATTGAATCCGGTTCACCCGTTCGCATTCAAGCCAGCATGAGTCGCCAAGGTCTTGCTGAAGGGGATGTGGTTCTCCTCAATGCGTTCGGCACCGATATGTACGGCAACAACTTGACCATTCCTCGAACCAACACCAGCGTCACATGCACGGCCGGCGATGTCAGTTTCGTGACCAACGGGACCTGGGAAGTGGATCTTGAGAACGGCGGTACCGATCGGTCTTGCACCGTCCGGTGGAACGGACTGCTCGCGCAGACGTTCTTTGACGTGGACGAGGTTCTTTTGGGTGGAGCGGTCGGTTCGACCAACACGGCCATGGCCATGGCTGCGTTGTTGTTGGCCTTGATCCTCGCCGTGCTTGTTGTTCTTGCACGCAAAGCCTCAGAAGTCGAGAAGGATGTCTGGGTCGAGGACGTCTTCGATGAGGACGATGATGACGCTGAAGGGGATGAGGTGGCCATTGGCGCTCATCTTCCCTCGGACGACACGCCGCTTCACGAGCGTCATGGATTGACCGAGGCCTCCATCAAAGAACTGGCTGCTGAGGCCGGCAAAGTTGGCGTCATGCAGGCGACCCCGTCCACCGTTCAAGGCCAAACGGGATGGTATGTTGACGTCTCCGAAGAACTTCAGTATTGGGAAGTCACCCCTGAAGGGGAATGGATTCGTCACGAGTGAGGTTACTCATCCTCAAGGGACTCGTAACTCTTGAAGAACTCGTCAATGTCGATGACGCCGTCTTCGTTCTCGTCGGCCTTGTGGAAAATGACCCGTGATTCGTCTCTGGTGAACGTGAAACCAAGGGCTTTGAGTGCGTTCTGGAACTCACGAAGCGTAAGGTGATTCTTGTCCCCGAAATCGGCAGCGTGAAACGCAGCAAGCCTTCGGTCGTGCTCTGTGGTGCTGGCGATCCCGAAGAGTTGCCGGAAGGTGGTGAAGGGCGTATCTTGGTGAGCGACGTAGTGCTTCCTACCGTAGAGCGCATAGGTGACGATGCCCGCTACCAGGGCGACGCCTCCGCCGATGTAGGCTTTTGAACCCATAAGTGAGATCAGGAAGGCCCCTGCAACGATTCCCCAAATGTTGAGGTACGGGTAGAGCGGGCCTTTGTAGGCCGGTTTCCAGTCGTGGACATGACTGGTTTGGCGCAAAACGATGACACAGGAATTGATGAGCATGAAGATCATGATTTTGAATCCGGATGCGAGTTTCACCACGTCCTTTAGCGGCACGAAAACGATGGCAAGGCCCATGGCTAAGCCCGTGATAAGAATCGGAAAGTGAGGGGTTTCAAATCGAGCGTTCACTTCCTCCAACGGCTGTGGCAGGAGGTTGTCTCGTGACATGGCAAACAAGAATCTGGAAGAGGCGAGGATACCGGCCAAAGCCATGGAGATCATGGTCAACACCGAAATGATGGCGACGAGAACGCCAAACTCAGAGCCTGCGATGTGTTCTGCGAAGACCGAGATAGGATTTTCAATGACTTTGCCGTCTTTCATCCACCACTCGCCGGGAAGCACAGCCATCATCGCAAAAGCCAGCGCTGAGTAAACCACCGTTGCGATGGCGAGGGACACCAAGATGCCTGCGGGCAGGTTCTTTTCGGGGTTTTTGACCTCGTCCCCGATGGCTG
This sequence comes from Candidatus Poseidonia sp., assembly GCA_030827475.1. GTDB lineage: Archaea > Thermoplasmatota > Poseidoniia > Poseidoniales > Poseidoniaceae > Poseidonia. Next base: position 23,807 of record JAUREJ010000002.1, read on the forward strand.
CCACTTTGGTGACCCCTGCATAAGCAACGAAAACGAAAGCTGCGGTCTCTGCAAGCGTCCACATGTCGGTTGAGAAGGCCCCTTCGATGGGGACAGATGCGTCAAAATCAGCCGAAAACAACGCCATGACGCACATGAGTACCAGCAAAGTAACCGTCACGAGCACGATGGGAGTTTGGATGGCTTTGACCTTGGACACGCCAAGAATGTTGACGAACGTGATGAGAACCAATGCCGATAACGAAAGGGTGTACATGCTCAGTTCGATGTCAAAATACGCCGTCACTACAGCGAAATAGGCCGAGAAACCGATGAGGGCGAAGGCGGATTTGAGCAGGAAAGACGACCAGAGGCCGAGCCCGCTGATGGTTCCAATCAAGGGGCCGTAGGTTCTTTCCAAGTACACGTACGACCCGCCGCTCGAGGGCATGCCCGAGGACAATTCAGATTTTGAAACGGCTCCCGGAAGCACCACGGAAGCGGCGAGCAAAAAGGCCAACCAGATTCCGGGTCCCATGATTTCAGCGGCAAACGTCGGCGTGACAAAGATGCCGGGTAACATGGCCGAGAGGGAGATAATCACCACGCCTGCGAGTCCGATGGTCCGTGCGAACGTTGTTTTGAGTTCGGCACCTGCGGATTTGAGATCTCCTTTTGCGACGCTCTTGATGATGTTTTCAACGGCCATTCATTCACCCCCGATTTCCGACTAGAAGACCGATTGGTAGTGGTGCCAAACCTCCGTGTCATATTAGCCGTTGGTATGGTCGCGTTCGTATAGCGCCGGAATCCGGTAATCATGCTGGCATGTGAACGATAACCTTCATTTCCACTGCAATCGGCGTGGGCAACGCATCGATAGCGAGTGTCGTTCGGGTGGGACCCACCTTTCCGAGCGTTTCGGCCCATACTTCGTTGTACCCTTGGAAGTCACGTTTCATGTCAACAAGGAACGTTGTGACGTCAACCACCTGCTCCATGGTCGCTCCGGCTTCCTCCACGATGCGTTTGACGTTCTCTACAACGGCACGGGTCTGTGCCTTGATGTCGTAAGGCAGGGGTTCTCCGTTTTTGTCATGTATTGGCCCTCCGGGGATGGCGTTTGTTCCAGGTTGTCGCGGGCCAACGCCAGAGAGAAACAGCATGTCTCCAACTCGGCGAGCGTGAGGGTATGCTCCGACGGGTTTGGGAGCGGTGGTGGTGTTCACGGAACCCTTTGCTTCCGTTGGTTCCCACAAGTCCGGTCCGTTTGACGTTTCTTCGGTGACTTCGTCGTTTGTTTGACTCTGAACTTGGTCCTCTTCGACGATGTCCAGGACGTCCCGTTCGCCGTGGTAGTACTCAACGTCGTCTTCATCGTACTCCTTGTCGCCAACTCCGCTGGAGGCAGGGTCAAGATGAACGACGGCTCCACCTGCGCCGTGAATTGCTTCGTATGCCATCACACGACCCGTCAAGTCGTTCCGGTTTCCGTTCATGGCCGAAAGCCACCACATGGGCTTGAAAGCGACCACCTTCTGCACCCGAATTTGTTGGTGAATCGTTCGCGAGAGCTGGCCGACATCTTCAAGCCGCCCCTGTTTGAAGAATTCCAGAATTTTCCGGTTCCACTCGTCATCTTTGAGGGAGTGAATTTTGTCATCTTGAGGCGAGATGAAATCCGTAAACATCCGGTTGGAAAGCGACATGGCGGTGATGGCCACGGCGCGCCGTCCTTGGGCCTTGATGACGTCGAGACACGACTTTGCAAGAACCGTGGTTTCGCTTCGGTTGGCGTACATGTTTGAAGAAACGATGACAGCGGGGATGCTGTTGTCGGGGTTCAGCAGTGTCAACGCCACAACCGAACCGACATCGATGGGGAACCCTTTGTAGTTCACACAGCGGCTTTGTAACCCGCGTTTGCGATTCGCTTCGTCCCATGCATGGGCGAACTCAGCGTCAATGTTGAACGAGTAAGGTATGGAGCCCAAATCGTGAAAGTCATGGTCCACCATCACCCATTCCGGGTTCGGGTCGGATTGAATCTGATGGCCGATGATGGACGGCCAGGTCGTCGAGTACACGATGAGCAAATCCGCTTCAAGATCTCGAATCGTTTGGGCCGCTTCATCAAATGCGTCCCGAAGCCTCTGCCAGCCGGGGTTTTGGTCCGGAGCGAGCACGGTGTGAGGGTGGACGGGCACGACAAACGAGGCCACGACTTCTCCAGAACTCATGCTTCGCTCACCTCATGGGCATGGCACGGCCATTCCACCACGGCGTTTCCCGTGCCGATGATGGTGCCGTACCCGTGAAGGATGGCGGGGTAATCCGGGACGTCCAAGGTGGACAGAAGCCATGAGAGGCCCCCTCCGTCACTTTCCGCGATGGCCTGTTCGGTAAACTCCGGCATCTCATCGAGGATGCGTTGAGCCTGGCCGCTTCGCATGTAATCGATGATTCGCATGTCCCAAAGGTGCATGGCATGACTTGTGATGTGTTCTTTGCTCATGTCTTCGGGGACTTCGGATTCGGTGGTGAAATGCCGGTGGGAAAGGGAATTGCTGGCGAGGACGACCACGCGCTTTCCACTCGCTTCGATCGCCTTGCGCGTGACTTTGCCCAATTCGATCATGATTTCCTGCATGACCTCGACCGAGTAGTACGCCGTTGAGCGGTTGCTTGAAATCACGACAAGGGGTTTGTCCCATTTGGGATTGAACAAATGGCCGGTGGTGATGGTGCCGTAATCGACACGGAAGTCGGGGTTTTCCATCATCTTCACCGGCAATCCGGCGGCCTCTGCCTCGTCGTGAATCGCCTTTGCGAGTTCAACGTCCACGTTCATGTTGTAGTGGTAGCGAAACAGATTTGGGAAAATGGGGTCGACGGAGAGCCCTTCGAAGTGTTCCAAGCCCAAAAAATGGGTTCCGACATACGTCTGCCAGTGCGGGGAGAGCAAAACGATGGCGTCGTAATCGATGTCGGCGAGTGAAGCACGAAGGCGTTCGTAGCCCCAGCGGAGTTGCTCCCATCCGCCTTCGGCTACAGGTTCGTTTTGGGGTGGGTTTTCCGCATACACCAGATGCGGTGGGTGAGGGGCGAGGCATCCTGCGACAATTTGCCCTTTGGCCATGCCCATCGCATGCCCCCGAGGTTTAATTCATCATCGCATTGAGGGCTTGCGACCTGCAACACCAAGGCCTAAACAGGGTGTGGTTCTCGCTTGGCCATGGAGGGAGAGGGTGGCGCAGTGGTGCTTCCTCTTGATGCACCGCTGCTTCCTTCTTCAGCAACCTGGAAGGAGACGTGGGACAACGTCGGTTTTCCCGCCTTCTTCGGCGCAGGTGTCGGAGCTGTGTGGCAGGTGGCGGTCCAACCTCGTCTAACCTACGACCTTCCCAACCCGGTTCAAGGAGCGTTATTGCTCATGTTGCTGCTCTCTCCTCTGTTTCATCGTTGGCTCACCGACCACGACCCTGCTCGCTGGAAAGAATACCTTGCCGGGGCATCGGTGCTCAGTGTTTTTTTTCTCGGCGTTTGGATGACGGGCTACGGGGCTTTGATTTGCGGAGGGTACGTGGCCATCGTCGTTTGGATCTGGGTCAGCACCTCGTGGTGGCGATTTCATCTCCCACCGTTTCGCTCCGCTCTGTGGCACACCCTCGGAGTCAATGTTGGGGCCTTGGGGGGCTCATTGTTGGCGTACAACCTCTTCGGATGATCACGACGTGTACGATTCCTCGTCGCTGGGGAACGCTCCGGCGCGGACATCATCGCAGTATTGCTTGAGAGCGCCGTCAATCGATTCGGCGAGATTGAGGTAGCGCCGCAAAAACCGAGGAGAGAAATCCATCGTGATGCCCAACAGGTCGTGCAGCACCAACACTTGGCCGTCAACGTCCGGGCCAGCACCGATACCGATGGTGGGAATGTTGAGGGCCTCGGAAACCCGCTTGGCGAGGTCACGGGGGATTTTTTCGAGCACGATGGCAAAACATCCGGCTTCTTCAAGCACCTTTGCATCGGCGATGAGTTTCTCGGCCTCTTCATCCTCCTTAGCCCGAACGGAATAGGTTCCAAATTTGTAGATGGATTGCGGCGTCAACCCCAAATGACCCATAACGGGGATGCCAGCGGTCAAAATGCGTTGAACGGACTCGACGATTTCTGCACCGCCCTCCAATTTGACGGCATGACCGCTCGATTCTTTCATGATTCGAATCGCTGACTCCAATGCTTGGCGCGAGTTGCCCTGGTAGGTTCCAAAAGGCATGTCCACCACCAAGAGCGCCCGGTCAACAGCACGTTCCACGCACTGGGCGTGGTAGATCATGTGGTCAAGCGTCATCGGGACGGTCGTGACTTGGCCGGCCATCACGTTGGAAGCGGAATCGCCGACCAGGATGACGTCGACGCCAGCTTGGTCAACGAGTTTGGCCAACGAGTAATCATAGGCGGTGAGCATCGTGATTTTTTCACCGGCCCGCTTCATCTCCTGGAGGGTGTGCGTTGTGACCTTCCGGGCTGCGCCGTAAACGGACATGGTTTCTCCACCGTCCATGGTGTTTTCAAATCCTCGCCCGACTCAGTCGGTTTTGTCGTACAGGCCTACGAGTTGACTTTGCAGCTCGTTCATCGCTTCTTCAGCCGTAGTGCAGGCGAGCAGTTGCTGTCGCCCTTCAAGGTCGTTCAGACAAAGGGCGGCGATGTTGTAAATCGAGGTGCGGGCCTCGCTGATCTGCTCCTCGCACAAGCGCTCAATCAAGTGGTCAAGCATGCTGCTATCGACGTTCATACCGTCCCCGGCCCGTCGTATGACCTCTGCGGCAAACCCCTCGAGAACGGTTTGGTCGGCATCGGTCAAGGCCCCCTCCTCCGGCAGGTAACGGACCTTTCCCGAAACGTACAGGCGTTGGTGCGGATGGTTTTCTGGCACCCGCTCGAGCAAGGTGTGGACGTCGGGTGCAATGCCCCCTTCAATGAGGTCGGCAAGCGAGGGGTCGTGAAGTGGGGGAAGCGCGGGTTCAATCACCTGTTCAATGAAGAACCGACGGCCACCCTCAACGGTGATGAAGTGGTTCATGCCCCGGGTTTCATGGCGAACAATCACCGCTTCACAGCCGTGTCGCCGCGGACCGTCCCAGCCGTTGGTGGGCTCAAACGGATCGTTGAGCACCAAACCGAAAGGGCGTTCGTCGAGGATGCAGGTGTCCAGCATTTGGCGGTAGCGAGGTTCGAAGACCCGCAACTCTTGGGTTTCTCCAGGGAAGAGGACCATGGGAAGGACAAACAACGGGAGCGTGTCTTCATCCATGCGCAAAGCAAACATCGGTGGCCTTTGAAGATGTGTTCTCAGGGTTGTTGAATACAGACGTTGGTCATCTCGGAGAAGAAGGCCATCGACCAGTCGCCCCCTTCCCGGCCGACGCCGGACTGCTTGACGCCACCAAACGGCGTACGCAGGTCTCGGTTCAGCCAAGTGTTTACCCAAACGATGCCCGTTTCCATCCGCTTTGCAAAAGCATGACCTCGCTCGATATCCGCAGTCCACACCGAGCCCGCCAGCCCGTATTCCGTGAGGTTCGCCATCTCCACCGCTTCGTCCTCGCTGGCGAACGTATGCAAGGTCACGACCGGGCCGAAAATCTCCTCGGTAGCCGTGCGGCAGGATGCAGGGAGGCCGGCAATCACGGTGGGGCGAAGGAAAGCACCTTCGGAGGAGACGCCGACGACAGGTGCCTGTTCGCTCAAACCTCCGGTGAGCACGGTGCCGCCTTCTTCGATACCGAGGCGAATGTAGGATTCCACCTTGGCCTTGTGGTCTTGGGAGATGACCGTGCCCATTTGGGTCGCCTCGTCCCGGGGGTCTCCCAAGCGAAGTTCCTCCACTTTCTCCACGAATTTTGCGGCGAAGATGTCGTAAATCGTTTCATCCACCAAAATGCGGGAGCCGCACAGACAGACCTGCCCTGAATTGGTGAAAGATGCCCGCACCAGGCTCTCCATGATGTCGTCGAGGGGCGCGTCATCAAGCACCACCGTGGCGTTTTTGCCGCCCAATTCAAGAGAGAGTTTCTTGAACATGGGCGCAGCGGTCGCCGCAACCAAGCGTCCGGTTGCCGTTCCCCCGGTGAACGAGATGCCGCGAATGTCGGGATGTTCGACGATGGCTTGGCCCACCTCCGGGCCGTACCCGTGAACAAGGTTGAACACGCCGGCGGGCAAGCCCAAGCCGTGAACGGTTTTGGCGAGGAAGTCCGCCGTGAGCGGGGTGAGCTCCGAGGGTTTGGCGACGATGGTGTTGCCCATCAACAAGGCCGGGGCAACTTTCCACGACAGCAAATAGAGCGGAAGGTTCCAAGGCGTGATGAGCCCCACAACACCCACCGGTGAGCGATGGACGTGGTTCACGGCTCCGTGATCGGAAAACGTGGGGTCTTCGTGACCTTTGGCGTGGTGAGCGAAGAACCGAAAGTTAGCGACGGAGCGAGCAGCGTCCACTCGCCGAGCCAGTGAAATCGGTTTGCCGGTGTCGAGGCTTTCGAGTTGAGCGATGGTTTCCGCCTCCGCCTCCAAGGCGTCAGCAATGCGTTCCAGCCATGCGATGCGCTGCTCCATCGTCGTGCTGCCCCAAGCCGTCGCTGCTTCTTTGGCCGCCTCCGTGGCTCGTTTGACATCGATGGCCTCTGAACGGGCTACTGCGGTGATGACGGTGTTGGTCGCTGGGTTGATGGTGTCCAAGGTTTTGCCCGAAGCAGCCTCAACAAAGGCGCCGTTGATGTAGTTGCGGACAGGCTCCATCAGTTCACCTCTGGGTCAAAATGCCAGCGGTCTCTGTCGGGGTCCCATTCGTCCCACGTCGGCACGGTTTCCAAGATGTCAAGGTAGGCATCGGGCACGATGCCCGGCACGATGAAGGCTTTTTGCCGGTGCAAAGGGTAGGGGTTTCGCAGGTTGATGCCCAAGACTCCGAGCAGGGCTCGGGCGACGTACCATGTGGCTTGAGAGTTCCATCCGTGGGCGATCTTGACGACGATACCCAGGCCTTTGGGGTAGTCGGGATGTTCAATGGCCATGCCGAGCAAGCCGTCCGCTCCTTCTTTGGCGATGACCCGACCTTCGCCGGCCTTGAGCACCGTTGAATCGAGCCGGTTGAACCCTCCAACGAGGTCAGGATGGCGAACCATGGCCTCCCAAATCCAATCGTCGTCCTTGTCACGAACGAGCCCGGCATAGATTTGCGCAAGTTCGGAAACGGTGTTGGAAACGGTCGGCAAACCGCACCCGTCCTTGGCAATGCGCAACGGCTTCCAATCCTCGCCGAGGTAGGTTCGCAGTTGCTCCATGTAAGCGTGGAAGACCTCGTGGGTGGGCAGGGTGTAACCGGCGCGGTTCCAACCTTTCTTCCGACAGCCTCGGAGGATGGCGGCGTGCTCTCCCGAGCAGGTGTGGAACCAACGGCGAGGCCGCCGCACCTGTCGGCCAAACTGAATCAGCGGGACGTCGAGCGGCGTCAGCATCAAGGGCCATTCGGATTCGTTCAAGAGCGACTGGGCGGCCGCAACGTGCTCCGTATCTCCGTTGTGCGACGCCACAGCGATGGCTTTCTGTTCCCACGAACAATCGGCGAGTTCTTCCGTGAAGGCCTTGAGCATGAAGGGCTTCATCATCGAACGACCGTAGCAGAGGACGTTACCTCCAAAGGAGTGGATCACCTCGTCACCGTGTGCCCAAGCCACGGCGCCGTGAATGGTGGTTTCCGATACGCCGTTTCGTCGGTAATCCACCAGCGGCTCCCAAGCCACTTCTCGCCCCGTGGGAATGCCCTCCACCTGCTCGCCAAGCGGTGAGGACGGATACATGGCCGAACCGGGTTTTCCGGGTTGAACGGCGGAGTAGGTGTCGTGATGGATGCCCATCTCACGACCTCCCCAAGAGGGCTTCAACGCGGGGAACGACGCGCTCCATGTAGGCCGTCATGTTTCGACACACGCGCTCGGAATCGTGGTTGAAGAAATCAAACCACGCCATGATGCGGTCGTCGGCGTGAAAGCGCTCAACCATCTGCCTCGCTACTTCCTCAACGTTGCCGATGAGGGCGTTGTCCGCAGCACGGTTCACTTTGTCGGGGTCGATGGTGCCTTCAAGGGCGTTCCAGTACGCACTCAAGGCGCGCTGTGCCTCTTCCTGAGCAGCCTGAGATTGTTGCTCCGGTGTGAGCCCCGCCTCATCGTTGAGGAAAACAAAACTCGTTCGGGGCATGTCGGACCGTTTCCATTCACCGCCGTCGGCGTGGTACACTTCGGCCATGCGCTCGTGCGTGGCGTCGATGATTTCGGGCGACGTGATGGAGAGATTGAACACCTTGACGGGAAGAATGCTGTTGACGAAGGTCTGGGCCTTCGGGTCGTGCGTTCCTGCAACCAAGCCGAGCAGTTCTCTTCGGAAATGGCTTGGCACGATTTTCAGGTCTTCAAACACGTATCGTGAGGGGATGGCGATCGAGTTCGGGCGGTGTTCGAGGGCCTCGAACTCCACAGCAGCATCCTGCACGGCCAGCCAATCCTCGTCGCGTCGGAAGTTGCCCCGTGTGAGCACGGTGGACCGAATCATCTCGGAATTGATGACATCGCCCCTCAGCAAACGAAGGAAAATCTCGGCGGCTTCCATGAAAATTTGCCCTCGAAGCGCGGGCCAAGCCGCCTCTTCAACGGCGGTCCTCGGCACGACGCCATAGGGGCGCGCCATGAACTCAAACCGGCCTGCGGAAAATCCGACGTGAAGCCGGCGATGTTCACTCGGCTCCAATCCGTGGAGGCTGAGAACGTTGGCGATGCGTTCGGCTTGGGCGATCGGTCCACCCGATGCGAGGATGGAGATGACCGCACTGCCGATCTCGATGTTTCTCGTGCGGCGAAACGATTCCAAAGCGAGTTGGGGGAAATCCGTGCAGAGACCGACTTCACCTTTCCAATGCGGCACAACGGGTTGATGGTTGCTCTTTTGCGTCTCAGTTGAAAGGTGCGCTTGGGCGATCCATCCCGTTTTGAACCCGAGTTGGTCTGCGCACACCAGTTGGTGGAAGTAGTTCCGTAGCATGGTGGCTTCGTCGGGAATGACCCCGTTTTCGTCAGGGGTCTGGGAAATGGAGAAGAAGATGTCATGTTCCATGCCCACGCACCGATTCCCGCCACGGCGCCATGGCTCATAATGGGTATGGCCCTTCAGGCTGAGCCTTCATCGCCGGGCGTATTTCTCAGTTCGGTCAAATCATGAATCCGCTGGCGAAGCTGCGCAGGTGCCGGAATGTCAACGGCCAGGAATTCATGTAGCGAATCGGACAGCACGAGCATGGCGGTTTCGTAGTCCTGTTGGATTTCAGCGATATCGGCTAGACCCCAACGCGCCACGAGTTGACCCGAAAGGCTGCCGAGGTCTTGGGCTCGCTCAAGGGATTGGTTGAACAGGTCTTGAGCGGCACCAAACTCCCCGATGGTCGCTTGACAGTGAGCCAGGTCGGCGATGGCTTCCATCTGCCCTTCTTCGTCCTTGAGTTTGGTCAGCAATTCAAGCCGTTCGGTCCCGATGGCGATGGCGGTGTCCTCGTCGTGCTGCCGTTTTGCGATGCTCATCAACAAGGCCATTCCGTACGCCATGCCCTGAAAGTCTTCGACCGCCGTCCGCAAACGCAGGGCGCGCTGAGCCGTAGCCCTCGCTTCGTCGAGGTGACCTTCGGACATTTGGACCAGGGCGACGTAGTGTTGAACGGCAGCGGTGAGCGATTGTACTCCCTCCATGCCCTCGGTTTCTTCGGCGAGCGCCAGAAAACTATCCACCTTGGCGTTCATCCGTTTCAAACCTTCAAACCGGGCCCAACCTCGCTCCTCATCGTTCGTTGCCACCGAGGTTGCGTGGTCAAGCAGGCGTTCAACCAACTCGGCTTCGCCGACGTCCTCTGCAAGGGGCATCAACCGGAGGGCCAGGGAGGTGTTGATGTGGTCCATGGATCCACCGGAGGTCAACACCTCGAGGATTTGGCGAGCCCGTTCGGGCGAAACTTCACCGTTCATGCGTTCACCTCAAATCGAGCGTAGTCGGCCGCCGTCAACGGCGAGGCTCACGCCACGTATACCGCCAGAGGCGGGCAGGCATAGGAAAGTGATGGCGCTGGCGGTTTCGAGCGGGTCAATGAGACGACCGATGGGGACTTGGTCCAGCCAACCTTTGCGAACATCGGTTGCGGATTTCCCCGTTCGCTCTTGGATCGATGCGGAAAGGTTGCCCAAGCGTTCGGTATCGGTAAAGCCCGGCAAGACGTTGTTGATCGTCACGCAGGGCGGCAATTCGTTGGACAAGGATTTCGCCCAGGACGCCATGGCTCCTCGCAACGTGTTGGAAAGGCCGATGTTCGGTATGGGCTCTTTCACGGAGGTCGAAATGATTTGGACGATGCGTCCGTATCCTTCGGCTTCCATACCGGGAACTGCGGCCTTCACGAGGGTGTGAGCGGCGTGGAGGTGGCGCTTGAAAGGGGCCTCAAAGTCGTTGACCTCGTTGCCCAAGAGCGGTCCACCCGGAGGGCCACCTGCGTTGTTGATGAGCACGTGAACCGGTCCGAGAACTTCCGTGGCCGAGGCAAAGGCGGGTGCGATGCTTTCGGTGTCTTCCAAATCGAGCATCAGGGCTTGATGCGTCCCGTCACCGAGGGTGGAGAGCGTTGCGCACAGTTCGGTAAGGGCCGCCCCGTTTCGTGCGCAAACGGTGACGTTGGCGCCCGCTTTTGCCAACATTTTGGCCGTCGCTTCACCGATGCCCTTGCTCGCACCGCAGACGAAGGCGTGTTTGCCTTTGAGCGCTGACGAAGCGTAGGGGAAGTCGTTGCCGAGCAGGTCCATGGTGACGGGATGGCTCCGTAGGTCATAGGCCTTGGCCTTACAACCAATCGAGCACGGTGTTGAGTTGAACCAACCAATCGTCAGAGGCGACGTCGATGATGTCGTAATGGTCACCGGGCAGCCAAAGCTTCTGGACGTCGGCACCCTTGGCCTTCATGACCCTCGCATAGGTTTCCGATTGCTCAAGGGGAACGTCGACGTCGTGCTCGCCGTGGAAGAGCAGCACGCTGGTTTGCGGCGGGTGGTCCACCGGGTTGAGTTGGCGCCAGAGGGTTTCGTTCTCTTCAGGCGAACAACCGATCCACCTTCGGACGGCATCACCATCGTCGGACAGGCGAGCACGGTCGGCACCGATGAGGTCCGTCAAGGGTGCTTGAGCAATCGCCAACCAGGGCCGGCGCTCGGCTTTCGCACTCATCAAGAGCGCCAGTTGGCCACCGGCGGAATGCCCCATGACCATCGAGCGGGTCATGTCGATGCCCGGGAGCAACGCCAACTGTCCCCATGCCCGCAACACGTCGGAGAGGGTGTCCATCCAAACCCCTTCTTCGCCTTCCTCCCATCGCTTGAATTCGATGTTCCAAGCGGCGACACCCGCTTCGGCGAGGTCTTCTGCGATGGGTTGCATCAACTCAAGGGTGTACTTCGTTTTCCAGAAGCCACCGTGAATGAGCATGATGCATGGGATGCCTTCGTCCTTTTGAAACGGCGACGGGTCATCGGGCATGTGGAGGTCAGCGAACTGCCACGCTTCTGCACCCCACTGCATCCGGTCAACGGCCATGATTCAAACAGGAGAGGTTGGGCTATGATGCTTGTGCCGCCTCATGGGAAAGGGCTTACAAACCCCAAGGCGTAGTGACATTGTGCGTCGTTTTGCGTGGTTGGCTTTTCTCCTTGTTGGCCTGGCCCCCACCGCTTCCATTCTTGCGTCGTTTGGTACCGGCGAGGGGTTGTTGGGGCAGTTGGTTTGGCTTCTGTCCAAGGCTTGGATGCTTGGGTTGCCGTTGTGGTGGCATCTCAAGGTGGATCGGAAACCATGGTCGTGGTCTCCGGTGCGAAGCGGTGGCTACGCCGCTGCGACGGGTCTTGGCCTTGTTTTTTCTGTCGTCATGTTACTGGCGTGGTTTTTCTTCGGCGAATCACGGGTTGACCGTCAAACATTCCGAGCAACCCTCGAACCCTTTGGACTGACCAACGTCAACACCTACCTCGCCGCTGCGGTGTTCTGGACGGTTGGAAATTCGGTTTTGGAGGAGTATGTTTTTCGTTGGTTCCTCGTTGAGAAAGGCGAGGTGGTGTTTGGGCCCGGCTGGCCAACCATCTTTGCCTCGGCTTTCGTTTTCGTGCTCCATCACTTCTTTGCCTTGTGGTTCCTTGGTTTCTCCCAGTTGGCCATCCTCTTCGCCTGCATCGGGTTATTCGTCGGCGGAGCTGCTTTCAGTTGGCTTTACGTTCGCTATCGGAGTATTTGGATTCCTTACATCACCCACGCGATGTGCGATGTGGTGGTCTTTGGCGTGGGTTATGCTCTGCTCTTTGGTTGAGAAGGCCTTGTGCTCAAGGGCAATACCGGCGGAGGTCGCGGGGGAACAACACCGTTTCCCGGACGTTTTTTGCACCGGTCAGCTTCATCAAAATGCGTTCAACACCGAGTCCCCATCCGGCGTGCGGGGGCACGCCGTGCCGGAATCCTGCCACGTAAAACTCGAATTCATCGGGGTTGAGGTCCATGGTTCGGAGGTTGTCCACGAGCACGTCGATGCGATGCTCACGTTGGCCACCGGAAGTCATTTCATCTCGGCCGAAGTTGAGGTCAAAGCCCCGGGAAAGTTGCTTCCCAGTGCTTCCAATCTCGCCTTCGATTTGATGGATGTAAAACGGCTTGAGGGACATCGGCCATCGTGGTAAGAAATAGAACTGCGGGAGATCTTCAGCCAGCAGGTCGGAGTTTTCGGCATCGATATCGTCGCCCCACTCAATCTTCCCGCCTTTTTCTTTGATGATGCGAATGGCATCGTCGTATTCAACGCGGGGAAACGGAAGTTCGGGCACGATCACCTCGACCAATTCCTCGCCCTGTTCAGCCCGGAAGGTGTTGATGGTGGCGATGAGGTCTTGCGACTCCTCCTCTTCAGCCACCGACTTCCAAATGTGGTGAAGCATGCGCTCAAGCACACCCATCACGTCGTCGTCGTTGGCCCATGAACACTCGATATCAAAGGAGATGAACTCGGCCAGATGTCGGTAGGTGTCGCTCTTTTCAGCACGGAATGCCGGCCCGATCTCAAAGACGCGCTCCAACCCTCCGCTCATGCACAACTGCTTGAACAATTGAGGCGATTGGTTGAGGAAGGCAGGGCGGTCAAAATATTGCATCGGAAACAGGTCGGCGCCTCCTTCGGTGGCGGTAGCGACAATTTTCGGCGTGTGGGTTTCGATGAATCCCTCGGAAATAAGGTGCTGTCGCCCAAATTGAAGCACTTTCCCACGCAGCTTGAACATGGCGTTGACGTGCGCGCGGCGCAGATCGAGGAAGCGGTTGTCGAGTCGAGTGTCCAATTCAGCGTTGACGGTATCGGTGACGCCCAAAGGTAAGGGCGCTTCTGCCCGGGCGATGACGTTCACTGAAGTCGCCAGCACCTCATACGCAGGAGGTGGGGTAGGTTCACCTTCCTTGACCTTGGGTGGACGCTTGAGGGCCACGGTGCCGGTGAATTGCAAGGTGGATTCTCGGGTCATCCGCTGAACAGTGTCGAGGGCTTCTTCGCCGATGATGTCACCCTTGAGGAAAATCTGGGTCTTGCCCGTGCCGTCCCGGAGGTCCACAAAGCAAATGGCGCCCTTGCCTCGATTGGTTTCCATGAAACCGATAACGGTGACTTCGCTGTTGATCAGGTCGGCCCCGTTGGCTTGGAGTTCGCCAAGGGTGTGCGTTCGGTAAGCGGTGGGGACCCAAGTGGTCATGCTCCGTGGGCAGCGGTGAAGAACATGAAGCATTCGCTGAGTTCGCTTGGAGAGGCGAAGAGGTGAGGGACTTTCCCTGATTGCTGGCTCCCTCCTCTCTGCTGGGGGAAGCATGAGCATTCGGCCGTGGACGGCCCGAAATCTCTTGAAGAGCATCGTCTTGGTTCACCCATGTCCAGCCAGCGGGCTCGTGCGGTTTCATGCGTTGTGGTTCTGGTGTTGATGAGTCTCGCACCGTTGGCGATGACGGTCGGTGCATCGTCTTCCATCCTGCTCTCCAGCGATGTCCGTCACGTCGTTCTTGAGCCAGGTCAGTCCACCAACGTCACCTTGACCATTGAAAACAACGGGTCGAGCATCACCTCCTATAACCTCACCCTCAACAACAGCGGTCTGAGCAGCGTTTGGGACATTGTTCCCGTCGATAGCGTGGTGAGCAACGTCTTTCCCACTTGGTCAAAGAACACCACGATCGTGGTTCGTCTGCTCGAGGGTGCCACGGTCGCCGACAGCGGTTCCTTCACGCTCACCGCTACGGACACGTCCACCAATGCCAGCGAATCCCACGAAGTCCATGTTTCGGTTGCCCCATGGTATCAACCCTCCCTGAGTGCGGCCTCTTCGTCCCGCGTGGACATGGCTGCAGGTGCGAGTGTCAACCTCACCTACACGGCAACCAACTATGGAACCGTAACGGACACGTTCTTGCTCGATGTTGAAGTTGAACCCGACCTCTCCGGCTGGTGGTCCAATCAAACGAACAACACCTCCGGGAACACCAGCGGAAACACCACAACATCGCCCTCGATGAACGTCCTCATGTATGGGAACAGCTACACTGCAGGGAACAATCTCGGTTCAGTGGTCGAGTCCATCCTCGATGCAGACGGCTACAACGGAAGCGTGACCCCGCTCTCGGGAGGTGGCATGATGCTCGATGACCACTGGCAGAACGTCAACACCACCGGGCATCAATGGAACACGAGCCTTCGAGGCAACACATGGGACTACGTCGTTTTGCAAGACCAGAGTCAGGTGCCCTCCTTGCCCACCAACGATTCCTCTTGGCAGGCCAGCAAAAACGCATCAATTCACCTCAGCGGTTTCATTGAGGACGAGGGTGCTGAGGCCGTGCTCTTCATGACATGGGGGCGGCGAAGCGGAGAATCCGGGGCGCAGTGGCATCAATATGCCAACATCAATCAAAATTTCACCTCGATGCAGGAACGCCTCACGGAAGGTTATGTTCGGTTTGCTGAGAACATCACGTCTGCCGGCCACACCGTTTGGATTGCGCCCGTTGGGTTGGCCTACAAAACCGTCCATGACGGTGTCGTCGCTGCAGGCGGTGACCCAACCGCTTCAGGCAACCTGTTCTACGACCTTTACACCTCGGACGGAAGTCACCCCTCCCTTTCGGGCTCGTACTTGGCCGCATGCGTGTTGCATTCGACCGTGACGGGCGAAACATGCGTTGGGAGCAACGATTCCATCAACCTGTCTGCGAGCGTCAAACTCGAACTCCAACAGGCAGCCGACGACACCGTGTTCAATCAAACCGCAGGCATGTCCTACTACCCTTGGGAAGTTGGCGGGACCGCCGCTTTTGGCTTGGGCGCATCCGTGCCGTCAGGCTGGTACCTTCAGTGGGTTGATGACGAAGTGACGAACCTTGCTGCAGGGGCCTCCCAAATAGCTACCCTCTCCGTGACCGTACCCGCTGATGCAGCCCCAGATTTCTACGGATACAGGCTGACCGTGGGATCGACCAATGGGAACATCACGTCTTCAACCGTCCTTGTCATCGAAGTCCTCCCCGACGCTGATGTTGCGCTTGCCTTCCTCGACCAAGATGCTGATTTCCTTCCAGGGCAGAGCACCCTGACCTCGGTGCAGGTGACCAACACCGGGAACACCCCCCTCGATATCGATTGGACGGTGGAAACCCCCGTTGGCGAGATGTGCAGTGCTGCATTGCAAGATGCTCAAACCCTGGACCTTCTGCCCGAAGCGCAATCCACCGTGGCCTTGCAGGTGGACGTGGCTTCCGATGCCTCCAGTGCGGACACCTGCGAAGTGACCCTCTCCGCTCATGTTCCCGTCGACGACAGCACGCAAATGCTTGAGCAACTCGTCTTCGTCATCAATGTGGACGAGCGGGTCAATTTTTCGCTTTCCGGACCTGCAACCTCGCTCTCGTTCGAGCCAACCACTGGAGCGACCTATGAGGTGCGCGTTGACAACGACGGAAGCGATGAAGTGACATTTTACCTGAATGTTGAACCTGCAAGCGGCTTGACAACCGTCCTCGTGACCGCCTCAGGCGTCACGGTGGCCCCCGGGGAGACCGGCATCTGGTCGGTCAACACCAAAGGCGACGCTGGAACGGCGGGCGCCTTTGCTCAGGCGTTCACCGCAACTCACGCAGGCGTCACCAACGGCGTTTCCGTAGAAGTTCGTCTCCTCGAGGTGCCCGAGGTCGCGCTGACGGGCCCGGGCGAAGACCGTTTGCTTGTGACCCCCGGCGGTGTTTCGTCGATGAACCTCACCCTCACCAACACCGGTACCGCAAACCTCAGCCTCGCCTCGTTGCTCTCGGGCCTTCCTGCTGGCATCACGGCGAGCGTCTCTCCTTCTTCGTTGACCCTCAACACCTCCTCCTCGGTGGTGGTGGTGCTCGCCGTTGAAGCTGCGGTAAGCGCTGCACCGTCGTCTCATGAGGTGGGCTTGACCTTCAGCGGCGATGGGGTTTCGGCCGTCTTTGGATTTGATCTGATCATCGTTGAGCGCAGCGATGTTATCGCCAATGGAGTGGGGAGTGTGCTGCTTGCGACGCCAACTCAAACCACCCAATACATGGTGGATGTCACCAACCTTGGTACGCAATCTGATGTTTACATCGTGGATTGGTCAACGGAATCGGAAGGTTCATGGTACGAATTTACGGTCAGCCCAACCACATTCCAGCTGAGTGCCGGGAGCACACAAACCGTTGCTATCAGCGTACGTGAAGTAGGTCAAGGGGCGCCGATTGGTGGCGTGAAACACGTCTTCACGGTCACTTCGACGAGCGATGCAACCAGCACCGATTCACTCGAGATCACGGTTCTGTCCGTGGTGGCAAATGCCAACCTCACCGTGTTTGCTGAACAAGCATCGGCAAAGCCGGGCGAGACCGTCTACGGTGTGGTTGTCCTCACCAACACCGGGGCCAGTGAAGACACCTTTACGGTCACCACGGTCGGTACGGATTGCGGCCTTGATGCATCGGTCACCCTTGCACCTGGACTCTCTTCCTCGGCGCTTGGGTGGTCGTGCGTCGTCCCCAACGATGCCGAAGCGGGTCAGCGAGGGTTGGTGTTCCGTGCCGTCAGCACGGTGCGCAGCAACATCGCAGTTGAGCACACCACATTCTACACGGTTAAAACGGACTTCCCCAGCAACACGCTCGTCGCCTTGGCCTTTGAGGAGACCTCGTTGTCCCTTGGCGTTGACAGTTCTTCCTCTACGGTGCTCAAAGTCCAAAACCTGGCCAACGCTGAGGTTTCGGGTTCCCTCGAGGTTCTTGGTGAAGAAACGGGTCTTCTGCTCTTCGAGTGGACCCGACTTTCCGACCAAGCCTCCACAAATTCGTTCACGCTGTCACCTGGCTCGACGGTTGAATTCAAATTGACGCTCATTTCCAACACCGCCCGCACAGCATCGGCCGAGGTTGTGGTGCGTTCAACAGCGACCGGTGCAGGCGTGACGACCTCCGACCAAGCCCTTCCTCTCAGCGTCTCCATCGACGGTCCCGCTCTCCCGCCCAACGGTCTTGCCCTCCCTCTGGGGCTCACGGTAAGCCAACCCGTGACGCTTGGTGTCATGGGCCTGGGGTGGCTCGTCGCCGTCCTTGCGGTGCGACAGCTGCGAGGTCGACAGGACGCTGAAGAAAGTGAGAAACACTTCGAAGAGGAGGTAGAAGATGATGTGGATGAGGGCGCCGAAGAGGCTCCCGCCTTGGGTTATAACGAATGCCGATTGGACGGCGAGAGCAAGGTGAACTGTCCGACTTGTGATGCTCGTCTTGGTGTTCCACGAGGCAGCACGCCTCCGTTCCGATTTACGTGCCCGCAGTGCGAGAACAAGATTCGAGTTGTCGAATGATCAGAGCCGCTGCGCCACGAGCAAAAAAGCCGTGTGCCCAAACGGGCCGTTGACGGGTCGCATGCCACCCTTCGAAGCACGCCCCCACTCTCTTTCCATCAATTCGCCGGCCCATTCCACGGAAAGACCTGCCTCTTCACATGCTTCCCAAGCGCGTTCCAGTTGGGAGCTGACCGGACAGTAGCAGGCAAGACGACCGCCTGAATTGAGGAGGCCGGCCGTGGCAGCGATGGCGGGGGGGTGGTCGGGCAAGTCCAAAACGATGGCGTCCACTGCCTCAACAAGCTTCTCGATTTCCTCCACCGTTTCTTCGATCAGCCCGGTGAGGTGGTGGTGGGTCGGGAACGCTGCCCAACATTGCTTCGCCCGTTCAAGGTTTTCAAGCCCAACTTCGGCGTGCTCTTCCCGGGGTTCCACGGTGATGTGCACCCCTTTTTCGCCGAGCACCCGAGCGATGTAGAGGGATAAACCCGCACTTCCGATGCCGGCTTCAAGAACGGTATCGCCAGGGCCCAGGCCAAGTCGAGTGAGGAAGAATCCGGCGTCTTTGCTTCCGATGGTTTGTGCTCTTCGCACCATGCCCCGGGCGAGTTCAGGAACACGTGGGGCGAGCCGCTGCAGTTCCTTTTGTCCAATCGCCACATGCTGACCGATGTCGATGTTGCGGAGGACTTCGGTCGCATTGAACACACCAAGACCCTTGACCTTTTGCGGCTCATCCACCAGGGCGACGACGTAGGTTTTCCCGTTGCTTTCGCCCAGAACAGCCCATGCATCGGTCACGCTCCGCCGAAACCGGGCGAGGTGTTAAGGTTCTCTTTTCCCCTCCACAGGCCAACCCAACGGAGCCCGGACTGGAGGATGACTCGCAAGAGCGAGTGTTTCATATACCCTCCAAAGACTGGTGAAATTATGAAACACGCAGTGCGTACGCTCTCCCTCGCGATTGTCACCATCTTCCTCGGGAGTTTGATGTCCGGCATGATGATCGAATTGTACCAACCTCCAACGGAGACCCTCGATGACGAGCCCCTGCTGCAACGTGCATCTTCGGCCACCAGTCCCGGTCACGTCGTGTTCGCACAATACATCTCTTCAGACAACTGCGGCCACTGTTCCAAGACTGGCGGTGGCTCAGATACCCATCACCTGCTCAAGGGGAACTTCCCAGATGAATATGTGTACGTCACCTACATGTCCTCGTCCTACGGCGACACCGATACGGCACGAGCCGGCGCTGTCGCCCCATACAACTGGGCGTGGAGCACCGGTGGCGCACCGGATGCGTATTTTGGTGATCGCACCGACCAGCGTAAATCCGGCGCCTCGGCCAACTACGATACCTACGACCAACTCTTCTCGAGCGGCGGTGGCATGCACTCCACGGTCAACGACTACGGCATGTCCGCTGCAGTCTCTCAAAACGGGAACAACTACGACATCTCCATCTCCTACAAATACACGGGCTCCGGCACTCCCGCCTCCAACATGAAGCTCTACGCCGCCCTTGTGGACAAGGATTGCACCGGATACTCCTACTCCTCTGGCATTCCCCACGGTTACAACTGCTGGATGGCTTGGCTCACCGCCGGTGACACGTACAAATCCAAGAGCGGTGGGTCGGGTTCAGCCTTCCACAGCGTGACGGTCTCCTCTACCGAAACCAGCCAATACTGGACGTCGGTGCCCACCTCCGTTGTCCCCGGCGGCCTGAACAAGGCCGTTGTTGTCGCTGCTCTCATGAGCGGGAACCAAGTCTCCGTGGGTGGCTCTTCACCGCACGTCTACCACGCTATTGACTCCACCATGGGTCCCAAGATGGACATCGGGGTCTCCGGTCTCCAGGTGAGCAATTCCCAAGGGACCTCGTCCTACATGCGAGGCGACACCATCACCCTGCAAGCCGATGTCAAGAACACAGGCGATTTGGATTACGCCGATGGTGGTCAACTCCAATTTTTCTACAAGAACGGGGCGACCTCAACGGCCATCGATTCGGTCAACATCCCTACCCTCAACGTCGCAGCAGGATCCACCTACCTCTCCGGCTCGGCAACGTTTGACACGTCCTCCCTCCCAGCCAACGCTTGGTCCACGACCTTCGGGGCTCGTCTCGTCGGCCTTACCGGCGACATGGCCGCTGGGAACAACGTCGCCGAGACCTTGGTCGACCACGACCGACCTCCGGTCGTCATGTCTCCCGAAGTCCTCGGTTCCATGACCGTTCAGCGCGGCGAGTATGTGACGCTCCTCGCCAAGGGCGACGCCGACGACAACGTCGACACCATTGATTCGATGACCTTTGACGTGGAAGTTTCGCCGTCTGGACAGGGCGCTTGGGACGCTAGCATCGTGTCCGGCGGTGAGAACATCTTGTTCCGTGGCTTGGCTTCAGAGGGACGCGAATACATCCTCACGCCCTCCATGAGCATGAGCGCTGGCGACTACGATGTGCGAACACGTGCCGTTGATGCCCGCGGCCAAAGCAGTGCTTGGATGGAGTTCTCCGATGCGTTCACCCTCGCCAACGGCCGCCCCACAGTGATCGCTGACCCCGTGCCCACCGTGATGTGCGACATCAGCACAAAGGTCAGCATGGCCGGACACATCGTCGACCCTGAAACACCGCTTACCGAATTGGTCGTTACGTCCACCAGCGACTACTTCGTCGCCTGGCATGCAGCCAACGAAGAAATCGAAGTTCTCTTCCCGTACGAATCGGGTTGCGACGGTCAGAAAGGCATTGAAGTCAAGGTTGACGACGGTGGCGATTACAGCGAAACCGGGGAATTGCCGTACGGCACCCTCCTGTTCAACATCATCGAGAACGGACAGCCCCGCTGGCAAGGTTTGCCCATTCAAACCGTGGAGGAAGGCGGGAGCGGCATTCTCTCGCTCAACACCTTCCTTTCCGACACGGACGACACCGGCGAGGCCGTTGATGCCTCCGGATTGACTCTCCAAATCATGGATAACACCAACCCCGAAGCCATCTCGGTGGAACTTCGAGGCTCCACGCTCGGCTTCGAGACCGTGGACGACGATGTCAACGGCGAAACCACGGTGACCCTGCGGGCCAGCGACGGCGAGCAGTACTCCGACCAAACCGTGACCATTCGCATCACTCCGGTCAACGACGCCCCGCGCATCGACATGACGGAAATCGAAAGCTTCTCGCTCAAGAGCGGCAAGCAGATGGTCATCAATCTGAAGAACCGCATGACCGATGTTGACAACTCCATTGACCAGGCGTTCATCTCGGTGACGCCATCGGAACCCGGTGCAGCCCGCTACAACATCCTCGACGGCAACATGATTCTGTTGTTCGAAGAGGTTGGCGAACAAACCGTCACGGTTTCGGCCACCGACGGTTTCGCCACGAACACCTACATCATCACCGTTGATGTGTTTGACTCGCTCCCGTTCTACATCTCCAAAACCGATGACGGTAGCGGTCACCTTTACGTCGACATGCAGGACACCTACGAGACGCAAACCCCAACGGCTTCGTTCTTCTTTACCGAAAGCGCCCCCAGTTTCAACATCGTGACCGTGACCTGGTCCTTGTGCAACGATCTTTCCGGAACCTGCGATGGATTCTGGGAATATGACCTTGACCTGTCCCGCTCGAACATGGGCTGGACCGAGGAGATGAACATCCCCTCCGCATACGGTGACGGCGGATACGCCCGAACCAACGGCATGCGAAACATGGACTACATCTCCCTGACCGTGAAGGCCGTTGATGCCTCGGGTCAAGAGTACAAGACCCCGGACCAAACCAAGTGGTACACCACCGAAGCCCTCCCGGCGCCCGCTGAGATGGACGACGCCCTCATTGATTGGTATGTCGCTGACCTGCTCGCTGAGATTGAAGAGGTTGAATTGGCGCTCACCGAGAGCGGAGCGGACACGACCAACCTCAATGCCCGCTTGAGCGAACTTGAGACAAAACTCGGCCTCGCCTGCGAAGATCCACGTGCTGATTGCCCAACGGAAGAAGTGCAGTCCAGCGGTGGAGACGCAGAGACCGGTTTGAACACCAACGTGATTCTCATCGTGCTCGGCGTGCTGATTGTCGCTGCCCTGCTTGGCTTGATGTTCATGCGTGGCGGCGGTGGTTCAGAGGGTGAAGACATGAAGTGGAACGAGGGCTCTTTGCCCTTCCATGACACCGTGGCCAACTCGATGTACGGCGGTGCTCAGGAACTCTTCCAGCAGCCGGTTGTTCCCATTGCAGCCGTTGCTCCACCCCCCGCTCCTGTGGCGTCTCCAGCAGGCCCCCCCCTTCCCCCTGGCGGTCTGCCAGCGGGCTGGAGCATGGAGCAGTGGGTCTATTACGGACAACAATACCTTGACCAAATGGGTCAACAGTGATTTGAAAACTATATCACCCCTTGGCACGGCTTACTCAAAAGCATAGCCCTAAAGGGGAGTGAGGAGAGGAAGATTCGTGGCCGAAGAATTCGCTGAGCCGACCGAGGTGCCCGATGAGGCCCCGCTCGTTGAAGCGGATGTTGACGCTCTGCAGACCGGCAACGATGAGACCGTGACGGTGTGGTCACCCGAACCTTCTGGCGCCGACGAGGTTCTTTCCACCTCGGTTGAGGAATGGATCTCAACAGTTGAGTTTGAAACCACGGCCGACGTTCCCATCCCCGAGCGACTGGTCGACCAAGTGATTGGTCAGGAAGCCGGTTCGGTCGTCATCAAAAAAGCGGCTGAACAACGCCGCCACATGTTGATGATCGGCGACCCTGGAACGGGCAAGTCGATGCTCGCAAAATCGATGACCGATTTGCTTCCTAAAGACGCCCTTGAGGACGTCTTGGTTTACCCAAACGAAGACGACGAAAACGTTCCGAGGGTCCGAACGGTGCCCGCTGGACGCGCAGAACGCATCGTCAAGGTTCAGAAAGAAGCGATTCGCCAACAGCGGGAAAAATCCCAACGCATGCTGTTCATCGCTTTTGCCGCCATCGGCTTTTTGCTCCTCATCGCAGCCCTCCAATCCGGGGACCTGTTCACCCTGCTGTTTGGTGGATTTTTGCTCGCCTTCGGATACATGTTCATCCGAAGCCGGCTCGGTGCTGTCGACGACAGCCGCATTCCGAAAGTGCTCGTCAAGCACGACCTGAACGAACGCCCCCCGTTTGTGGACGCCACGGCAACCTTGTCAGGTTCCCTGCTTGGCGATGTCCGCCACGATCCGTTCCAGTCTGGGGGTATGGAAACGCCCGCTCACGACCGTGTTGAACCCGGCGCCATCCACCGTGCCCACAAAGGGGTGCTCTACATTGACGAGATCAACCTCTTGCGCTTGGAAGAACAGCAAGCTTTGCTGACGGCCATGCAAGACCGTGCTTTCCCCATTTCAGGCCGCTCGGAGCGCTCCAGCGGTGCGCTGACAAAGACGGAACCCGTCCCGTGCGACTTCATTCTCATCGCTGCAGGAAACCTCGATGCCATCCAAGGCATGCACCCGGCTCTTCGAAGCAGAATTCGTGGCTACGGCTACGAGGTTTATGTGAACTCGGAAATGCCCGATACCTCTCGCAATCGCCGTCGCTTGATTCGTTTCATCGCTCAAGAAGTCCTGCGGGACCAGGATACGGTTCGTGAAATTCCCCACTTCGACAAGAGTGCCGTGGCCATCATTCTCCGAGAGGCACAGCGCCGGGCGGGTCGCCGAGGAAAACTCTCGCTACGCCTTCGTGAACTCGGCGGGTTGGTTCGCATCGCCGGCGATCTCGCCGTCGAAGCCGGTGCGCCCTTCACTTCCGCAGAACATGTTCTTGGCGCTCGTCAAATTGCAAAGCCGCTCGAGCAACAGGTCGCCGACCGGATGATCGAACGCCGTCAAGACTACGCCATGTTGGTCAACAGCGGTGAGCGTGTCGGACGTGTGAACGGCTTGGCCGTTCTCGGGGCCAACTCGGGTCTTTCCGACTTCAGCGGCATCATGCTCCCCGTGGAAGCCTTGGTGACGCCTTCCCAAGGCGGAGGCGGGAAGATTCACGCCACCGGTGGTCTCTCGGACCTCGCCAAAGAAAGCGTGACCAACGTCAGTGCCGTCATCAAGAAATTGACCGGAAAGGACATTTCCGACTATGACATCCACATTCAATTTGTCGACACGCACGGTGTTGACGGGGACTCAGCCTCCATCACCATCGCCACCGCCATCATCTCTGCGCTTGAGAACATCCCCATCCGGCAAGACCTGGCCATGACAGGTTCGCTCTCGGTTCGGGGAGAGGTGCTTCCCATCGGTGGTGTGACGGCCAAGATTGAGGCCGCTGCCCGTTCCGGTGTCAAGACCATCGTTGTTCCTCGGGCCAACATGCAAGATGTTTTGCTCGATGACCGATTTGAGAACATGGTCGAGGTCGTGGCGGTTGATACGCTCGATGAAGTCATGAAGTACGCCCTCATCAAGCACGACCAAAAAGCAGGCTTGGTTGAACGGCTGGAAGCCGTCATCGATCGCTTGACACCGGAGATCCAAAGCAAGATTTCGCTCGTGTGAACCGTCCAGCAAGACGACGGTTTTGATGAGTTCATTGTGGTGGGTTAGAAAAGGGGTCGGGCGTTGCCCAACACGGTGAGGGCATGTCTTCGACGGTGAACGATGCGAGTAAGGGAGCTTTGTTGGTCCTTTTCTTGGTCACCATGATCGACATGATTGGATTTGGAATCATCATCCCCTTTCTCACCTATCTCGTCAAGGATTTGGCAGACGCTCAAGGCGTGGTCCAAATCGGCCTGTGGGTTGGCTTGTTGATGACTTCGTATTCCGCTGCACAATTCCTCTTTTCTCCGTTTTGGGGTGCCCTGTCGGACCGCATCGGTCGGCGACCGGTTTTGATGGTGGGCTTGGTCGGCAACACGGTCTTCTTCACAGCCTTTGGCTTTTCGAACACCCTGCTCTTTGCGCTGGCCATGCGCTTTTTGGCGGGAGTTTTCAACGGCAACATCGCCGTGGCCCGGGCTTACATTGGGGATGTCAGTACGCCAAAACAACTGGCGACACGGATGGGGCTCATCGGCGCTGCCTTTGGCCTTGGATTCACCATTGGCCCCTTCATTGGCGGGGAATTTTCGAGCCCAGCAGAGCGATGGGGTATCTTTGTCGGTACGGTTTTCGACACCTACCCGTACCTCCTCCCCTGTGTAATCGCCAGTGTCCTTTCGGCCGGCTCGCTCGTGCTGGCCTCTTTCAAACTCCCTGAATCGGTGCAGTTCAAGGAGGACACAGAATCAACCCCTCGTCGTTCGTGGCGATCTCACATGGGGGGCATGGTGAAGAATTCTGCCGCCATGTTGCGGACATCCAGCATTGGAGCGATGATTTGGGTGTCCATGCTGTTCATCTTTGGCTTCACCGTCATGCATGCCGTGTTCATTCTTTACACCGAGATGAACGTTGACCTTGGAGGTCTTGGCTTTTCAGAACAAGACAACGGACGCGTGTTTGCCATGATCGGTCTTCTCGGCATTCTCACCCAAGGCGTCCTCATCGGCCCGTTGACACGAAAATTTGGAACCCGCCGCCTCATTCCCATTTCCATTCTCGTCACCGGTACGGGGCTCACCCTTCTCCCCTATACACAGGCTTCCATGGCCTGGTTGCAGTTGCTGGTTGTCACCAGTTGCATCGCCGTGGGCAACGGTCTCTTCCAGCCTTCCTCCAGCACCTACCTTACCCGAATTGCCCGAGAGGAAGGTTACGACCTTGGTGTGGTCATGGGCGCTCAAGAATCCCTCGGGGCGTTTGCGCGCATTCTTGGACCACTCTCGGGCGGTCTCGTATGGGAATTGACATCGGGCGGCACATACCCTTGGGATTACCACACGGCTTTCCATTTGTGCGGACTGTTGATGGTGGTCTCTGCAATCCTTACCCTCCGATTACCTCCTCTTTCCATGATCGTCGAGGATACCGAGGCCCCGAAGACTGAAGAGAAGTCTTGAAGAAGCCATCGGGCGTGTCACCGCTATGGAAGAGGACGCCATTGCATGGAACGCTCAGCAGTTCCGTAACCGGTTGACGGTTTTCTCACACGCCGCCATCATCATGACCTTGGTGACGGTTTGGCTGATTCAACTCATCGATGTGCTCCAACCCTTCTTCATTGCGCTTGGCATGTACTTTGTTCTCAAACCGGGTGCGGACTTCCTCTCAAAGAAGGGTTTTCCGCTCATGCTCTCGTACATCACGATGCTGTTGCTTGCCATCCTTATCGTGCTCAGCGCCGGTTTCTTCGCCTACCAACAAACCGCTTCCTTCCTCGACGATGACGAGCGCATGAGCGAATATACGGACAAACTCAACGAACGTTGGGCCGATGTGAAGGGTCTCCCGCTCATCGGAAAAAGCATCCTCGATTCTGGTGCAACCCCCAACGGGACATTGGACGACGATCTCGCCAGCATGGGTGTGCTCTCAGAAGGATCGGCCCTGACCGATGCGATAGGAAGCCTTCTTTCCAGCGTCGGCCTGTTCTTTGTGACCGGCATCACGGTGTTGTTCTTTTTGTTGTTCATCATCTTCGAAGCCAGTTTACTTCCCGGTCGCATCGAACGGGCCTATCCGGGCGGTGCGAGCGAACGCGTTCATATGATACGAGACCAAATTGAAGCAAGCGTCAACACATACGTGGTCGTGAAAACGGGCGTCGGTTTTGGAACCGGTGTCTGTGCGGGCATCATCATGCTCGCGTTTGGTATCGATCTCTGGTTTACCTGGGCGCTGCTGACCTTTTTGCTCAATTACGTCCCCTACATCGGTTCGCTCCTGGCGACCATCCCGCCGCTTCTTCTGGGCTTTATCCTCCTTGACCCTTCGCTGCTCATTTTCCTCACGGTTTTGCTCTTGACGAATCAACAACTGTGGGGGAACGTCATCGAGACTCGCTGGGCCGGTCGTGCACTCGACATCTCTCCCGTGCTCCTTCTCGTGGTGACGGCCTTTTCGTTCTGGGTCTGGGGCATCATCGGCATGATCCTCTCCATCCCTTTGGTTGTCATTCTGAAAATCGTTCTGGAAAACATCGATGCAACCCGCCCCCTCGCCATTCTGCTCTCCGAGCGCGCTCCGACCCTCGATGAAGCCTGGCGTGAGGCCATCAAGGACGGTCGTATTACGGCGTACGAAGAGCGGATGTTGGACGAGCTGCAGGTCGTGCTTGGGTACAGCGACGTCGAGGTCAAGTTGCTCTCCGCCCGTATTGCAGCTGAATATGCGCTCCGTCGCGGCCGATTGACCGTCGACCAAATCTCTCTCATACGAATTGGTATCGACGCTATGAGAGTACCCCAAAAATGGCGAACTCAATTTGAGGACATCGTGACCGAAGGGAAACTCAGCGTCATGGAACGGTTGTTCCTCGGGAAACTCGTCTTTGCTCTTGACCTCTCCGAAGAAGAGTGAGGTGTCGTTCAAAGAACTTCGGTCAAAATACGTTCAAGTTCGGTGTTGATGGTCAAGATCAATGTACCAAACTCAGGTGGAATGTTGGGGTCTTCGTAGAGTTCTTCGAGTTTTGATTGGGCCATGGCAATGCGGACGTCCAATTTTTTGCCTTTGTTGAGCAACCACTGGTCGCATGCTTCTTTCGCTTGACGGCGAATGTTTCGGGGGACTTTAGGGTCGTCAATTTGGTTGATGACGGTAGCAACTTGTTCCAATCGTTCTTCGATATCCATGTTCTTCACCTACAAGCACGCATTTCACCCTAACCGGTGGCCGTCTTTAAGTTCATGGCTGGAGTGGTTTGACCATGGAGGCGACCAACGAGGCCATCTTGGGATGGACCCGTGTGGCTGTGCTTCTCCTCGGTATGGGATGGGCCGCTTGGATGGACCACAAAGCCCGTCGCGTTCCGAACGAACATTGGGTGGTTTGGGCCAAACCTGCCGTTTTCATCTGGGCGTTGGACCTGATGGTCCAAGGTGCCGACTGGACGATTTACCTCACCGCTGCGGGGGTGGTTGCCTATGCGAGCGTCGCCGTCTTTGGTCGACCCACGGTACGCGACGCCATCGCAGGTTCGTGGATTGACCGAGTGTTCTTGCTATGGTACCTGTTTGCATTCGTCGGCGTCGTCACCGGGGCGTTGCGCTACCAATCCACATCTCCCATGGACGTCTTGCTCGGGGAGGGCGACCCCTTGGGTGTGCTTTGGTGGCAGACCTTCGGTGTGTTCTTCATCGTCTTCTTTATCGACGCTGCTTGGCGTTTGCGCCTTCTCCACGGCGGAGCCGATGCCAAGGCGTTGATGTGGGTCACGTTGGTCTTCCCCTCGTGGGCCACCGTGCCGCTGCCCTTCGCTTCAATCGATGCGGCATCGGTGGTTACGCTACCCGTGAGCGTAGCGTTGCTGATCTGGGGAGGTTTGGCTTTCTTGGCGATTCCATTCATCATGTTGGCTCGCAACGGTCGGCGCGGGTTCATCCGTGGCTTTGGCGATTTAAAACTGGCCTGGCACGCTTCAATGCTGCCCTTGGACGAGGTCGAGCAACGTCATGTGTGGCTCCTCTCCGACACGATGGAGATGCCCGACGGGAGCGTGCGCGTGGTCCATCACGCACGGGCACCACGCACCACACCCAGCGGCGATGAACTCGCTGAACACGTCCACCGTCTGAGGGAACTCGGGGTCGAGCGCGTTTGGGTCAGCTTCAAGATGCCGTTGCTGGTTTTTTTGTTCCCGGCCGTGCTTCCGCTCGTCCTGTTGGGTGACCCAACCGCCTTGATTTTGGCGTGGTTGATGTAAGCGGATCAGTTGCCCTTCCGCTCGATGTTCTTTGGACGAAGCCCCTTGTAACTGCACTTTCGGCAGCGAACGGCTCGGACAGCGTTGCGCGCATTGCAACGCATGCAGATTTTGCGGTGAAGCATGCGTGCTTCCGCTTCGGGGAACCGTGCCATGAAGCGTGCGACAAAATCCCCCTATTTAATCGCAACCGCCCCGTTTGACTATCTTCAAGGACGAGGAGTCTCTCGGTCAGCCGTGAAGGTGACCCGACTCCCCGGCATCCACCACGACGGCAACGTCGTTTTGGTTTCAGGGAAGGCCGGTCATGTTCTCATCGATGCGGGGACCTCGTGGTACCAAGCCCTCCAAGTGGAGCGGGTTGAGGGGTTGCTTAACGGAGCAAGGCTTGACCGCATTCTTCTGACTTCTCGTCGTTTTCCAGTCTCGGGAGGGGCTGCCCATCTTTCTGAAGCCTTTGACGGGGCGCCGGTTCACATTCATCCCGAGGGGCAGGCCAGCCTTGAGACGGGGGACTTTTTCACGACCTGGGCCAGCCGGTACGACTCGGACATGCCTCGAACGCCAACATCTCCTGTTTTGCCCGATGAAGTGTTCCCCCTTGGCGACGGTGAAATCCAAGCCTTCCCTCTCCCCGGTCATGCTTCAGAGGGTTTGGGCTATCATTTGCCACATCTCGGAACGATGGTCGTGGGCGCCCTTCTGCCTCGGGCTGACCGGCCGACTCGATGGGATCTACCGGGCGGTTCCTTGGTTGATGTCGTCGCCAGTCTTCAAATGCTGAAGGCGTTGAACCTTCGCTCGCTCGTTCCGCTTCAAGGCCCCGCAATCCGGGGGAAATCCCACATTAGGGACGTGCTCGACCGCCATCTCTCTTTTTTCCAAACCGCCGTTGACAACGACGGAAAAGCACCGACTTCCTGGCACCGACCCGCTCCGACGGCCTTGTGGCTTACCCCGATCTCGGCATGGCCGCTTGAAGAACACGAACAGGTCTAGGCCGGATTTGGAAGACCGTAACTCCGGTCGAGCCGCTTGTAACGTTTGACATGAAACGCCTCGGAGGTGTTGATGACGTTGTGGTGACTTCCGTCCCATGAGCGGACGTGGTGCACCCAGCCGCTCCGGACATGCACCAAGTCGCCTTCAAGATGCAAACTCGAGACGGGCCCGTCGATGCTGAACACCATGCGTGTTCGTTCCGTTGAACGTTCGTCAAGCGACCAGACCGCACCGTGCTGTGTGCCAACCAAAAAATGCATGCTGCCCTCAGCGACCAAGCACACGGCCCGGATGCTCCCGGAGGCCAAGGTGTATTTGGCGACGGTTTCCAACCGAGGGATGGTGAGCACGTGGAGCTCGCCATCTGCGCACCCGATCACGACCGTGTCCACCGGCCCCATGGGCCCGCGGACTGCAAGAAGGACCGTCGGCAAGCCTTCCAATTTGGCTCGATGGGGTCGTCCGTCAATGGGCTTCCAAGAGACGGTCCCGTCGTTCATGGCGGCGAGGAGCCCGTCTGAAGTTGTCAAACTGCGAACGATACTGCGTTGGTTCATGTGTGGACAGGTGAGCAGGGGGTACAGGGTTGTTTTGCAGACCCTTGGGCTGAAGGTAAAAGTGAACTTCAGTACATTTCTTCGTTCTTGTTTTCCTTCTTCCACTTACGGTAACAGGACTTGCAGACTCGAACCCGGCCTTTACGCGCTTGGTAACCGCTCGATCCCCACACATCAATGGCGTCATCAATGGACAACGAGCGCCCTCCAATGGCTTTATCGGCGAAGTTTTCGCATCCGCGAACGCCGCAGGGCTGTTCGCCCTCAAACTTCGTGGCTTTCTTTTCCGAGTCGTCTTCACCTGCATCGCTGCGGTGCTTGCGGACCTTCGCCTTGAATCCCATGCCAGTCCCTTTCCTCGGCTTGTTCATCAAGGTTGGGTCGCTCACTGAAGGTTTTGGTAGGTCTGGATTTTCTCAAGCAGGTCGTCGAAGAGCCGAAGCAAGCCTCGCAGCGTCACCTCGGAGACGTTGGCGATGGCACAAACCTCAGATTGGGTGCGTGGCGAGTCGGTTTCGTTGGAGGCTTTGTAAATCAGAGCTGCGGCGACGCCCATCGGTTTCTTGCCCTGCCAGACGTCGTCGTGAGGCTTGATGCTGCTCCACAGTGCGTCCAACGGGGTACGGATGCTGGGCTCAAGGCCGAGGTCGGAAATGAACTTGTCAAAGTACTCGTCTGGTCCGGTGATTTTGTGCATGTTAAGGCGACGTGAGACTTGGCGAATCAATCGGGACAGGTCCTTTTCGGTGATGTCAAACGCCTCAGCGATTTCAGGGATTTGCCGAGGCAGTTCTTCTTGTCGTGCCACCAAATAGGTACAGGCTGCCGTGACCCCGGCGATGGAGCGGCCGGTGACGAAGCCTTCGCCGGACAACCGGCGGTAGAGACGAGCGGCCTCTTCCTGCAGCGGCGCTGGAAGGCCGGAGCGGTCGCGGATGAATTGGTTCGCCTTCACGAGGTTACGCTCTCGACTTTTTCGAGTCTTGGAGCGTTCGTCGATGACCCGTCGCCGCCGCCAATCTCGGCGGGCCTGCGAACTCATGCCGTGACGGGAGGCGATTCCCGTGTTGAGGTCGCGTACGTCAATGGTGGTGTTCAGGCCCTTGTCGGCCAGGGTGTAGGTCATGGGGCGGCCAACACGAGATCGGTCCTCGCCGTTGTCACGGTTGGTCCATTCTGCACCTGGGTCGGGAACATTTTCCTCGACCACCAGTCCGCAATCCCCGCAGGTGATTTCGCCTCGAGAGAGATCGAGGTTCCAGTTGACAGCACCGCAATCCTCGCATGGGCGAGTGTGTCCCTCGAGCGTACGCCGTGAGGGGCGTTCTGCTCCAATACCACGGTGAGCGGTGGTGGGTCCGGGAGCGGCGTTCGTTTTCGATGTGTTCGTTTGCTTCATCTTCTCAACTCCTTGTTTACTAGTGGGTCCTTTTACAATTTAAATCTATGGTTTCTCTGCTAACACCAAGTTCTTCTCAAGCCATCGCTTTTTCGTTTGGTCCCCTCGGCTTGATTTGTCTTGACTTCTCACGAGTCAATATAAAGCGTCGTTCTCCTTCATGCTTGTTTGTTCGGTTTTCCGGACGGTTGTTTTCAAATCCCTTCAACACAGGGTTCAAGGACGGCCTGCTTCGCCGGATGGTCGGAGAATATCATGCCAGCGACCGTGATTCTCGGGGCTCAATGGGGCGACGAAGGCAAAGGGAAACTCGTTGACCGTTTGGCCGAGCAAGCCACATGGGTTGCCCGATTTCAAGGGGGAAATAACGCCGGGCACACCGTTGTGTTGGGCGACCAAGTGCTCAAATTCCATCTCCTTCCCTCCGGGATCACCCGGAAAGAATGCCATCTTGTCCTCGGTGACGGCATGGTCATTGACCCGTGGGTGCTCGACACCGAACTCACGGGCTGGATGAAATCCTCTGGAGAAGACCCAAGAGGTGAACGCCTCTTCATCAGCGAGCGCGCCCACATCATCCTGCCCTACCACCGCTTCATGGACAGTCTGGACACCAAAATCGGGACCACGGGGAGGGGCATCGGCCCAACCTATGCCGACAAAATCAACCGCGTGGGACTTCGGTTTGGTGATGTTGCCGAGGTGCTCGGCGATGCGGGATGGGCGGCCTCAACCGCAGCACGCATGAACGCCTCCCTCGAGGCAGCCGGCTCCTCTGAGCGCATCACCGAGGAAGGGCTGGCAGCGGACATCGCTTGGATTCATGCAACCTACACCACCTCCATCGGCAACACCGGTTTGATGTTGGACAACGCCCTAAAACTGGGCGAACACGTCATTCTTGAAGGCGCTCAGGGGTGTTTGCTGGACATCGACCAGGGCACGTTCCCGTTCGTCACCTCTTCGGTGACGTCCAGAGGCAACGCCACCCACGGTGCAGGCATCCATCCCGGTCACGTGAACGACGTCATCGGCATCACCAAGGCCTACATCACGCGCGTCGGCAACGGTGCCATGCCGACGGAACTTGACGACGAAGCGGGCCAACACATGGGCAAGGTCGGTCACGAATTCGGAACCACCACCGGACGACCGCGTCGTTGCGGCTGGTTTGATGCCGTGGTCATGCGCCATGCTCAGCGCATCAACGGTTTCACCGGCTTAGCGCTCACGAAATTGGACGTTTTGGGAGGCCTGGACGAGTTGAAAATTTGCGTCGCCTACGAGTTGGACGGCAAGGAAATCACCGAATTACCCTCCACGGCTTCTGCTTTGGCCCGTTGCAAACCGATTTACATCTCCATGCCCGGTTTCCCAGCCCTCTCCCTTTCGGAATGGTTGGCCATGGCGGTTCATGCCAACGAATCGGGGAAGGGCATCTCGGTCCTTCCTACGGCGGCGCAGCACTACATCGCAAAACTCGAAGCCTTGGTGGGCGTCCCTTGCACGAGCGTTGGGGTTGGACCGGATCGAGACGCCACCATCGACTGCCTCTGAAGTGCAGGCTTCTCGTGGGGTTGGACGGCTGGCCCGTGGAGGTGAAGGCTCAAAAGGGAGCGGCTCACCGCTCGGTTTACAAGGGCGCTTAGCTCAGTTGGAAGAGCGTCTGGTTTGCAACCAGAAGGCCGGGGGTTCAAATCCCCCAGCGTCCATGTAAAATCGATTGCAGTCCGACGGTTGCTAATCTTAGAGTCCAAACCCCTCAAGGTTCAGACTCACAAGGGTCAATCTTTGTCTTCGGAAATCTCAGCATCAAGCACCAAGTCAACGGCGTATTCTTTGCGTTCCCGAAGAGCGTAGCCGGCTCCGCCAGCCCCCAAAAGAATGAGGAGCATGAAGAACATCACCGCAAACGGATGGTCGGCGAGCAGGTCGCCCAACGACGTGAAGAATCCGTCGCTGTTGCCGTCGTCGCCCGTTGCCTTGGGTTGAATCAGTCCGACCACGGTTTGCTGGTCGTAGGCGAGGCGGGTAAAGGTCAGCATGCCGTCCATCGAATCGTCGTAATCATCCGAGGGTGGCGCAGGGTCAAGGTCCGAGTAGAAGTCCGGCCGTTGCTCAAAGGCGATGTCCACCGGCGAAGCGAGGTCGAGCGTGAGCATCACGTCGACGGTGTAGGGGATGTGCGATTCAAAGAATTCAGGGTCGTCAAGAATGCCGAACAAGGTTACGGCTTGACCGGTGGTATCGAAATGAGCCCATTTGCCCCATGAGGATTCATCAACGTCGATTTCGTAGAACCAAGAATCGGCTACACGGACGCCCTGGCCACTACCGTCGTTGCTGCCGTCATCGCCCAGGTCGATGGAAAGTTGGAGCGTCCCAACTTGACCCGTGTCAAGGTCTGCTTCGGTGGCGGTTAGGGTCGCCTGCAGGAGGGTCGTGCCGTTGGGTATCCACACATAATGCGAATCCTCGGTGTAATACAACGCTCCGGTTTGGCCGTTGTTGAAGTGGTTCCAATCGCCTTTCCAAGCGTGCCGTACTCGGTCCGTGTTGACCGGAATGGTGGTGGTCGTCATCATGTTCTCGTAGATGTCATATGCATCCCACACGTTGTATTCCGGGTGGTCAACAATGCCGTCGTTGTCCTGGTCCCGCATCAATTGAAGGGTGCGAGCAAGCGCGACTGCGGCGTCAACATCAGTGAGCCCGTGACCGACTCGCCAATCGTGACAGCCACCGGTTGCGCTTCGATAGCATTCGGCGGGAATGTCGTTGCAGGAATCTTCGTCGTTGCCGGCTTCGCAGGAATTGTCCATGGCCTCGTAACGAGCGGTGAGTTCCAAAATGAGCTCCACTTCATGTACCCGGCTGAAGTTGGCGGTGTCCCAATCTTCGAACTGTCCGTAGGCAGCGGTTCCTTCGCCGCCCACAAGGCTGTCCCCGAAATCGTGGTCATCGCGGTGATAGTCTGCTACGCCCAAGGAGGGGGCGGCATCGAGCAGAAGGCCGGCCATGCCGCCGACGTGCGGCGTGGCCATGGACGTTCCTGAAATGGACATGTAGTACAGGTCACCTTGGGTTCGGGTTGAAGCGTCAATGGCGGTTCCACGAGGAGCGGTCGCCCAAATGTCCCGGCCGGGTGCGCCGACATCGGGCCATGTGTGCTGCTGGTTCATGCAGCCGCGGGAGGAAAAGGAGGTGACAGCTGTTCCGTCGTGGGTGAGAGCGGCGACGGAAATGGCCGATGGGGTGTTGGCGTACACGTTCGTGCGCAACCCTCCAGAGCATTCAGCGCCCGAGCCGCCGCTGTTGGAGGCTGCGAAAATAACGGCTACACCGTTCTCGTAGGTCAGGCGATCGGTGAGTTGGGCGATTACGCCGTTTGGGTCGTAATCCCCGTCGGTTCCCCACGAGTTGGAGACCACGCGAATGTGGTAGGGGTTTTGGCCAGGTCTCGAATGGGCATAGGTCCACTCCAGTCCCTGTTCAGCGGCAAAGATTGAGGCGCCATCACCGGTTCCCAACGCCACCAATTGGCCGCCCTTCGCCACCCCTGCACGGCGACCCGAGGAAGCGTCGCCGTTCCCAGCGATGGTGCCGCCGACGTGCGTACCGTGTCCGGATGAAGTATCGGAGTTGCGGGTTTCGACCCAGCCGGTCGGTCCGAATTTCGCCGAGTACAGGGTTTTTTCTCCGGTCCAAGGTTCAAGGTAATCGTAGTCGGGGTGTCCAGCATCGACACCGGTGTCCAAATCGACGATGGCGGTACCGTCACCGTCCCATTCGGTGAACGAGAGGTCGGTTTCGCGTTGGATTTCGCCGTTAGGCTGGACGATGACCCGGGTCCAAGCATCCGTGGCACCGACGATGTGGGTGGTTTCGTGCATCATGATACCGGCATTGAACAGGTCGCCACCCCATTCCGAGGGGAGGTAGAAGAAATCCAGCGGCTTGTCAAGTTCAAGGTAAGCTACCCTCTCCCAAGACGACAGGTGGCGAACGGCAATCGATGTCCCTTCGACCAAACCGCCGTTCACGAGCGGTGCGTCACCCAAATGGCTCAGGCCCAAGCCGTCCATGTAGGTGAGGTCGTGGGCGGTGACGGGGGACGTGAGTTGATAGATCACCGGGTGAACATCGTTGTCGTTTGACGAGGCCAACCGTTCAACCAAGTCGGTGTTCATTCGGCTTTCATCACCGAGCGGATTGACGCCTTCTGCCAAGGGTGAGGCGGTTGCACCAACCATGAGGAGTTGGAGCACAACAGCAGTGAGCAAAAGCGCACGACGATGGCTTACCATGACCGGTTTCGACGGTCGGACCGCTATAAGAATGATGGTCTTCTGAACCAAACTTGTACAGAGGTACTCAACAAAGATAACAACGGTACTCTCAACATGCGATTGAATCCATCAACGACCCTCTCCATCATGAACGGAGCTCGTGCCTTGTGGAAATGGCTTCGCCGTCCTTCAAGCGAAGAACAGGACCGAATGGTTCGGGGCGTTGA
Source organism: Candidatus Poseidonia sp. (assembly GCA_030827475.1). GTDB lineage: Archaea > Thermoplasmatota > Poseidoniia > Poseidoniales > Poseidoniaceae > Poseidonia. Next base: position 60,052 of record JAUREJ010000002.1, read on the forward strand.
ACTCGATGTTGAGCGGGAGAGGCTTCGCATCCACCTTGAACACCAGCGGGCGCTGAACCGTCTTCATACTGAAGAGCGAGAAGAGCGTATGGCGAGCATCATGGGCATGTTTGCGTCGGTTCAAGCCAACAAACAACGACGTTTGGGCCAAGTGGGGGACGCCGAGGGCGAACGTTGAGAACTTCAACCAACATGAGGTCCCTCTGCGGGTCCTGCAGGCACGATGCGGTACGGGTTGAGGCTCTCGTGTGACCAAAAGTAATGCGCTTTGATGTGGTCCCAGTTGCACGTCTCGCGAACACCGGGAAGAGCGAGCATTCGGTCGATGTAAGCGGTGAGGTTCGGGTAGTCGAGAATGCGTCGCATATTGCATTTGAAGTGGACAACATACACCAAATCAAACCGAACGAGCGTTGGAAACAGGCAGATATCGGCTTCCGTGAGCACACCGGCTCCCTTTCCAACCAACCAGTCCCTTCCCTCGAGGTGGGCCTCAAGTTCGTCCAATCGTTGGAAAAGAGCGTTGACGGCGGTGTCGTAGGCCGACTGGGTTCGTGCAAACCCGGACTTGTAAACGCCGTTGTTGACCGATTCGTAGTTGGCGTCGATCATTTCGTCGATGTCGTTCTTGAGGTGTTCGGGACACAGGGTTGTCCCGTTTCCTAGACCCGCGTCCGTCAGCGTCGCGAACATTCGGATGATTTCTCGGCTCTCGTTGTTGACGATGGTGTGCATCTTCTTGTCCCAAAGAACGGGAACGGTTCCCACCTTTCCGCTCCGTGTCCATCCTTCAAAGGCCCGATTGTAAACACCTTCCAGACTTTGTTCGTCGTGAAGGGATTCGTTGGTCGCTCCAGGTTCGGAGGGATTGAACGTCCACGAACCGTCCGATTCCATTCGCCAATCCACGACATCGTACGTGATGCAGTCTTCCAATCCCAAGAGGAGCCGTGTGAGAAGGGTCCGATGGGCCCATGGGCAAGCGTGGGAGACATAGAGGTGGTAGCGTTCGGCCTCCGCTGAGAACAAGCCGTCGGCCACGATGAAGTCGCGGAATTCACTTTGCTTTCTCACAAATGCGCCTTCTTTGAACGCCTTGGTCCAAGCGCCTGATTGATCGGTTGTCATAGCGCTCCGTTCCTCCAATCGTATATGAGTAGTGGTTAAGGCTCGTCGCAGCACCTCTCATGATAGATTGGTAATTCAAATACCCAAAAATCGTTTTATGCTGGATGGGGCTGGGAGGGACGTGAAAGCCAAAGCCATCCTTCTTGTGACTCTTTTCCTCACCAGCTTGGTGCCGCTTGCCCAAAGCAACGCAACGCTGCCGTCCTCGCCTGCACTGTCCTTCTCGCCGATGACTTGCGGCGGACAAACCATGTGGGATACCGTAGCCGACGTGAACAACGCCGCGCTCGACATCGTGGGCAACGAAACATACCCTGCGATCTCAACGGCCTCCAATGCGACCAATCTTTACATCCGGATGCTCCTGGATGAGAGCCCACTTCAAACCTCAACCAACCTGAAATCCTTCTCGTGGGGTTTGGAGTTTGACACTGACGGCAACCTCTCCACCTACGAGCACCTGATCATCATGAACGGGGCGGGCCAAGACACCCTCTACATCAAAAACAACACCGTGACGACCAGTCCGGACGACCCGACCGACTCCACCGAATCAACGTCCGTGACCTTCTCGAACACGGCTTCCTGGTGGAACGTCACGGCGGCTAACTCCGCTTTCGCCGGTTCCACCGATTACTGGCTCACCTTCATTCTGCCGTGGACGGTGCTTGCCGACCACAACATCACCCGTGAAGCCACGGCGGCGTATTGGTTTGGAACATCAACCCAATCCTCCAACATCAACGGTGATTTTGTCTGCCATGACGGGCTTTCAAACGACCCTGTGACCCTGCAGGCCCTCGCTTCCGACACGGGTTCGCTCGATCCGACCACTCGGTTGAGTTACCCCAATGCGGTCGATACGGCCCTTGGGAAGACGGTATACGCCTCAGTCGTCAACACCTCAACACTCACCATCAATCCCATCGCCGTGCCTCCCTCTGCCACCTTCGAGGTCGGGGCCTCCACCAACGGGAACGTCAATGCCACCGTGACGAGTTCCGGTGTTGTGCACCTCACAGGATTGGCCGTTGGCCTTCAAGACGAGGTGATGGTCTTTGCAAACACAACCTTCGGCACCGACGTTGTGAGCGTCAACACGACCTTCGTCGTCAACGTCACCGAGTACTTAGCCGCAGCTGACCACGTTCTAACGGTCGCAGCAGGTTCGCAGTTTGCCAATGTCGTGGGTGTCGGTGCGACTTGGGTGCCGCAAGGCACCACCGTTGAAGCTGAAGGGCTTCCGTCCAACGTGACCTATGTCCCGCCCCGCTCTGGCATCGTCGAGGTTGCCAACGGCCCACAATCGCTGGTGTGTACCCTGACTGAAAACGGAAGGTTGTTCTGTCAAGGATATGCCCAGCCCTATTACCAAAGTCCTGATCATGAAAATGCAAATTACTACTACTACTACACCAACAGAGCACCCTCGGAGGTCATGCAGGAAGGCGGCGAGGCTTGGACGCATGTTGCGGGAACCGCAAACGAAGTGTGCGCCAGCAACGAAGCCAACGAAGTTTGGTGCTGGGGGTCGAACTACGGCTCGGGCAACATGGGAAGCATCACGCACACCGCTTCGGGCAATCTTACCCAAATGGTCTCTGTCCGCAGCGGGACCTTTTGCGCGCTGTTCGACGAAAGCCTCGATTCCGTAACGTGCTGGGGCCGAAACTACGACGGTGTGCTCGGCTCTTCTATCACGAGCGGTTGGACTTCAACCGCCACGACTCACTCGCTGGGTACGGGGGTCGAGGCCACTGCGCTGTACACCGGAAAGCAAGTCCTCTGTATCGACACGGCCGGAGGCGACCTCTCCTGTATGGGGAGACTCCCCACCTCAACCGGTATAACCACCACTTCATCGCCGAGCACGTCCAACACCCTGTCTGACCTCCACGGCCAAAGCGCCATCGTCGACATGGCGAGCGAACCCTACGGCACAACCTGTGTGGTACTGACCAACGGTAGCGTGGCGTGTTACGGATCCACGGCCAGTTCTTCTTACGTAGCATTCCGGGGCCTCGGCGCCAACGGAACGGCTCCCGTTGATGCGCACGTCCTGTCCTACGTCGACCTCCCCAACGGAATGAACGCAGAAATGATCGCCGGCCCCGACCTTGAATCAAATGGAGATGCCAACCACTTTTGCGTTGGGACGGACAGCGCAGAGGCATGGTGCTGGGGCTTCAATCGTACAGCGTACAACTCCTCGCAAGCGGACCCGTACAGTGCACCAGCGCCCACGGCCTTCTTCAGCGAGGACCTTCCGAGCGGAACGGTAGAGCTCCTCTCCCGAGGTTATAACCACGACGATTCAAACGGTGTCGACCTCGTCCTGACGTCGTCCAACGAACTCTTGACGCGTTACAATTCGAGCAGTTTGTCGTACTACGACCGCGGAAACACCCAGAACAAATCCGCATCGTATTGGACGGGTAACGATGGTTCCTACAATTCCTCGGCTCGGTGGCACGGTTGGGATTTGCCGAGCCACGTGTTGAAGGGTGAAGCGCCAGACCAGGAGGGCACGTCGAGAATCGTGCTGCATTACAACACGTCAACGACTTCGAGCCGCGTTTTGGTGGACCTTGTGGTAACCGATCCCTTCCGATTCACCGCACCGATTTACGAGTATGAAATAGACACGCCCGTGAATCAGCCAATCGATATCCGTGACCTCTGCGATAACAGCGTTGCAGGCCAGCGATGCGATGTGTTCTTCGCCCCCGAACAACCCCGTGGGCTCGACCTTGTGAACGGGATGAGCAGCAACATTGGGGTCTATTCCTTTGAAGGAACCGCTCAGGCCAACGTGATCAACACCACCTTTTCGATCGTTGCGCAGCAGTGGGTCGACGCCTACGAAACGGCCACGATACCCGCCTTCAACAGCGGTGCGATGGTTACGACCTTCGAGAACGTGGTCACCATGCGACCGAGCCTTCGCTCCTACGGAACCTTCCCTGTTGTTGCGAACGGCTTCCCCTTCGACGCCAAACTTGACCGTCTGCTGCCTTTGATGGTGGCGTCGGAATCCTTCTCGTTTGAAGGGACCGTTCCCAACTTTAATTTTACCTTGCAGGTCGAAGACCGACGGTTTGAGACACTCGGCGAGGTCAACAACATGTTCTGTGCGGATGGCGACGATGGGTTGTCCTGCTGGGGACGTTACTACTCAAACGAGGACTACCCATGGCAGGCCCTCGATAACCAACCCTACGTTTTCCCCAACACAACCACCATTGACAACACCTTCAGCCGGCCGGTCCCCGCCCGGTTGAGCGGGGACTTCAATCTTCAGGACTTGGAAGGGGAATGCACGCTCAACAGCACAAGCGTGGTCGTTTGCCCGCAGCGCGTCGGATTATATTCGCCGAGCATTCAATGGAACACGAAGTTGAACGGCGCAACGGTACAGCACAAGGCGGACAGCGGGAGTTGTGTTGTTTTGACGAACGGTTCTGTGGGCTGCTGGAGCGATTACAGCCAATATGGTTTGACTCAAAGCAACGGCGTGTACTGGCGTTCCTTGCCTGGCGGGGCGGCGGCCACCGAAGTGGTTGCGTTTGGCAACAACCTGTGTGCCATCCTGACCAACGGCAGCATTGCTTGCACGTACTACAAAGACATCTACAACTCCGAGTGGATTCTCGAATCGCAATTTGACGTCGCTCCCGGCACCTTGCAAAACGGCGACATGGCGCTTCTGGAAATGCCAGCGGGGCGCACCGCTGTTCGAGGAATTGGGCCATACACTTCCGGCCTCACCTGTTTCCAACTCGACGACGATTCGGTGTACTGCACCGGTCGGTACGTCCCGGACTTGGATGATACAAGCAGCAGTTACGACCCGCACAAGACGGTGGCCGGCCTCGGAACGGTGATCAACTCATCGTCCTCAACCGGTTCGTGGCCTACTTGCGTTGTGGATGACAATCACGACCTCTATTGCGCTACCTACCCGCATTGGACTGAAACCAGTAGTGAGGGAACGATTCGAAATCTTGCCGGCGCTGCATCAGAACAATTCAGTTCCCAACTCACCACATTCATGCCCGTTGACACGAACGGACCCGTCGTGGACATCGCCATGACGTGGAACACGATTTGCGTGCTGTACGAGAACGGAACGGTGTCGTGTGCGGGCATGGATAAGACGATCATGGGTATCGGTGAGAAGGAGATTTACTTCGGCGTCAACCAAAACTGGGTGCCAAACTTCGTGAACTTCACCAAGATTTTGGACACGGCAGTCGGTCTCATCGTCCAAACGGCCTCTACGCCCTCGCAGTACGGTCAGAGCCAGGAACTGGACTTGTACGTCAACACCTCCTACGGGGTGAAGGACATCTCTTCGGACCCGCCCATCGTTTGGGACGGCGAGTATTCCGTCAACTACCCCTTCCGGTTTGACTACGTTCATGCGGTTGAATTCGATTCCTGGACGGTAGAAATCGTAAACACGACCTCGTTCACCATCCCGGGGACAACCTACTGTACATGGTGCACGAACTTCACCTTCACGCCGCCGCTGCCCCAGAACTGGCAATTCAATCCTACGACCGGCGACATCACGGGCTACGCCAGTCAAGAGTTCTCAGCCACGACCTATACCCTCAACGCCTCGGCGTCCAACGGTTCGGACGAAGTTCAAATCGAAATTGCCGTGGTCAAGGACCTGACCGTTCCGATCATCGTGAAGTCCAACCCGTACTCGCACATCGAGGTCCTGGTGAACCAAAGCATGACGGTCATCGACTTTAACGACACCACCGGCAAGGCCACCTCTTGGTCGATTTCCCCCAGCCCGCCAACCGGCGTCTACTTCGAGACGCTAAACGGTACCATGTGGGGCACCCCTGCTTTCATTGAATACTTCCCAAGAAATTACACCGTAACGGCCACCACGGCCGCTGGCATGACCTCCACGATGTCCTTCTCGATGCAAGTGATGTCCACCTTCACGCCCATTGATTCGGACAACGACGGATTGCCCGACGACCGGGACCCTGATGACGACAACGACGGCTACAACGACACGTTGGACCCGTTCCCGCTTGACCCGAACGAATGGGAAGACACGGATGCCGACGGCACGGGTGACAACGCCGATGCGGATGATGACAACGACGGCGTTGAGGACACCAGCGACCTGTGGCCTTACGACGGCACCGAATGGTCGGACAACGACGGTGACGGCACCGGCGACAACGCCGACACGGACGACGACAACGATGGGTTTGCCGACACCTTGGAGGAAACATGCGGTTCCAGCTCCACCGACAACGCTTCGTTGCCGACGGACTTTGACAACGATGGCGACGGTGTTTGCGACGCTGTTGATACGGACGACGACGACGATGGATGGTCCGATGCTGACGAATCAACGTGTGGCACAAACCCCTTGTCGAACCTTTCCGTTCCCGTTGACTTCGACGGCGACAACGTTTGCGATTTCATGGACGATGATGATGACAACGACGGCGTGGACGATGTGAACGATGAGTTCCCCTACGACGCCAACGAATCGGATGATACTGACGGCGACGGCGTTGGTGACAACGCTGACCGCTTCCCCAACGACCCCAATGAATCCGGAGACCAAGACGGCGACGGTGTGGGTGACAACAGCGACCTTTTCCCCGACGATGCGAACGAGACCGTCGATACGGACGGCGATGGCGTTGGCGATAACGGCGATGCTTTTCCCTCGGACGCAAACGAATCCGCTGACTCCGATGGCGACGGCGTTGGTGACAACAGCGACCTCTTCCCCGGCGATGCGAACGAGACCATTGATACGGACGCTGATGGTGTTGGTGACAACGGCGACTTCCTGCCCTTTGACCCCTCGCAATCCGCTGATAGCGATGGCGACGGTTGTGGTGACAACGCCACGGGAACCAACGGTGACCAATTCCCCAACGATTCCACGGAATGCCCTGACAGCGACGGTGACGGCGTTGGCGACAACGGGGACCTCTTCCCGAACGACGCTAATGAATCAGCAGACAGTGACGGTGACGGGGTTGGCGACAATGCCGATGCGTTCCCCAACGATGCTTCTGAATCGGATGACGCAGACGGTGACGGGGTTGGCGACAACGCCGACTTCCTGCCCAACGATGCGACGCAGACCGTTGACACCGACGGCGATGGCTGCGGTGACAACCCAGAGGGCACGGTCGGCGACCGTTTCCCCAACGATGCAAGCGAATGCGGCGATGCTGACGGCGACGGAATTGGTGACAATTCGGATCTGTTCCCCAACGACGCCGGTGAATCCGTGGACAGCGATGGCGATGGTTACGGCGACAACGGGGACTTCTTGCCCAACGATGCATCTCAATGGCTCGACAGCGATGGCGACGGTTGCGGCGATAACGCCGAGGGCACGAACGGCGATTTGTTCCCGAACGATGCCTACGATTGCACGGATATTGACGGGGATGGCATTGGTGACAGGGCCGACGACGACGATGACAACGACGGTGTTCGAGACACCGTCGACGCCTTCCCTTACGACGCCAATGAATCCGTCGACACCGACGGTGATGGCTTGGGCGACAACGCCGATGAAGACGACGACGGGGACGGTGTGGACGACGCCGACGATTACGACAGCTTGAATCCTCTCGTTTGGGATGAACCGGGCTTCTCGGTCTCCTTTGGCCAATACTTCACCAGCATTGTTGTCGTGCTCTTCTTGCTGGTGTTCCTCACCCGTGAAAAGGATGAAGACGAACCCGATGCCTGATTCGGACGCTTCTGAAAAACGCCCGAGCACGGCGCGTTTTCGGAGAAACGGCTAAGTGCGTGGCTCCAAGGTGGCATCGAGAGCGGAAGCAATGAAACTGCGATTGCACCAATTCCTCTCCAAGACGGGGCATTTCACCTCCAAACGTGAGGTCAAAGAAGCGATTTGGTCGGGTGAGGTCACGGTCAACGGCTCGGTGGTCAAGGACATCGCTTTTCAATTCAATGCGACGAAAAAAGATGTTGCTTTCAGAGGTGAAACGCTTCGTTTGCCGTCCGTGGAGCGGACGTTTTTGCTCAACAAACCCCGAGGTGTCGTCTGCTCACGTCTGAATTCACAGGAGGCGGCGTTGGGAAAACGTTCGGTGTTTGAGGTCTTTCGCCCTCACGTCACCCCCAACGAATTTGAACGCCTGGTTTCGGTCGGTCGCCTCGATGAAGACACGACTGGCCTCTTGCTGGTGACGACCAACGGGGATCTGGTTCATCGTATCGCCTCTCCAGAAAAGCAGGTGACGAAACGCTACCGCGTGACGACGGCTGCTCCGCTCAATTCGGCTGACGGTGCACGGTTCGCCGAGGGCATCGGCATTGAGTTGGAGGTCAATGGCGACATTGAGAGGTATCTCACCCTTCCGGCAGAACTGGTCGTTGAGTCTCCCAACATCGCTTTGGTCAGCGTGACCGAGGGGAAAAAGCGGCAGGTGCGTCGCATGTTTGCAGCACTTGGCCATGAGGTTATCGCTCTTGAACGGTTGGCGATTGGGGGCTTGAATTTGGCGGCCTTCAACGTCAAAGAAGGTGCCTTCGTTGACCTGAGCGATAGGGATGTTGAGGCGTTTGTGCACCAAGACGAAGCAGACAAAAGACCTTGAACACCCTTTGCTAAGGGTGCATGAGGAAGCCCTATGCCCGGTGACATGTCGTGGATGAAAGCGCGTTACGACGAACTCAACGAGATGTCTCTGCTTTGGGAGCCGCCCACGCTTGAGGGCCCAAATCAACCTCGTTGTCAAATGGATGGAAAACCCACCATCATGCTCTCGGCGAACAATTACCTCAACCTCACCACGCACCCCAAAGTGGTCACTGCGATGCAACAAGCCACCACCAAGTACGGAGCCGGGAGCGGGTCGGTTCGAGCCATCGCAGGAACGATGGACATTCACTTGGAAGCGGAGAAAAAAGTCGCCGAATTCAAAGGCGTTGAAGCCTCGCTCATCTATTCGGCAGGTTACACGGTGAACGTTGGCCTCATCCCCTCGTTGGTAGCCGGTCCGCAAGACGTGATCATCTCCGATGAACTCAACCACGGCTCCATCATCGACGGCGTCCGCCTGACCAAAGCCTCCAGAGCGGTTTACGCCCACAACGACATGGGCGAATTGGAAGCCGTGCTCAAGGCGAACGAAGATGCAGATCGGAAACTCATCATTACCGACGGCGTCTTCTCCATGGACGGGGACATCGCACCGCTCGATGAGGTGACCGCTCTTGCTGAAGAGCACGGAGCGATGGTGTATGTTGACGACTGCCACGGTGAAGGTGTTTTGGGTGACGGAGGTGCCGGTATTGTCGACCACTTCAAGCTTCAAGGCAAGGTCGACTTCGAGACCGGTTCGTTTTCCAAGGCGCTCGGCGTGCAGGGTGGTATTCTTGCCGGGACGGAAATGACCCGCACCCACGCCCTCAATCATTCTCGGTCGTGGTTGCTTTCCGGCTCCCAACCCCCTGGCGTTGCTGCAGCCCAAAAAGCAGCGATTGAGGTGTTGATGGAAGAGCCAGAGCACCACGCTCGTTTGTGGGAGAACACGAATTATTTCCGCAAGGAACTCCAATCCATGGGTTTCGACACGGGCGATTCGGTCACGCCCATCATTCCCGTGATGTGCGGCGAATCCAGCACGGCCAAAGCCATGACGCAAGCGCTTGGCCACGAAGGGGTGATGGCAGGCGCCATCGTCTTCCCGATGGTCGCTCGAGACAAAGCCCGCATCCGAACCCAAATGTCGGCGGGTTTGTCCCGTCAGGACCTTGACGATGTCTTGGCCGTGTTTGAGAAAGTTGGGCCGCAAATCGGCGTGATCTAACCTTCACTCCGCTTCAAAGGCGTCCACGACTTCGAGCATTTCGGCGTCCTCGCCGACCATATCTTCAGCGTCCCCGGTGCCCTCGTTTTTGGCTTCCAAACCAACAAAGGGGTCGTTGCCGTCTTCGACCATGCAAAGCAATCGCCATCGGGGCGCCCAGGATAGGTGGACGTAGACCGGTCCAGGAAGCAAGAGCAGGGTCCAAACCAAGAGCGCCGGCATGCCGAGCAAACCGGTTCGGTCAACGGTCAGCAGTGCCAAGCCCAGGAAGGGCATCGGGTAGAGGAACGCACGCGGCGGGGTGACGGGGTGCCGCTTGGAAAAGGCGACAAGGACCAAGGAAATGAAGCCCAGGAAGGCACAAGCAACGAGCAGGAGCGAGGTGTGATAGAGCCACTGGACGGCCCAGACTTCGTTGCCCTCCTCGCCAAATGCATAGGGGAGAAGAAGCGCCAACGCCACGAGCATACCGTAGAAGGCGCCGATGTTGGCAGGATGATTCAACCAAAGCGGAAGGCGTGCAAAACGCCTGGAGAGCGACGTGCCGAGCAAGGTTTCCTGCTCACTGGAAGCCAATTGCTCAACCTTTGACATCCAAGTTTCGTTGGTAGGCACGGACCCTCGTCGGGCGAACGGGTTTTCAAGGTAAGGGCTGAAATCAGGCGGAAACCTTCATTCTTTCTTCCTAAAAAACGACACCAGCGGGCTTTCAACCTCCACGCTCTCCTCTTCTTCCAACCAAGAACGCTCGAGCAAACCGGTGTCCATCGCTTCGCGTTCCCGGGCGGCCTCGATGGGGTCGGGGACATCGTTCACGGCGTCGCGCAGGGCGATGGCTTGGTTGATCAAGGTCAGGTGGCGGGTGAGGGTTGGCGTGCGCTCCTTGGCTTCGCTGAAGTGGCCGAGAACGGGGAAATCAAATGTGTCATGAGCGAGGTTGAACCCTCCAATCAGTTCGTCGGGGACAAGACGAACCCGGTGTGCACCGGGGTCTCGCCAGGTTCCGTCGGCAAAGCGAACGAGCAAGGCGGCCTCGCCAAGCGGCTCACCGTCCATGAACGGGTGATTCATGTTCACGGCAAGCGGCGTGGTCACATGTCCTCGGTAACGAAGCAGCACCACGGTCACGTTCATTCCGGCCACTGCGGCGGCGACGAGGCCGGCGATAGGGGCCGAGAACGCAAACAGGGAAAGCAGAGCAAAAAGCACGACGGCAAGCCCAGCACTCGCTCCGAGTCCCGCATTGCGCCCGTTGATGAACGGTTGAGCCACCGAGGTTTGGATGAACGGGAGCATGTCAGGTGGCAGCGCTGAAGATGCTCCACCCATGGTCCCGAGAGGGGAAGCGTCCACTTCAATCCCTCGTTCGAGGGAATTGGTGTTCGGCTGCGACGAGCTTCCAACTGCCGTTATCTTCTGCATAGTTGGCGATGGTCTCGAGATGAAGGGCGACATCAAGGCCCCATGCAGTGGACCAACCTTCAAGTTTGGAGTGGACCTTCGTCCACTGTTTCTCGACGCCTGCTTGGTTTCGTCGTTGGTGATGGAGTAACAAGGCTGCAGTTTGAATGAAGCCTTGGACGAGGAGAATCTCCTCGGGCGGAGCCTGCCGTTGCTTCAGTCGGTTCCACAACGCCTCCCAAGCCTCGTGTGCATGCCAAAATCGGCCTTCGTCAAACAGTGCCAAGCCGTCGTGCAGCTCCTTTTCTTCGTCACCGTCGAGCGGCCCGGCGCTGAACGGTTCCATGGTGGTAAGAGAGCGATGAGGTTTGAAAGCCTTCGTCTTCAAGAAATCAGCATCGATATTCGCCTTTCCAAGCAGAGGTGGCGAGGTCGGCAGCGCCGAAGAGCATCCCAAACCAAGGACGAACGGAATCCGGACGCCGCACTCTTCAAGAGGGGGTTTGGCGAAGAGGGCGTGTAGGGTGCGGACGCGTGGTTGAGTTTGAGCACGGTGATTTGCTGGAGGAACGCCGAGGAGGCGTTGATGTCCTGCGGGTTTTGGTTCGGAACTTAGCGGTCCACGAACAATCGGGTGCTGTCGAAATCCGAGCATCTGCGGGTGAAGGAGGACGACAAGGGTGGCTCCTGTTTCGGCTTGGTCATCCCGTCATGGCGTTTCACAACGGTGACGTGGCCTCGGTGGGTCTCAATGCACTCATGGCCATCGAGGACGATGCTCTGAACGTTGACAACGATGTACGGTTGTACGAACTCACCATGAACGCTCTGCGAACCACGATGTCCAACCACCCCGAAAGCGTCCTGCATCTCGAGCATCAACCCTCCGAAGGGGATGGGGATTCATGGTGGTCCTCGGTGCAACTACCAGCGGCCTCCTGGCGAAGAGCTGCCAGGTTGGAGGACATTGAAGAAATCGCACTCTCCTCAGAACATCGCCGTCGGTCGTCCACAGGCACGACGGACAAGCAGGCGCTTTCCCCCGGAGGCGTGTATCTCCTCGACACCCCAGACCCGCACCCGATGATTCACCTCGCCGTAGAACTGGCGGAACGAGGGATTCCGGTGTTGGGGTTGTTCGGGCTACCGCATGCATCCACAGAAGTGACCCAACGTTTGCCACGCCCCCAATGCTATGCACTTCTCTCTCCACACGGGGGGTATGAGGTGGTGGAGGACCGAGCCTCCCTGCTCGCAACGGTGAACGGATTTCAATGGGGCAACGAACGCAGCGTCCTCGTCATCGATGGGTTGGATCGGCTTGGGAACGCCTTTGGTGACGATGTGATGCTCAACCTCTTCCGCTCTCTGTGCGACGGAGCACGCTTCAACGACCATGCCGTGTTGTGCTCAACCGACCTGGAGATGTTTGACACCTCGATTCGCCATGGCCTGCTCAGCGAGTCAACCGAACTCTCTCGTGGCGTTTTGGATGCTTGGCTTGACGAGCCCGATTTGCTTTGGGATGAACCCTTTTTGCTTGCTCCTGACGAGGAGGAAGAGCAGTGGTTGGCCGCTCAAATTCAACACCAAGGCGCAAAATTGGGAGCCGGTTCATCGTCGGTTGAGCCCGTCCTTGAAGGCGGGAGTTCTCACGTCGGTGACGAGGCTAGGGCCGAGGCCACCGCAGCCCTCAGCGACGTCGTTGAGGGCTGGCAGAACCCCGGCCAACCTCCTGCCTCAGCACGACTTCTCAGCGATGAACTCCAGCCTCCAACGACCATTGGTGCCACGACATGGCGCCCCCAAACCGAAGCCTCATTCAACGAAGGTCGGTACATCACCGAATCACCTCGCTTCAAAGCAGGTGAGAAAGATGCGGTTCAACCGACCCGGCGCCGCTCCACACCATCATTAAAGGCACCCACTCCAGCAAGCATTCCCAAAATGCGGAAAGCGCAGCGGCTCCCAAGTCGGAAAAAAAATCCGGGTTTGCCTCAACCTGAAGTCAGCGGCCATCAGCGACAGACCGCTGCGCTTGCGCACACGAGTGCATCGCTTCCCCCCTGGCCAGAAAAGCCCCGTCCAACCGATGCCTTCAGAAAAGAAAACATGGATGCCTTTACCCTTCGTCAAACCGAAGCGGTTGAACGGCAAGGTTCTCGTCATTTGGCGGGGCCTTCGCCCGAACTTCGTGATGTTGTGGCGGCGTCGCCGAATGTCGATTCGGGAGGTTTTCCCGGCCCCACTTCGTTCCAAACCGTGACCTTGCCGGCGAGCAACAACGGGCAACCGCTCTCAAGCAGTCTGATGCCCGTTCACCGTGACGAGGCAAAACCTGCACGGGAAACCGCAAGTTACGAGCAAAAAACGCTTGACATGGAGGAGGTTTACCGTGAATGGACCACCTACGACGAGAAGGACATGGAGTCAAGTGCTCTTTACAACGAGAAGGGCGAGGCCCTCAAGCGCTACCAAGGTGATGCGTCTTGAGCACGCCGACGAAACTGCGCTCGGTGCTCGACGACGCCAAGCGACACCTCGGTGATCATGGAGTTTCTCCTGCCCCTTCAGCGGGCGTATCGCCGCACCACAGCGAGGGAACGAACCATGAACCTGCTCGGTCGAAGTTGAACACCCTTCGTGGCGTCACATCGGTTGAACAGCGCCCTCTCTCGGTGTTTCAGCGCGTCGGGGTCCCTCAACGACCAACGTATGACCTCATCGCCGAACGTGTCCTCGGACCGAATGTCCCCCAACACCGGAATTTTCTCGAGGAGGGGTCAACCTATGCCGACCACGTCGCTCAGCGTTTACGTCAATTGCAACAGCGACTCAATTCACAACCTGTTGACGAAAACGACCACGGGGTCCCATCCGCTTACATCGGGGTTGAAGATGACGGGCGGCCCGTTTGGAGCCAAGTTTTGGAACAACAACGCGGTCGAGCATCGTACGCCCTGCATGGCCTCAGCGACACCGAGGATTCATCTCCATCGGCCCACGTCTCGGCCCTTAAGCGCGGTCCGATTCCCGATTTTCCTTCTCGCTTAGCGTGGTCCAACGAACGGACCTTCAAACGGTGGTTCGTCGCTGAAGAGAATTTCGATGCCACGCGCCTGTGCGAAGCGGTTGTGGATGCGCCCGGTCAACGATTCAACCCGCTTTTCCTTCAGGGCGATGCCTCGTCCGGAATCTCGCTCCTGCTCCATGCCACCGGTCAAGCACTGTTGCGTCGCAACGAAGGCCATGTTCTCGCTGTCTCGGCAGCCGACCTTCACGGTGTGGACCCGACGGGTGCACACTGGCAGGAAGCCTTGCCGGGAGCAACAGCGCTGATGGTTGATGACCTTCATCTGTTTGCAACCGAGGAACATTGGAAACATCAGATGGGCGTGCTGATTGACAGAGCATTGAATCTTGGAGTTCACGTGGTGGTGGGCTGTCGCTTACCCCTTGATGCCCTTCCTTCCTCCCGCTTGAAGGAGGTCTTGCTTCAAGCCACCGTTGCCTCCCTGTTGCCTCCTTCTGTTGGAACGATGATGGCGTACGCACGGTGGCGCTGTGCGCAAAAGAATCTGCTCCTTGCAGACCCTCATCTCGCCCAAATCGCAAGGGAGTACCCGGCCGGGTGGGCAGCTGTCGACGGTCGCCTCGAGCGGGTCGCCCTCGCTTTGGAAAACGGCGGTGTTCTGCTGGAGCAAGACGATTTGACAACCTTCCTCCAAGGAGGTCCATCAACGACCTCGAACGCTCTTGAAAGCAAGCGGATTGAAGACGTCGCCGCCTCTATGGTCGGTGAAGTGCTCGACAGCGTCTACTCAAGCGTTCAACCCGGCGGAATTGACCTGCGTGCGAACGTGGAGCCGTGGGAGGACGACGATTACCTTCCTCCTTCGTTTGATGAGGACCTCACTGCGGCGGCCCACACGGCGAGGTTTGAGCAAAATGTGCGCGAGACCATCGAACACATCACCCCCGGTCGACCATCGGTGCTGGACGTTCACGAGCGAGAGAAGTATTTGATCTCCAACCGGGAACCCTTGAATTTCGAAGACGTCGAACGTGCGGTTGATGTGCTGATCGATCTCGATGAAGAGATAGAGTCCCGTCTGGTGCGGACCGAGCAATCCGCCGCTGCGACATCCAACGAACTGAACCGTCTGGAAGACCAGATGGTGATGCTGGGACAACGGGCCTTGGAAGCGGACATCGATGAACTCATCACCATCGCAGATGAGTTGCGAAGCATCGAAGAACGTCTCGTTGAACTCGACCCTGAACGAGGACCTCTGCCGCCGTTTGAAGCCCTTGAACCGGCCAACGCCCGACGGAAGGTTGGCCGACGTCGCTCCCCCCTACGCAATCTTGACGCTGAGCTGGCCTCGGAAACGGAAGTTGGAACAGCATCCAACCCTGCCTCTTCGTTTGATTCCTACGAACCCGAAGGCGAATGGAACGTTGACGAGGTTGGTATTTCTGCGACCGACCTTCTCAACGAAGAGGATAAGCCTCGCTCCCCGGTACGTCTCTCCAGAATCACTCCACGAACCGTCTTGGTTGGTGAAGAGGAATGAGGGCACCGTGGTGGATGGAGGGCGTTGCTTTCCAATGCCAGCCAAATTGTGGACGATGCTGCGACCAACCAGGCGGTATCGTTTACCTCTCACCCGATGATGCTGAGCGACTCGCCGAGCATGCCGGCCTAGACGTTGGTTCGTGGTTGGAACGTGACACTCGGAAAACCTTTGACGGCCGTTACGTGCTCAAAAGTCGCGAGGAGGATGGGGTTTGCATTCATTTGAACGAACACAAGCAATGCTCAATCTACGACGTTCGACCCCAACAATGCAAGGCCTTCCCGTGGTGGGGGGAGAACCTCGTAACACCCGCGGCATGGGACAAAACCAAGGCCGCATGTCCGGGGATCGATGCTGAAAACGCCATCGTGGTGGACGGGCAAACCATCCGTCTCCATGTGTTCGCCGACCGAACCTCAACCAAAGGCTTCAGAACGTGGCCGGTTGAAAAAAGATGATTCAACCGATAGCCTGCGGCGGTGTTGTTAGGCACACCGTTTGAACCGGGCGATTTTTGCATGAGCCGCCTTTATACGAAACATGGCTGTCGGCCCTTTTGGAGGGCGAGGGATGACTGGAGATGAACCGATGTTCACCGTCAACCGCTCCCATCTCAACACTGGACTTCGGGGGATTCCCGTCGGCACCTGCCGCACATCGTTTGTGACGCCCACCGAGGGTGTTCACTACTGCGGGTACCCCATCGCGGAACTCGCCCATTTCTCCCCGGAAGACATCGTCTACCTGCTGTTCAACAAGGAACTCCCAACCCCTGCGCAAGCTGAGGCCTTTCGTACCGATTTGGGGTCTCGGGGCGCCGTTCCAAACAGCGTCGCCGCCGTCTTCCACACCCTTCCTCGAGACGGTCACCCCATGGACTGGCTGAGCATCGGCATTCACACCCTCGGAATGCTGGACACCACGGGGGATTGGCGGGAGGACGCTCTCAACCTCATCGCTCGTATGCCTCGGATGATGGCGCTTCTCTTCCGCATTCGTGAAGGTCGGGGCGAGAACATCCCAGAAGACGATCTTTCGGCTTCTATGGTTCAGCGGTTCGTACACACCCTCGACCTTGACGGGGTCGACCGAGACTTGATGGAACGCATTCTTGCCACTTATCTCGTCCTTCACATGGACCACGGCGGCGGAAACCTCTCCACCTTTACTGGGAAAGCCGTCGCTTCCGGCCACGCCACGGTTTACGCCTCCATCGCAGGAGCGATGAACGCTCTTTCCGGCCCACTTCACGGACGAGCGAACCAATCTTGCCTTGAGTTTGTCCTCCGCATCGGAACGAGCGATCCCGACGAAGTGGAAGCCTTCGTTCGCGGTGAACTCGCTGCGAAACGCCCGGTGTTTGGTTTCGGCCATGCTGTTCTTCGAGCGGAGGACCCGAGGGCAACCGTTCAATTTGCCCTTGGGGAGGAACTTTGCCCGGACGATGAGAATTTCAAAATCATTCGCACGCTTCGCGAAGTCGCGCCGCGGGTGCTGTCCGAGAATCCAAAAATCTCGAATCCAAACGCCAACGTTGACATCGCAAGCGGGGCGCTGCTCCACCACATCGGTTTCACCGACCCCACCTACTACACGACCTTCTTTGGTTGGGCTCGCGTCGCCGGCATCGGTGCACAAATCCTTGACGAACGCACCGTCATGCGAGGTGGAAAAGGTACGCCCATTTACCGGCCAAAATACATCGCCGAAGAACAGTCTCTGCGTCACCTTGAGTGAGGGTGCAGGACCGGCCGTGATGTCTTGCCGCTTCCACGGTGACCGATGAGTCGGGGTGCAGACCACGGCGGTGTTGTTCCGTTGGCGGAAGCCAAAACCGATTCAAGGCTGCCCGACCATGACCAAGCCGACCTCCATTCTTCCACAAGTTGCCTTCGGCGCGCCACGTCGGCCTCGGCCCACGTCGGGGTCTCGTTTTGCAGCTCTGCAAGAATGGTTTGATGGTCGTCATGTTCGGCCGATGCAAGCCGGTTCCATTGCTCATCGTCCAGGGGACGTGTTCCCGGTTGGTTCCATCTCGGATGTCCTGAGGGAAGCCATGTCAACGTTGGATCTGCATGGTCCGTCAATCCCGTCAATCCCGCTCGAAGCAGGTCGTGTTCAATCTGAGGTCGTGTCGGCCAAACATAGGTCGCCATGCCGTTGCGGTGACGGTCCAAACGTTGCCTTCCACCATCCCGGAGGCCAACCGCCCGTCCGAGCGATAGATGGCGGGTCCGTGAATGGAAATATTCCACGGCACACGGGAGCATTGAACTCCCCTGTTGTTCATGACGTCGAACGAGTCGCCGAAACGGCGTGGTCAGGTATTGCGGGAAGGCTTGCAACCGCTGTGTCGTGCGATTCCCGTAGGGCGGGATGTACGGTATCAACGCCGCCCACGGGCGTGAGGTTCCGGCCAGTGCAGCGGATTCGGGCATGCCTTTGTGAAAAGCATAGAACACCGTGTTTTCAACGGGTATGGCCCGTTGTTCCAACGCGTCTTCAGCGAGTCGCATGGCCAGAGCGATGTGTTCGTTGTGGCGTTGACGGCCAAAATAGCCTCCTCCTGGGGTGGCTTTGGGATGGGGTCGCTTGATTTCGATGCACCCCATCTTCCCCTTTTCCACCCATTGGCGTTGAACTTCAGCATCGTCAAGCAGGTCGTCGAAGGCAAGGAAGCCGAGGCCAACGAGGTCATCCAACGTCCATTCCTCCACCCAAGGCGATTTGTCGCTCAAATGAACCTTGGGAACCGAAACATCTCGATCGTGGTGGACGACGAGTTGGCGGTCCGCCGTCACCCGGATGTCAAACTCGATGCCGTCGAAGTGGACGATTCCATGCCGGAGGCTATTAAGCGTGTTTTCGGGGGCCTGGACCCACGCTTCAACCTCCTCCATGCGTTTGCATCCCGGCCTGCTTTCTCAAGGTTTGCTAGCGGCCGAGGGTGACGGAATCGGCCCGTGGCCAAACGCTCTTGCCCGAACGCATAAAACCGACATGTCCCGCCTCATCGCCATGGACCCCTATGAAATCATGATGGGGATGATTTTGGTCCTCACGCCGGTTATTTGCTGGTATTTCACCCGCCATCAACCCGGCGAACGCATTCCATGGCGGGCTTGGGCGCAGGAATTTCATGACAAGCGCTACTACCTCCATGCCATGGGTTACATCGTTATTATTCGGTGGAAATCCATCACCGACAAACTGAACGAGCCCATGAAAACACGTACGGGACATTGGACCTCGTGGGTGTATGGCCTTGAAGGAGAATTCACGAAATGGGTTCAAGATGCCTTCGCCAATGACACCCTAACGGAGTTCCTGAATTTTCATTACCTCTTTGTCTATCTTTTCCTGATCTATGTCACCACGGTCTATTTTGCGTTCACGGGCGACCGGGACATGACCGACAAAGTCACGTTGAACTATTTGCTCATTTATGCGCTCGCCGTCCCCTATTACCTGTTTTTCAACGTCGAGGTGACGTCTTCGTGGATTCCAGGCATGGACGCCTTGCTCTACCAAGAGGGCTGGTACACCGTCTTCTACGCCCTGCATGACCCGTTGGACAACGCCGTTCCGAGTTTGCACGTGGCCATCCCCTTCGGGATTCTTATGCTCAATTACCTCCATGTCAAAGAATCCGGGGAAACCCTGCGCACCTGGCGTCATTGGCCCTACCATCTCTTCGTTTTGCTCAATACGGCGTTGTTCATGTTCACCATTCTCTATCTTGGAATTCACTGGGTCGTTGATATCCCCCTCGGCATCCTCATCGGTGCCATCGGAGCCTTGTTCATTCACCATCTTCAACCGCGCCTTCGAAACGACTACGGTTCCTTCATCAAGGGATTCACGAAGGAAAAGATTCGTCGCCACATCTTTGTCGAAGGTGTGGTCATGTTGCTGTTGTTGACCACGATGCTGATGGCGGTCAACTATCAAGAGGAAACCGTTGACGACCGTGTTTCGTTCCGGCTCGGTTCTGGAGACAGCACGTTTGAAATCATCCAAAAGTTCGAGCCTGGTGACTTCGTCGTTTCAAACATCACCAATTTGAACGAGGGCGGGTTGCTTGAGGTCGTCGTCGTGATGGTTGAAACCAGCGTGCCTGCCATGGAAACCGGGAGCATCGATTGGGAGGTGATGCGGTCGTTGGGAGAACACCATACCGTCGCACCCCAAACCACCTTGAGTTTGAACATCACCTCGCCGAAAATCTACCACTTCATCGTGATGCACTACGAGGCGAACGAAGACCAAGACTCGGTGATGGAGGTCCGAATCATGAACGATTATGGCGATGATCGGATGTGGCAGGCGATGTTGCTGAGCCTTCCTTCCCTATGGATGACCGGCTTTGTTGTGTATCGCCTCTATCGCTTGAAGAAAGAAGGGCGAAGTTTCATTGATTCTACGCCTTCATATGTGTGGGCATCTCCCCCTTCCTTGGGAGAAGAGGCGTAAACGTATGACCTACGATGCCATTGAGGACACCGTACAACGGTTGACGGATTCATCCGGTGGCCAAATTCTGCTTGCGCTAAAGGACGGTCTTCAACGCTCACTCCCCGTGTACCTCGGCTTCTTTGTGCTTGGGTTTGTGAGCGCTTTTCCTGCCTCAAGTCGCCTCATTGCGTGGTTGATCGATGCAGACCGCCTTCCCTCCGACGTTGACATCATCGTGGTTTCCCCGGTGGAGTTCCTGTTCCTGCAACTTCGAATTGCGGGTTCCTTTGGTCTGATGCTGGTGGTGATGTTCATGGTGACGCAGGTGGCGCGGCACGGCGCACGCCATCAGGCCATCCAAACTCGCCTTCAGGAACTGGATGTCCGGTTGCCTCGACCCGGGCCTACAGTCATCTTGGCCGTGGTGGCGGCAAGCACCTTGATGCTCATGGGACTGCTTTACGCTTGGTACGCCCTCATCCCGATGTTGCTTGACTACTTGACCAACGATGCCCAACAAGCGGGCCTCTCAACCGAATGGCGGCTTTCAAGCTACGCCGGATTCATCGTCAATCTGCTCGCAGCCTCAGCCGTTGGATTTCAAGCGCCCCTTGTCACCACAGTGGTGCTTCGTTCGGGCCTTGTCAGCCGAGGACAACTCGCTCAATCTCGACGAGGGATTTGGTTTGGTGCCTTTGTTCTTGGTGCTTTGATGTCACCACCTGACCCGCTCTCCTTGTTTTTGGTGGCGGTCCCCGTCATCGTGCTGTTTGAAGCGGCGATGCTTGCTGACCGATTTACTCGGGCCGAAGGGGCTTGAGAAGACGGTCGTTGGGCACCGGCATATGGCCCGGTCTCGGCTGATAATCCAAGCCGTGGAAATCCGATCCGACGGTGACGCCCAACCCGCGTTCGTGTGCTCCTTCCATCAGAGCCTGGCGATAGGCATCGTCGTGACTTCGGTGGACCGCTTCCACGCTGTCCACCTGATGTTCAACAAGGGCGTCCAAGAGGACTTCGGTGGGAACGCCGTAGTACAACGGATGGGCAAGCGATGTCAAGCCTCCTGCGTCATGAACGGCCTGTACCGCTTCCGAAATGGTCGGCTTGATGTGGGCCACAAAGCCCGGCAAACCGTCGCCAATCCAAGTCTCAAAGGCTTCGGATTTTGAGGAAACATATCCGAGGTGCACCATTTCTTCGGCGAGGTGGGGCCGCCCTACGGAACCGGTGGCCCGTTTCATGACGGCATCCACATCAACGGGCATGCCAAGTTCGGTGAGACGAGCACACATGGCTCGCATCCTCGGCCCTCTCCCGTCTTGCTTTGGAGCGAGCCACGCCTTGAACGCCTCCATGCGGACATCATGCTGGGTGGGGTCGTGGTCGGGAAAGAGAGCCAACAGATGCCATGAGGAGGAAGCCCGTTCTCTCCCCTGTTTCGCCATGTGTGCGGCGTTGGGCATCAGCGCTGGCTCGCAGGTGATTTCAACACCTGGAACAAAGCGGATGCCGTTTTTGAAAGCCTCCTTCTTGGCCTCCTTCCAGCCGTCGGTGGTGTCATGGTCGGTCAACGCCCATGTTTTGACACCGGCTTCGTGCATCAGGCGAGCAACGGTCGCCACGTCGTGTTGACCGTCGCTGTGCGATGAATGCGAATGCAAATCCACCGATTGCGTCCACACATTTTCCCGTGATGCCCGCTCCCTTTCAAGGGTTCTTCTCAAAACAAATCGTCAAGATCTGGCAGATTCGGTGTCGCCATCACCGGTTGGCGGGTCGACTGGGGGGCATTGAAGAGGTCTTCGAGGTCGGGCAGCGAAGGTACGGATGAAATTACGGTCGCCTCCGATGCTTCAGGTGCGATCAACGGCTCTTCATGAGTGGGCGATGGTGTTGGTTCATCGTCCCCCCAAAGACCGGACAAATCCGGCAATTCAAACGAAAGGGGTGTTGGGGATGGTGTCGTTTCGTCATCCCCGTCCTCCGTGGCCTCTGGTTTGGCGGCGAGGGGTGAACCTCCGTTGGTATCGTCATGGGGAATGGTGACTTCATTCATCGGCGCTGGTCCCGGTAGGGGCACGCTCGCAACACCTTCCCGGACAAAGACTCGGTTCGGTTCAAGGCCCGGGATGCTGGCGGGGTCAACGGCTGGCTGATGTTCTCGGCCCGGGAGGGGCACGGCCTTGACAAGAACCCGTTGCAGGGTTTCTCCCGTCGTCTCATCGGTTGGGTTGGCATCACGAACGTTCGCTCTATTGGGCTTGGCTTCTTCTGAACGCCTGGGCTCCAAGGCTGCAAGATTTTGATTGGCTGCTGCTGGGGCTTGAAGCACGGCCTCTACGTTGGCGGCGAAGTCCCCCGTGGACAAGGTGGAGATGGCGGATTGCACTGTTTGGCTTTCTGCGGTCATCGTCTCGCCGAGGATGCCAGAGATGATGGAGGCCGTGGTCGGGTTGACCGATGCCGTGGAGCTTGACGTGTTCGTCCGCGTGAGGGTTTGACCGAAATCTTCGATATCGCTCCGCTCGCGTTGCTGACCAAGTTCGGGAATTTCACGCTCTTTGTTTGCGAGCTTTCCGATGAGGATCGCCACTGCGGCAAGGGCGACGGTGACGCCTTCTTCGATGCCGATGCCCTTTGTTCCGACGATGTTGAATTGGAGATTCGCCGCACTTGCAACAAACAGGGCTGCGGCCGTCAGCGTGGCCACGGCAGCAAGACGAGGTGCTCGAGGGTCGTGGGCCACGCTTGGTTGTGGGCATGTTGAGTATTATTCATTCGGTTCCGCCGCCATGGCGCAACTCTGCGGAACGCACGGTGTTCTCCATCAACATCGCGATGGTCATCGGTCCAACGCCACCGGGGACGGGCGAGAGCCACGATGCGACCTGTTCAACCTCCGGAGAAACATCTCCGGCGAGCCGCCATCCCCGTTCGCGCGAGGCATCGTCCACGCGGTTGATCCCCACGTCCACCACGACAGCGCCGGGTTTGACCCAGCTGGCTTGAACCATTTCGGGACTGCCAACCGCTGCCACCAGAACATCGGCCTCGGCGCAGACCGAAGGCAGGTCTTCGGTTTTGGAATGGGCCACCGTAACGGTCGCATCCGCTCCACGGGCGGCGAGGAGCAAAGCGGCTGGCATGCCCACAATCCGTGAGCGTCCAAGAACGACGGCTCGTTTTCCCTTGAGGTCAATTCCGGCCCAATCCAGCATGCGCATGACGCCGCTCGGGGTGCAGGGAAGCAACCCGTCCCGTCGCCCCTGCACCAAACGGCCAAGGTTTTGGGGGTGGAAGCCGTCAACATCTTTCGAGGGGTGAATCAAGTCGGTCATCGCCTCCTCGTCCATGTGGTTCGGCAGAGGGGATTGAATCAAAATCCCGTCCAGGTCATCCTGCAGATTCAATTCTGCCACGTGTTGGCGAACCGTTTCTTCAGCCGTAATGGCGGGGAGCGCGATGTGGGTGGAGCGAATGCCGAGCCGTTCGCACATTTTGACCTTTGAGTTTACGTAGACATGCGATGCTGGGTCGTCGCCAACGATGATAACGGCCAAATGAGGTTGTATTCCATTTGCTTTGAGTGCATTTACCCGCTCAAGCAGTGATGCTTCAACTTCGGTGGCACAGGCCTTTCCGTCCAACAGCTGTGCAGGCACAGTTGGGAGAGGAAGGGCCGCTTCTTGAGGGTTGCTTTCATCACAGCGGCGTTTTGATGCCCATTGCCCGAACCACACACCAACCAGCACGTGCTTCGAAAATAGCGAACGCTCCTCCAAAGAAGGCGCCTGCGACGACGTACCACCCGATGGTGTCCTGGGTGACCACATCGGTCAGAAGGAGGACAGCCAGCACGAGGGAGAATGCCACCCCTATGATTCCACCAACCAATCGGGCTGCTTTTCCTTTGGCGTCGAGATTGCATTCCAGCATGATTGCAATTTACACCACCGAGTATATGAATCGCTGTTTTTTTTGGATAAAAGAGCCAACGGAGGGACTCGAACCCCCGACCGTCTGATTACAAATCAGACGCACTACCAGACTGTGCTACGTTGGCGACAATGGTGCGGTTGAGCAACTCCTTGATGAACAAAGCGGAAGGTTAGGCTCGTAGAACCCAACGGTGAAAGCAAAAAGAGACGAAGGGTTGGCCTGGTCATGGTGGTGACCGATGGCATGCAGTATCTGTCCAGTCACGGTCACGAGAAGAGC